>JASBTC010000311.1 GCA_030148625.1 Sphingobium sp. | reverse complement strand
GGGCATGACCGGCGGCATGGCCTTCGTCTATGACGAGCGCGGCGATTTCGAACGCTCGGCCAATCCCGAAAGCATCATCTGGCAGCGCCTCGCCTCGCCCTATTGGGAAGCCAAGCTCAAATCGCTGATCGCCGAACATTCGGTGGCGACCGACAGCCGCTGGTCGAACGCGCTGCTCGACGACTGGGATCGCACCCGCGGTTCCTTCTGGCAGGTCTGCCCGCGCGAGATGGTCAACCGGCTGGAGCATCCGCTGGGCGAAGCGGATGAGGAGATGGTGGCGGCGGAGTAGGGGGCTCTCATTGTCATTCCCGCGCACGCGGGAATCCAGCTTCTTCTTCTTTCTGATGCGTCACGGAAAAGCTGGATTCCCGCGTGCGCGGGAATGACAGGTAGAAGTAGCGTGCCCCCCCCCCCGTTCACGCGAGGCTCAGATTCCTGTATCTAGAGTCGCAGGCTGCCCATTACGGCCACCGCTGTAACGGAGATTCGTCATGCGTTTCCTGTTCGTGTCCATTGTCGCCCTTTCCGCCGCCACGCCCGCACTGGCGCAACGGCCCGCGCCTGCCCAGGTCGCGGGCATGCTCGAAAGTCCGGTCGTGCAGGAAGTCGTGGCGGACAGGGTGTCCGACGCGGTGGCGGCATTGCTCGACACGCGCGTCGGCGCGGTCGAACGCGCGGTCAATCCTTTCTCCGATGCGCGGCGCAGCGACACGCTGCGCGATCGCGTGATGCGCGACGATCCCAATTTCGAGGCGCGGATCCATCGCGATACCCGCCACGCGACGCGTGCCGCGGGCGTCATGGCCAGCGAGTTCAGCGCGATGCTGCCCGAACTGCGCGCACGGCTGGCGAACATCAGGCACAGGCTGCGGAGCCCCGACGATCGCGGACCCGAAGCCTATGACGAAGCCCCGCCGCCGCCCCGTCACGACGATTATGATGACGATTGGGACAATTGACGCGATCGCGGTTTCAACTATTTGACCAGAGCCTGCTTCCACCTCAACAGATCAGGCTCTAAGGTCGCGCCCGCATGTGGCAGCTCTTCCAGTTCCCCCTTTGTCCGTTCTCACGCAAGGTTCGTCTTCTCCTCGGGGAGAAGGGGATCGGCTATGAACTCGTCCGCGAGAATCCGTGGGAGCGGCGCGACGAATTTTTCGATCTGAATCCGGCCGGGCAGACCCCGGTCGTGGTCGAGACCGAAAAGGCGCTCGTCCTGATGGATTCGGGCGCGATCTGCGAATATTTCGAGGAAACCGTCGAAAGGGCGCCGATGATCAACGGCACCGCGCCCAACCGCGCCGAGATCCGCCGCCTCGTCGCCTGGTGCGATCAGCAATTCTATGGCGATGTCACCGCGCCTTTGATGTTCGAGCGCATGACCAAGCGCCTCGTCCATCGCTCGACGCCCGATGCACGCATCCTGCGCGAAGCGATGAAGAACGCGCATCGCCATCTCGACTATCTCGATTATCTGCTCGATCACCGCACCTGGCTGGCGGGTGCGACGCTGAGCCTCGCGGACCTCTCCGCGGCCGCCCATCTCTCTGTCGCCGACTATCTCGGCGGCATCGATTTCAAGGGGCATGAACAGGCGCGCCGCTGGTATGCCGGCCTCAAGTCACGCCCTGGTTTCCGGCCCTTGCTGTCGGAACGCATGGAAGGCATCCAGCCCCCGGCGCATTACGACAAACCGGATTTTTGAGGGTGGCTTCTACTCTTTGATGTCATTCCCGCGCACGCGGGAATCCAGTACGATGCTGGTCGTGGGCAATCTGTATCATGTCTACATCCTGGCCAGCGACCGCAATGGGACGCTCTACATCGGCGTGACCGGATCACTGGCTCAGCGCATTCACCAACATCGAAACGGCATGGTCGATGGATTCACGAAACGATACGATGTGACCAAGCTGGTTCATGTCGAAGAGTTTGGTGACATTCACTTGGCCATTGCACGCGAAAAAGCGCTCAAGAAATGGCGTCGTGTATGGAAGCTCGACCTGATCGAACGGGACAATCCCGAATGGTGCGATCTGTTCGACGACTTGGTTTGAAACCAACATCGTACTGGATTCCCGCGTGCGCGGGAATGACAGGTAATAAGGTCCTTTACCCCCGCACCGCCGTCAGCAGATAGTCCAGCGACACATTCTCCGAAAGAATGAACCCCCGCCCAGGCGAGACGCTCAATCCGCGCAGGTCGGAGACGATCAGCCCCGCATCCTCGAGCAACGCGGTCAGCTCCCCGGGCGTGAGGAACTTGTTCCAGTCATGCGTGCCCTTGGGGATCTGCCCGATCCCTTCCGCCACCGTCACCATCGCCAGCCGCGACAGCGTGGTGCGATTGGGGGTCGAGAGAATCATCAGTCCCCCTGGCGCGAGCGCCGCGGCCAGGCCCGCGACGAATGCGGCCGGATCGGTGACATGCTCGATCACTTCCAGCGACGTCACCAGGTCGAAACGCGCACCGCCCAGCATCTCCAGCTCGCCGGCGCGATAATCGATGGCAAGCCCCTGGCCCTCGGCATGGAGTCGCGCCGCCGCGACATTCTCCGGGGCCGCGTCGACCCCCGTCACCTGTGCGCCCAGCCGGGCGAGCGGTTCGCACAACAGCCCCGCGCCGCAGCCGACATCGAGCGCGGTCCGGCCTGCGAGTGGCTTCAGCGCGGCTTCGTCGACATGCCAGTGGCGGTCGATCGCCTCGCGGATATAGCCCAGCCGCACCGGATTGAGCCGATGCAGCATCGCCGAGCTGCCCTTGGGATCCCACCAATCCTTTGCCAGCGCGCCGAAATGCGCGGCTTCCTGCGGGTCTATCGTCGTCGTGCCCATGCTTTTACCAATGCTTGCGCGAGTGCTTGCGTTCGTCATTCCCCATCATTATCAGGGCCGCGCCTTCGATCCAGAGGGCATTTCTCTCAACATCGGGAACGCGCAATGGCCCGCATCGTGATGAAGTTCGGCGGTACCTCCATGGCGGGGATCGAACGAATTCGCGTGGTCGCCGCGCGCGTGAAGCATGAAGTCGAGCTGGGCAACGAAGTCGCGGTCGTCGTTTCGGCGATGGCGGGCGACACCGACCGGCTCGTCGGCTTCTGTCGTGAGGCCTCGTCGCTCTACGATCCGAAGGAATATGACGTCGTCGTCGCCTCGGGCGAGCAGGTGACGTCGGGTCTGCTCGCGATCGTGCTCCAGAATATGGGCGTGAAGGCGCGCAGCTGGCTTGGCTGGCAATTGCCCATCCACACCGATTCGGCGCATGCATCGGCGCGGATCGAAACGATCGACACCGAAGCGCTGATCGCCGGCATGGCCGCGGGCGAGGTCGCGGTGATCCCCGGATTCCAGGGCATGGGCTCGGACGGCCGCGTGACCACGCTCGGCCGCGGCGGATCGGATACCTCCGCCGTCGCCGTCGCCGCGGCGGTCAAGGCCGATCGCTGCGACATCTATACCGATGTCGATGGCGTCTATACCACCGACCCCCGCATCGTCCCACGCGCGCGCAAGCTCGCGAAGGTGACCTATGAGGAAATGCTGGAGCTGGCGAGCGTGGGCGCCAAGGTGCTCCAGACCCGCTCGGTCGGGCTGGCGATGAAGGAACAGGTGCGCGTCCAGGTGCTCTCCTCCTTCGAGCCGCCGACGGACAATGTCACACCCGGCACGTTGATCGTCGGCGAGGACGAGATCGAGGAAAGCGAAATGGAACGGCAACGCATCACCGGCATCGCGCTGGACAAGAACGAAGCGAAGATCACGCTGACCGAAGTGCCCGATCGGCCGGGCGCGGTGGCGTCGATCTTTGCGCCGCTGGCGGACGCCAATATCAATGTCGACGTGATCGTGCAGAATATCGCGCATGAGACGGGCTCGACCGACGTCACCTTCACCGTGCCCGGCGCGGAACTGGCGCGCGCGATCGACGCGCTGACCAAGGCGCACGACACGATCGGCTATGTCGAGATGAAGCACGACACCAAGATCTGCAAAGTCTCGGTGGTCGGCGTCGGCATGCGCAGCCATGCCGGTGTCGCCTCGACGATGTTCCAGGCGCTGGCCGGTCGCGGCATCAATATCCAGGCGATCGCGACGTCGGAGATCAAGGTCTCGGTGCTGATCGAGGAAGATTATGCCGAACTCGCGGTGCGCGTGCTGCACACCGCTTATGGGCTCGACGCGCCGGAAGTGATGGAGGGCTAGCGGCTTCGCTGGCCTTCGAATTTGTTCAGATCCAAGCCGAAAACCTCGTTGAGAGAGGGTAGATACGGCAGGTCGACACGATCGATGGCGCTGAAGATTCGGCTGGTGTGCGTGGACGCGCCGATCGGCCCGCAAAGAAAGACTTTGTACGGAGTGGCGCCTGGTCGTTGTTCGGGGAACATACCCGCGATAAGGCTCACGTTGACCAGGATCGAAAGGCCGATCGTCAAAAAGCCTTGCATTGGGCTCTCTCCTTATTGTCACCACCTTATCAGGATGCGAGGCGACGTGTAATGCCCTCGAAGCCTCGTTAACCGCGATTGGATGGATTGAATGAGCAACGAGACGATCGGCCAGCAGCGACTGGCCCGGCGCATGGCGCGCGGTGCCGAATTCCTCGGCTGCGAGGTCGCCATTCTGGGCGGCGCGATGAGTTGGGTTTCCGAGCGCAATCTGGTTTCGGCCATCTCCAATGCCGGTGGTTTCGGCGTGATCGCGTGCGGCGCGATGACGCCCGCTTTGCTCGACGGCGAGATCGCGGCCACGCGCGCGCTTACCGACAAGCCCTTCGGCGTCAACCTGATCACCATGCATCCCGACCTGTTCGAGCTGATCGAGGTCTGCAAGCGCCATGATGTCAGCCATGTCGTGCTGGCCGGCGGATTGCCGCCCGCGGGCAGCCTGGATGCGATCAAGGCCAATGGCGCCAAGCTGATCTGCTTCGCTCCCGCGCTCGCGCTCGCCAAGAAGCTGATCCGCTCGGGCATCGACGCGCTGGTGATCGAGGGCATGGAGGCCGGCGGCCATATCGGCCCGGTCTCGACCAGCGTGCTCGCACAGGAAATGCTGCCTGAGATTGCCGAGCAGCTTCCCGTCTTCGTCGCGGGCGGCATCGGCAAGGGCCAGGCGATCGCCGGCTATCTCGACATGGGCGCCGCCGGCGTCCAGCTCGGCACGCGTTTCGTCTGCGCGACCGAGAGCATCGCGCACCCCAATTTCAAGAAAGCGTTCATCCGCGCTTCGGCGCGCGATGCCGTCGCGAGCGTTCAGATCGATCCGCGCCTGCCGGTCATCCCGGTCCGCGCGCTCAAGAACACGGGCACCGAGGCGTTCACCGTCAAGCAGCGCGAAGTCGCGCAGAAGCTCGACGAGGGCCAGCTCGCAATGGCGGAAGCGCAGCTCGAGATCGAACATTATTGGGCGGGCGCATTGCGCCGCGCGGTGATCGACGGCGATGTCGAGAATGGTTCGCTGATGGCGGGCCAGTCGGTCGGCATGGTCAAGGACGAAGCCCCGGTCGCCGACATCATCGCCACGTTGATGGCCGAAGCCGCCGAGGCACTGAAGGCGCGCGCCGTCTGATCGCGCCTCCGCTCGTCGCATGGTTTAGACGGTATTAACCATTTAAGCCCAAGCATCTCCCCGTTTCCAGGTGAAACGGGAGGACGAGATGCGGACGAGGGACGGACTTTTGGCGGCAGCGGCGCTGACCCTGGTGCTGGCCGGATGCGGCGGGCGCAGCAGAGTCTCCCTGGCGCCCACGCCGCCCCAATCGGTCTCGGTCGATATCGTGACGCGCCCGCAGCCGCCAATGGGCGCGGCGCCGGGCCTGACGATCCCGGCGGTAGGCCCCGATGGGCAGCGTATCACGCCCAATCGCGACCTCGGCCCGCGCGAGGCGTTGTGGCATGTGCGCATGGCGCTCAACGTCGCCGCGCTGGCGTGCCGAAACCCCGATACCCAGGCGGCGCTGCAGAATTACAACCGCATGCTCACCACCCATAATGCCCTGCTTGCGGCGACCAACGACGCGATAGATACCGATTATCGCCGCCGCTTCGGTGCTCAGGCGGTCGCGATGCGCGACAGCCATAATACGCGCACCTATAATTTCTTCGCGCTTCCCCCGGTCCAGCCCGCTTTCTGCCGCGCGGCCGTCGGGGTCGGGGCGGAGGCGGTCGCGATGGACGCGACGCAACTCGTCGCCTTCGCGCCGACGGCGCTGGCCCGGCTCGAACGGCCCTTCTTCGCCTTTTTCGACGCCTATGCCGATTATCAGGCCGATGCCGCGCGCTGGCAGAATGGCCAGGGGCAGAAAAGGCAGGCGGCACAGCGTGTCGCTGCCGTCGCGCCGGGCAAGCCGGTCGCCGAACTGCAACGCACCGCGATGCGGGCCGAGCCCAGGACGGCCCCGACCCCCAGGCTCGCGCTCAAGGTTGAGCCGAAACCGCAACCAAGGCCCGTCCAGGCCGCGGCGGCAGGCAATTTCGTCGTGCAACTCGGTGCCGTCGCGTCGAGCGATGCCGCGCGCACCGCATGGCAGCAGATGGTGGCGCGCAATGACGAGCTCGACGGACGCCCGCTGGTCCAGACCAGGGCCGAGGCGAACGGCCGCACGCTGCATCGGATCGCGGCGGGTGGCTTCGGCTCCTCGGCCGAGGCCGCGCGCGTCTGCGAGCGGCTGAAGGCTAGGGGTACGGCCTGCTTCGTGCGGCCACGCGACACCGCCTGATGGTCTATGCGATCTCGAAGATGCTGGCGCATCCGAGATCGGTTCGCTCACACGCCGCGCGGGCTAATATAAGGCTGCGGGACCCGCTGGCACGGTTGCCCGCTTTCTGTTAGCCGATGGTGACATGACTCCTTCCGCCACCGCCTCGGCCCGCGAAATCCTGACGCGGCTTCACGATGTCATGGCCGCGCGCTCCAACGCCCAGGCCAAGCTCAACCAGGTCGTCAACATCGTCGGCGAAGCGCTCGATAGCGAGGTCTGCTCGATCTATCTGCTGCGCGACGGCGTGCTCGAACTGTTCGCGACGCGCGGCCTGAAGCAGGAAGCCGTCCATGTCACCAAGCTGGCGCTGGGCGAGGGGCTGGTCGGTACCATCGCCGAGCATGTCGAGACGCTGAACCTCGACGAGGCGGCGAGCCATCCCGATTTCGCCTATAAGCCCGAAACCGGCGAGGAATTGTTTCACAGCTTTGCCGGCGTGCCGATCGTCCGGCGTGAGGCGGCGGTGGGCGTGCTCTCGATCCAGCATGCCGAACCGCGCAAATATGACGATGTCGTCATCGAGGCGCTGCAGACCGTGGCGATGGTGCTGTCCGAACTGATCGCCAATGCCGGGCTGATCGACGAGCATGCCGCGACCGTCGGCCAGGTCAACAATACGCAGGCGATGCGGCTGACCGGGCTCAAGCTGGTCGAGGGCATGGCGGCGGGCGTCGCGGTCTATCACCAGCCGCGCGTCGTGATCGAACATACCGTGGCCGAGGATACCGAGGCCGAGCGTCACCGCGTCTATTCCGCATTCGACAAGATGCGCGAACAGATCGACCGCATGGCCAATCAGGCCGAATTCGGCGGCGGCGGCGAGCACCAGGAGGTGCTCGAAATGTACCGGATGTTCGCCGATGACGAGGGCTGGAGCCGCCGGATCAACGAAGCGATCGACAGCGGCCTGACCGCCGAGGCGGCGATCGAGCGCGTCCAGCAGCGCACCCGCATGCGCATGCGCCAGATCGACGATCCTTTGCTCCGCGACCGGATGCATGACCTGGAGGATCTCTCCAACCGGCTGCTCCGCATCGTCTCCGGCCAGCTCGGCTCGGCGGCGCAACTCGGCTTGCGCAAGGATACGATCCTGATCGCGCGCAATCTGGGCCCGGCCGAACTGCTCGAATATGATCGCCGCCGCCTCAAGGGCGTGCTCCTGGAGGAAGGGTCGCTGACCGCGCACGTCATCATCGTCGCGCGCGCGATGGGCGTGCCCGTGCTCGGCCGGGTCGCCAATGTCCGCCGGCTGATCGGCGACGGCGACGTGCTGCTGCTCGATACCACCCAGGGCGAAGTCTATGTCCGCCCCACCGACGAGATGGAGGAGAGTTTCGAAGCGAAGCTCTCCCTCACCCAGAAGCGCCGTGCCGCCTTTGCCGCGCTGCGCGGCGCGTCGTCGACGACGAAGGACGGCGAGCATATCGCGCTGATGGTCAATGCCGGGCTACGCGACGACGTCGCAGCACTCGACGTCACCGGGGCCGAGGGCATCGGCCTGTTCCGCACCGAATTCCAGTTCCTCGTCTCCGCCACGCTGCCGCTGCGCCAGCAGCAGCAGCGGCTCTATCGCGAAGTGCTCGATGCGGCCGGCGATCGTCCGGTGGTGTTCCGCACCGTCGATATCGGCGGCGACAAGGCGCTGCCCTATCTGCGCCAGGACGGCGACGATGAGGAGGAGAATCCGGCGATGGGCTGGCGCGCGTTGCGCCTGGCCATGGATCGCGAAGGGCTGATGAAAGTGCAGGCGCGCGCATTGATCGAGGCGGCATCGGGGCGGACGCTCAACGTGATGTTCCCGATGGTCTCCGAGCCGTGGGAATTCGACGAGGCCAAGGCGCTGTTCGAGGCGCAGCGCGCCTGGCTGGCATCGCAGGGGCGGATGATGCCGCATGCCATCCGCTACGGATCGATGCTCGAAGTGCCGGCGCTCGCCGAAAGCCTCGACGTCCTGCTGCCCAAGCTCGATTTCCTGTCGATCGGTACCAACGACCTCACCCAGTTCCTGTTCGCCGCCGACCGTGCGCATCCCAAGCTTGCCGAGCGTTATGACTGGCTGAGTCCGGCCATTTTGCGTTTCCTGCGCCGGATCGTGCTGCCCGCGCGCGAGGCGGGCGTGCCGGTGACGGTGTGCGGGGAAATGGGCGGGCGGCCGCTCGAGGCGATGGCGCTGATCGGGCTCGGCATCGACCGGCTTTCGATCACGCCGGCGGCGATCGGTCCGGTCAAGGCGATGCTGCGTTCGCTCGATCGCGCGGCGCTGGCGCCCGAGCTTGCCGGCTGGCTCGACGCGCCGATCCAGGACCTGCGGACCAGGCTCGCGGGCTGGGCGCAGGCACATAGCGTCGAACTCGCCTGATCGAGCGATCAACCGCGACGTCGCATCATGTCATCCCATTGACATTGCAGCGTGCTGGATGTGACATGGATCAAATATCGGGGCGTGGTCGTCTGAATTGGAAACGTGTCGCGTTTTCGATGACGTCAATCAGGTTTCGGGCTAAGAATAGTGAGACCCTGATCGTTTCCGGCCGGACTGGCCCGAGGTGAACGGGGCCTTGGGCGCAAACAGGAAAGCCTGAAGACCGGATGAGCGAAGCGGAGGGTGAGATGTTTCCCCGGAGCGTCGGCGAGCGCCTGGCGGAGGCGCGTCGCGCCGCCGGCCTCGAAGTCGCCGATATCGCCACCCGCACGCGGATTCCGCTGCGCCATCTCGAGGCGCTGGAACTGGGCCGGTACGAAGAGCTTCCCGGCGTCACCTATTGCATCGGTTTCGCCAAATCCTATGCCCGCGCGCTCGATCTCGACGAGGTCGAGATCGCTCGCGACGTTCGCGCCGAACTCAACACGCAGGGCGGTCGCGCCGCGCCCGAATATTTCGAGCCCGCCGATCCCGCCCGCGTGCCGCCGCGCACCCTGGCCTGGACGCTCGTCATCCTCATCCTGCTGGTCGGCGGCGGCTATACCGTGTGGCGGACCATGCTGATGAACGGGCTGGATGGGCGCGATCCGGCGGCGATCGCGGCCGGGACCGAGACGATCGATGCACCGACCGCCGTCGGCGGTACCGCGCAGCGCGCGCGTCCGACCGCCGTGCCGTCGGGCGAAGTGGTGCTGACCGCGACCGACACGGTCTGGCTGCGGATCAGCGATGCCGGCCAGCAGCGCCTGTTCGAGAAGGAAATGCAGCCCGGCGAGCGCTATCAGGTGCCGTCCAATGCCAATGATCCCCGGATCCTGACCGGCCGGCCCGACGCGTTGCGCGTCACCGTCGGCGGCCAGGAGGTCGCACCGCTGGGCCCGCCCCAGGCGACGATCCGCGATGTGGCGATCAGTGCCGCGGCGCTGACCGCACGCGCGGCCACGCCGCCTGCCCAAGGGGGCGCACCTGGGGCCGCACCGGGGCCGTCCGCTCCAACGGCGAGCCAGCCGGCGGCGAACAGCATCCGCCCCTGACTTGAGGACAGGCGAATCCTGCCCCTATAAGGGCGTTTACCAAAAGATCCGGTGGGGACGTTAAGCCATGCGCACGCTCATGATCGTTGCGGTTCTGCTCGCGGGGACCGCCACTGCGCCGCTTCAGGCGCAAAGCCAATCCAACACGCTCTCGCCGCGCGTCGAGAAGCTGGAGAAGGAGATGCGCGCCGTCCAGCGCAAGGTTTTCCCCGGCGGCAGCGGCCAGTTCCTCGAGCCCGAGATCGCGCCGAGCACGCAGCAGACCACGCCCGGCGGCACGCCCGCGAGCTCGCCGGTCGTCGATCTGACCGCCCGGGTCAGCGCGCTCGAGGCGCAGCTCCAGACATTGACCGGCCAGAGCGAACAGAACGCGTTCAAGCTGCGCCAGCTCGACGAGGCATTCATCAAGTTCCGTGGTGAGACCGAAACCCGGTTGAAGGCGCTCGAAGGGACGGGGGCCGTCGCGCCGACGACCGGTACCGGCACGTCGCCCACGCCGACGCCATCCTCGACGCTGCCGATGAAGCCCGTCACCCCGCCGGCCGCGGGCAAGCCGACGACCGCGCCGCCAAAGCTGACCGCCGATCGCCAGGCCGCGCTCGAGGCGGTCGCGAAGCCCGAGACGGGCGATGCCGGCGAAGATGCCTATCTGTACGGTTATCGGCTGTGGGAAGCGAAATTCTACCCCCAGGCGCAGACTCAGCTCAAGGCGACGGTCGACAAATATCCCAAGCACAAGCGCTGGAGCTTCGCGCAGAATCTGCTCGGTCGCGCCTATCTCGACGACGGCAAGCCGGCGCTCGCGTCGGTCGCCTTCTACGACAATTACCAGAAGCAGCCGCGCGGCGAGCGGGCGCCCGACAGCCTCTATTATCTCGGCATCGCACTCACTCGGCTTAAGAAGGCCGGGGACGCCTGCAAGGTGTTCGACGAGTTCGGCGAGGTCTATGGCGAAACCGCATCGGCCGGCCTCAAGGCGCAGGTGGCCAAGGGACGTACCGACGCCAAATGCAAATAGGGCGGCGGCGGCCGCTCGAACGACGATGGGAGTCGGGCATCCCGCGCGATGGCGGTAAGGGATGCATGTGAGTCTCTTGCCTGATCCCGATCTGGTTGCGCGCTTCGCCGCCGATGCTTCGCCGCCGAGCGGCATGGTGGGCGTTGCGGTATCCGGTGGGCCGGACAGCCTGGCGCTGCTGCTGCTTGCCGCGGCGGCCTGGCCCGGGCGCGTGACCGTCGCCACCGTCGACCATGGCCTGCGCCCCGAAGCGGCCGCCGAAGCGGCCTATGTCGGCGAGATTTGCGCAAGGCTGGACGTCCCGCACGAGATTCTGGTGCCGGTAGCACCCATCACCGGATCGGTGCAGGCGGCGGCACGCGCGGCGCGTTACGCCTTGCTCGAAACCTGGCGTGCGCGCCGCGGCGCCGGCTGTGTGATGACCGCGCATCATGCCGACGACCAGGCGGAGACGCTGCTGATGCGCCTCAACCGCGCGGCCGGGCTCGGCGGTCTTGCCGGCATCCGCCGCGCCAACGGTTTCGTGCTGCGTCCGCTGCTGGGGTGGCGTCGTGCCGAACTCGCCGCGATCGTCGCCGCAGCCGGCATCACGCCGGTTTCGGATCCGTCCAACCATGACGATCGCTTCGACCGCGTGCGCATGCGGGCGTCGCTCGCCCAGATCGACTGGATCGATATCGAGGCGTTCGCCGCCAGCGCCGGGCATCTCGCCGATGCCGAGGCGGCGATGGCGTGGACGGTCGCGCAACTGTTCGAACAGCGTGTGACGGCGGAGGGCGATTCGCTGATCCTCGATCCATCCGACCTGCCCGACGAGATCGTCAGGCGGCTGATTCTGCGGATGATCGCGCGCATCGATCCGTCGGCCTCACCTGGAGGGCCGTCGCTCGACCGTCTGCGCGCAACGCTGCGCGCGGGCGATCAGGCGAGCATGGGCGCGGCATTATGCCGGGGGGGCGCGCGATGGCGCGTCGCACCTGCGCCGCCGCGGCGTGGAGGCAAATGAACGCCGAAAATGGCGGGTTCAGCGCGGATACATTGTCTTTAAGCAATTCTCGCCTATCTTGGATGCAACTCCTGGCATGACGCTCGATCCGGCAGAATCGGATCGGGCGCTCCGGGCGGTTGTTTTGCCACAACCGATCAGGCTCTAGACGGAAACGAAGATGAACGACGACAAGCAGCCACCGGAAGGCAATCCCTGGATGAAGAGCCTGCTCATCTGGGTGGGTATCCTGGTGGCGCTTGCGATGTTCGTCGCAATGTTCGATCGCCCCGGCCGCACGGCTGTGTCGGATGGCATTTCCTATTCGGAGTTCATCCAGAAGGTCGACGAAGGCGCGGTCAAGAAGGTCGATATCACCGGCAATGTCGCGAGCGGTACGCTGGGCGATGACAAGACCTTCCGCACCTATCTGCCCGACGACACGTCGATGATCTCGCAGCGCCTGGTCGACAAGGGCGTTTCGGTGACGATGAAGCCCGAGGAGCGCCAGAGCATCTGGCTGATCATCCTCTACCAGTCGCTGCCGTTCCTGCTGATCATCGGCATCGCCATCTTCATCATGCGCCAGATGCAGAAGAATGCGGGCTCGGGCGCGATGGGCTTCGGCAAGAGCCGCGCGCGCATGCTGACGCAAAAGGAAGGCCGCGTGACCTTCGACGACGTCGCAGGCATCGACGAAGCGCGCGAGGAACTGCAGGAGATCGTCGATTTCCTGAAGGATCCGTCCAGATTCGCCCGGCTCGGCGGCAAGATCCCGAAAGGCGCGCTGCTCGTCGGCAGCCCCGGCACCGGCAAGACGCTGCTCGCGCGCGCCATCGCGGGTGAGGCCAATGTACCGTTCTTCACGATTTCGGGCTCCGACTTTGTCGAGATGTTCGTCGGCGTCGGCGCGAGCCGCGTGCGCGACATGTTCGAACAGGCAAAGAAGAATGCGCCGTGCATCGTCTTCATCGACGAGATCGACGCCGTCGGCCGCCATCGTGGTGCCGGCCTCGGCAACGGCAATGACGAACGCGAACAGACGCTCAACCAGCTGCTGGTCGAGATGGACGGTTTCGAGGCCAATGAAGGCATCATCATCGTCGCCGCGACCAACCGGCCCGACGTGCTCGATCCCGCGCTGCTGCGGCCCGGCCGCTTCGACCGTCAGGTCGTCGTGCCGCGCCCCGATATCGTCGGCCGCGAGAAGATCCTGGCCGTCCATATGAAGAAGACGCCGCTGGCGCCCGATGTTGATCCGCGCACGATCGCGCGCGGCACGCCGGGCTTCTCGGGCGCCGATCTGGCGAACCTCGTCAACGAGGCGGCTCTGCTTGCCGCGCGCAAGGGCAAGCGCCTGGTCGCGATGCTCGAGTTCGAGGAAGCCAAGGACAAGGTCATGATGGGCGCGGAGCGCAAGTCCATGGTCATGACCGAGGACGAGAAGAAGGCGACGGCCTATCACGAAGCCGGCCACGCGCTCGTCTCGCTGCATGTCGACGGCTGCGATCCGCTGCACAAGGTGACGATCATCCCGCGCGGCCGCGCGCTGGGCGTGACGTGGAACCTGCCCGATCGCGATCGCTATTCGATGTCGATGAAGCAGATGAAGGCGCGCCTTGCCCTGTGCTTTGGCGGCCGTATCGCCGAACAGCTCATCTACGGCGCCGATTCGCTCAACACCGGTGCATCCAACGACATCCAGCAGGCCACCGACATGGCCCGGGCGATGGTGATGGAATATGGCATGAGCGAAAAGCTCGGCTGGCTGCGCTATCGCGACAATCAGGACGAGGTCTTCCTCGGCCACAGCGTTGCGCGCTCGCAGACCGTCTCGGAAGAGACTGCGCGCCTGATCGACCAGGAAGTCCGCCGGCTGGTCGAGGAAGGCGAAGCGACCGCGCGCCAGGTGCTGACCGACAATCTCCACGAACTGCATCGGCTCGCCGAGGCCCTGCTCGAATATGAAACGCTTTCGGGTGACGAATCGAAGCGGGCGATCGCGGGCGAGGATATCGGGCGTGGCGATGCGGGGTCCAAGAAGACGCCGGCGCTGGGCACCGGCGGCTCGTCGATCCCCAAGACCCGCCGTCCCGGCATTGGCGGCCCGGCGGCGCAGGGCGCCTGACGGCGCGCCCGGCCCGCTATCGCCGGACCATGCCGATCTATTGCGACGAAAGCGGCGGCATGTCGGCGGGGGCGATGATCCTTGCCGGCGTGTCGATCGCCGCCGACGATGCCGACGCGTTGCTGGCGCGATTCAAGTTGGTGACCGCCTTGCGCGGTGAGATGAAGGGCAGCCGGATCTCGCTGGTCGAGCGGGGCCTGTTCTTCGAATTGCTCGAGCGGTTCCGGGGGCGGGCGATCATCTGCGAGGTGCGGACCGATCGGCTCCCCGCGCGACTGGCGGAGGAACATGGCCGCGATCTGCGCGCCTATGCCGCGTTGCTCGAAACCGTGGTCGAGGCCTGGCTGCCTGAAAGCGGCGGCTGTGCGGAGGTGATCATCGACGATGGACGCTATGATCCGGCGACGCTTGCCCTGGTCCGTGACGGCGTCGCGGCGTTGCTGGGCCAATGCGGACGCACGCGATTGGCCGACAGCCGCCGCTCGGCGGGTGTCCAGATCGCGGATGTGATCGCGAACAGCTTCTACAATCTGGCGTATGAATCGCCACGCACCGATCGTATCCGCCGGATCATCAGGCCGTTTCAGGACGCGAAACTGCTGCGATTGATGACGCTGGCCTGAGGATCGAAAAAAATGCGGGCCGGTGGAACCGAACCGTGCCCCGCTCGTTCTTATCTCCGCTTGATCGAAAGACAGAGCATTGACCGGCTCGGACCCTTGCGGGAAGAGCCGTCGAGGGAGCCCCGCCGCCACTGGCGACGGGGCTTACTTGTATCCGGCTTCCATCAGTGTGGCAGCGCGGTGCTATCCACCTTTTCCACCCATTCGGGATAGAAGATCGGCTCGCGGTTCGACCAGCCGGGCGCCGTCGCCGCCGCCTCGCTGATCGACTGGAGCAACACGCGCCGCTTCTCCGGGTGGAGATGCGGCAGCGCCGCCGCGCCGCAAAAGGCCGCGGGCAGCCATGGCCGGATGCCGGCGCCGATCAGCCGCTCGTACAGAAAACGATAGGATGCGAAGCCGGGAAGCCGGTCCTGGCCCAGATCGAAGGCCGAGACGGTGATCAGCGGCGCAATGAACGGTTCGACCGAATCCAGCCCGCTATCGTCCGGCACCATCGCGCGGATTTCGTGGAGCCGCTCGTAGATCCGTGTCTGCGCATTGATGCTGGCGGCCTCGATCACGTCGCGCGACCAGATCTGCAGTGCATCGTGCCGTTCCAGCCCGACGTCGAGCGAGCGGCGGATATAGCGCTGCGTGCTTGCCGGGAAGCTCGCGAACTCCTTGATCTCCGCCAGCGTCATCGCGCCATCCGCCGGTCGTGCTTTCGTGCCCATGTCCCGTCTCCAGACCTTCTGCCCCGGATCCGAATATGCGCCCAACATGGTTACTGGTTATTTAACCGGGCGTTCGGCTCCCATTCACGAAGGAATCAGAGAAATGGCTGCCCGGCAAGCGGCTTGCGATGATTTGTTGCGTTGCACAAACTTCATCGATGGGCGTTGCGCGCGCGCAACACATCGTTACGCGCGCGACTTGAGTCGCAATTTCGTGTTTCAGCCGGCGCGGCGGCGTTCCTCCGCATCGGGATCGTAACCCGAGGACGGCGCCGGGTCCTTGCCGCCCTTCGGCGTGATTGCGGGCGGATCCGAGGCGTCCATCGATTCGTCGAGCGCCTCGTCCAGCTTGGCATCCTTGTCCTTCGGGTCCTTCTCCAGCCGTTCGGAGATGGACTGGTCGTGCCCGGCATCGCCGGGCTTGGGTCTGGTATCTTCGGTCATGGCATCCACTCCATTCGGCGCACGTACGAAACAAACGGCGGGCGCACCGTGGCGGTTCCATTTCGACCAAGCTCGAAGCCGCTTCGACCGACAGCATATCGGCAATGGCGTGGCGGCCGCTTATG
>JASBTC010000303.1 GCA_030148625.1 Sphingobium sp. | reverse complement strand
CGGACAATATGGCATTGGCATGGCTGTCGCGCACCTGTTGCCGGCGCGCGCGATCGACGAGCAGATTCTGCGCGATGCGAAAGATATAGCCATCGAGCTGGTCGATCGCTGTCTTGCTGTTGAGCGCGCGCAACAGCACCTCTTGCGCCAGATCCTCCGCCTCGGCCTCATGACGGATGCGCCGCAGGAAGAACGAGACCAGCGCCGGCCGCCACCGTCGGCAGAGATCGTTCTCGATCGATTGCTGCTGTTCCTGTGCCACCGCCGTCATTTCGCCGTCGCCACCATCTGGTGAGCCCTATCTAGCATGACGCGCCAGATCCGCTGAGGGATAGCGGCTCGCGCGAATTTTCCGTGTCCGCCGAAATAATTCGGACATCGTCCTATCTGTCCCCGCGGCTGGCGCGTCCTTCTGAACATAACAAGAGAGAAGGGGACACCACATGGCCAAATTCAACCTGCGGCACGCGATCATGATCGGCCTGCTCGGCGGCGCGGCGACGATCACTCCCGCCATGGCGCAAAGCGCCGGGGACAGGAAACCGGCAGTCGATGCGCCGGATGGCGACGATATCGTCGTGACCGCGCGCAAGCGAGAGGAGCGCGCGATCGACGTGCCGATCGCGCTGAACGTGGTTTCCGGCGAGGCGCTGGAACAGCGCGGCGCGCGCAATCTGAGCGATTTTCTTCAAGAGGCGCCGGGCGTCGGCGTCTATGATCAGGGCAACGGCCTGTCCCGCATCACGATCCGCGGCATCTCCACCTCGCTCGGCGCGAACGAGAATGGCTATTATCTCGACGACCTGCCCTTCACCGGCGTCACCGTTCCGCTGAACCCCGATGTGCGTGCCTGGGATCTCGACCGGATCGAGGTTCTGCGCGGTCCGCAGGGCACATTGTTCGGCGAAGGATCGATGGGCGGGACCATCCGCATCCTGACCAAGGGCGCGGACCTCGACAATTGGGAAGCCAAACTATCGGGCTTCGTTTCGGACACGCATGGCGGCGCCACCAATGGCGGGATCAAGGGGGCATTCAACGCGCCGATCATCCCCGGCGTGCTCGCGGTCCGCGTCGCGGGCACGCATGAACGTTTCAATGGCTGGATCGACAATCGCGTGGCTGGCACGCGCAACCTGAACGACCAGAATTTCGATACCTTCCGGGCCAAGGTGCGTTTCGATCCGACCGATCGCCTGTCGATCACCGGCAGTTACTGGATTTTCAACAGCAGCTTTCCGCAGGGCGGCTCCACCGCGACCGACGATGGGCAGCAGTCGCGTTCCTCGGTACTGACCAGCAAGTCCAGATATCGGCTCTACAACGGCGCGGCGCGTTATGATTTCGGCGGGGTAGAGCTGTTCTACGGCTATTCGCACAGCAAATATGCGCTGCCGCAAAGCGGTCCGCTGCTCGGCGGCACGCTCACCGCGACCATCGACATCGATGTCGACGCGCACGAACTGCGGCTGGCGTCGACCGGCGACGGCCCGCTGCAATGGACGGTCGGCGGCTATCTGCGCGAGGCGGAGCGCAGCGACGGCGTCGAATTCGCGCTGTTCGGCATCGACAACATCGATTTCACGCGCAGCAAGGCCAAGGCCGTGTTCGGTGAAGCGACCTATACGCTTGGCGGCGCGCCGATCGATATCACCGCGGGGCTCCGCTATTATGAAGAGGATCTCGGCGGGTACGAAGTCAATGCCGGGGTCGTGACCCCCGATGAGGGCGACACGTACAAAAGCGTCAATCCGCGCTTCAGCATCGCCTGGCACCCTCAGCCCAACACGACCATCTATGCCAGCGCCGCCAAGGGTTTCCGCGCCGGCCAACTCCAGCCCACCGTCTCGGTCGCGCTGGGCCAGCAATTCGGCATCGATCTGCCGCCCGCGCTCGCGCAGGATTCGATCTGGTCGTACGAACTGGGCGGCAAGGCCGACCTGTTCGATCGCATGCTGACGATCGAAGGCGCGATCTATTACAGCAACTGGAAGGACGTCACCGTCCGCATCCCGATCGCGACCACCGGCTTCAACGGGCTGATCAATTCGAACGGCACCCACACCAAGGGCGCCGAGCTGAGCGTCATCCTGCGGCCGGCCAAGGGGCTCACGCTTTCGGCCAGTGGTGGTTATGTCGACGCGACCTATTCGGGCGCGGTGGCAGGCACGGGGATCGTCGACGGCGCCGCGGTCGACGATGTGTCCAAGTTCACCGCCAATGCGTCGGCCGATTACCGGACCGAGATCGCGGACGGCGTGCTGGGCACCGCGCGCATCGGCTGGCAGCATGCCAGCCCGCGGCGCTTCAACTCCTTTCCCGGCTATCTGCCCGGCGATGCCACCGATCGGATCGACGCACGCATCGGGGTGGATTTCGACCAGCTTAGCGTGGCGCTGTTCGCCGACAATCTGACCAACGAAAGCGGCGCGACCAGTTATCGCAGCGTCCAGCCGATCGCGCCGGGCGACAACGACATCACCGCCTTTCGCTTTCGCCCGCGCACCATCGGGATCGAAGCGAGCTTCCGCTTCGGCGGCCCGGCGCGCTGATCGAGATCGTCACCAAGCAGATAGAATATGGAGTGAGATGATGAAGAAGGATGTTTTCCCGCAGGTGCGGACCGGCAAGGCGCTGGGCATGATGGCAGCGACGCTATTGGCATCGGGCGGTGTCGCCCATGCGCAGGACGAACGCTATCAGTGGCTGGAAGAGCCGCAGAGCGCCAAGGCGCTGTCCTGGGCGGCCGAACAAAGCAAGGCGGCGCAGGCGAAGATTGGGACGCTGCCCGATCGTGCCGCGATCGAGGCCGAGTTGCGGACATTGCTGACGGCCGGTGATCCGCCCCCGCAATTCCATCCGCTGGGCAATCAGATCCTCCGGTTCCGGCGCTCGGTCGCCAATCCCCATGGCGTGCTCTCGATCGCGAGCAAGGACGCCGCCGGCAGGATCGGCGCCTGGCGCGACCTGCTCGACGTCGACGCGCTCCGCAAGGCGGACGGCAAGCCCTATGAATTCCACACCTATTCGTTCGCCGATGCCTGCCTGGCCCCCGATTACACGCGCTGCATCTTCGCGCTGTCGCCGGCCGGCGCGGACGATGTCGAACTGCGCGAGTTCGACCTGAAGGAGGGCCGCTTCGTGGCGAACGGTTTCCGCGTGCCCGCCAGCCGCGCCCAGGCGGTCTGGATGAATCGCGATCACCTGCTGATCGAACATGCGCTGGGCGATGCGCCCAAGCTGGCGACCGGCTGGCCGACCACCATATCGCTCTGGACGCGGGGCACGCCGCTCGAATCCGCCAGGGTCGTCTATCGCGCGCAGCCAAACGACGCGATCATGACGCTGACGACCGCCGGCAGCGGCGACGAGCGCGTCGGAGTTATCAGCCGGGCGATCGACTATTCGAACCTGGAGACGCTGATCGTCCGCAAGGACGGTTCGGTGGAGACTACCGCTATCCCGCAACGGCGCAGCATGATGGCGTTCGCGACGGGCGGCGACTGGATCGTCACCCAGCTGGCCGAGGAGGCGAAGGTCGGCGGCAGGGCTCTGCCCGCCGAAACCGTCGTCGCCTATGACGTTCGGCGTGTGACGCCGGCGGACAAGCGTTTCAGCGTCGTGGCGCTTCCCAACGGACGGGACTTCCTGTCCGGGTTCAGCGGCCTGTCCGCCGGACGGACGACCGTTCGCATGGCGATGGACAGCCGCGGCGTGAAGCGGCTCGATACCGCGACCTTCGCCAACGGCAAATGGACGGTGGCGCGCGGTGCGGCGGAACCGGTGGGCACCAGCATCAGTGTCGCGGTGGCCGATCCCGCAGGCGACGATGCGGTGCTGCAGCGGACCGGCTATTTGCTGCCCACCCGGCTGGACCTGTCCGGCGCCGGCGGGCGATCGACCGAACTTTTCGCCGAAAAACCGGTGTTCGACACCAGCCGCTTCACCGTCGATCTGAAGACCGCGCGGTCGAAGGACGGCACCGAGATCGATTATTATCTGCTGCGCCCGAAATCGCCGGCGCGGCCGGGCGAAACGCCGACGCTGATGACCGGCTATGGCGCCTTCGCGATCTCGTTCACGCCCGGTTATCTCGATGCGATCGTCGGCGGGCGTTCGCTGGTGCCCTGGCTCACGCGCGGCGGCGCGCTGGTGCTGCCGCTGATCCGCGGCGGCGGCGACCGGGGCGAGGCATGGCATCTGGCCGCGATCCGCGAGAAGCGCCAGAACAGCTATGACGATTTCGCCGCGGTCAGTGAGGCGCTGATCGGCGAAGGCTTCACCAAGCCCAGGCATCTCGGCGTGTTCGGCCAGTCCAATGGCGGGCTGCTCGCCGCGACCATGGGCACGCAGCGCCCGGACCTTTACGGCGCGATCGTCAGCGACGTGCCGCTGACCGACCTGATCCGCATGCCATTGATGGGCATGGGCGCCGCCTGGACCAACGAATATGGTGATCCGGGCGATCCGGTGATGGCCGCGGCGATCAAGCGTTACTCGCCTTTCCAGAATGTGCAGGCGGGCAAATCCTATCCGCCGTTCATGCTCACCGTCGCCACATCGGACAACCGTGTCGGCCCGGGCCATGCCCGCAAGATGGCGGCGCGCCTGATCGATGCGGGCTCCGAGGTCTATTATCTGGAGGATCAGGAAGGCGGCCATGGCGTCAGCGATCCGCTCAGCCGGCCCGAACTGATGGCGGACCGCATGACCTTCCTGATCGACAAGCTGCGCTGATCGATCGCCGGAGATCGCGCCCGGCCGACCGTCGATGGTCGGCCGGGCGTCTTCCTCCGCTCAAGCGCCGGGACATGACAATGCGACCACGCCTCTGTGCCGCTGTTGTCGATGTTTTGCGTCCTCGCTAGACCGACCGGGAGGTTCGAGACCGAGGGGATGGGTCTTCATGAGTACGACCGCGGAAAGTTTCACGCCGGCGACCGACAATCCGTTCATTCTCGCGCTCGCGATCGGCACGCGTTACAGCAATGCCAGCCCTGTGACCTATTTCATCGAGCCGAGCGATCACGACCTCGACGGCTTGAACGACTGGAATCTGCACGGCGCCGGCGACGGATTGCGGGCGGCCGTGGCGGCATGGTCGAGCATTATCAATCTCAGCTTCGCCGAAGTGTCCTCTGCGTCTCAAGCCAATTGGGTGGAACGGATCGTCGCGCCGGGCTCGTTCGGGACCGCCTTCCACTATTTTCCGAGTTCGATCGTTGGGATCTATGGCGGCGGCTACGATCTGCTGCCCAACAGCGACCCTGGCGAGAATGTCGTCGGCGGCGAGTATTTTCTCATCTTCCTCCATGAACTCGGCCATGGGCTGGGTCTGGATCATACCCATAATGGCGGCTTCGGAGACGCCTATTTCCCCGGAGCCTCGGGCGACCAGCAGCGCGGATCGTTCGATCTCAACGGCAATGCATTCAGCGTGATGTCCTATGTCGACAATCACCGCGAGCTGTTCGGCAGTTCCGGCGCGATCGATTGGGGCTATATCGGTGGACCGATGGCGTTCGACATCGCCGCGGCGCAGGCGATCTACGGCGCCAATATGGCGACCGGAGCGGGCGACAATATCTACGATCTGCCGTCGTCCAACGGTGTCGGCACCTATTTCTGGTGCATCTGGGACGCGGGCGGCACCGATACGGTGCGCTATCAGGGGACAGCGTCGAGCGTGATCGACCTGCGCGCCGCCACGCTGCAGGTGGCACCCGGCGGCGGCGGCTATTTCTCGCAGGCGTCCGGTATCATCGGCGGCTTCTCGATCGCGAACGGCGTCGTGATCGAGAATGCGATCGGCGGCGGCGGTAATGACCGGATCACCGGCAATCAGGTCGTCAACAGCATCGAGGGCGGCAACGGCGCCGACACCATCATCGGTGGTGGCGGCGCGGACATGTTGCGCGGCGGCAATGGCGCGGACATTTTCCTGTTCGTCACGCCCGGCGATTCGACCCAGTCCGCGTCGGACCGGATCGTGGATTTCACACCCGGCGTCGACACGATCGACCTGCGACTGACCGGCGCGACCAGCTTTTCGATCGCGGCGGAAGGTGGGGCGACACGGCTGAACGCGACGACCGCGAGCGGCATTCTCTCCATCCTGGTCGACGGAAGCTTCACGCTTGATCAATTGCTGCCCGGCGCGGTTGCGGCCGCGATCGACGGCGGTGGGGGTAATCCGATCATCGGCACGGCCGGCGCCGACATGATCTTCGGCATGGCGGGCGGCGACAGCGTGCAGGGCGGCGATGGCGGCGACTTCATCGTCGGCGGCGAGGGATCGGATTCGCTGGAGGGCGGCGCAGGCGCGGACACGCTTTATGGCGGTGACGGTTCGGACGGGTTGTTCGATGTCGACGGCGCCGATTTCATCTCGGGTGGCGACGGTGACGATCTGCTGCTTGGTGAACTCGGCAACGACACGCTGCTGGGCGGTGCGGGCAGGGATACGCTTTTGGGCGGCTATGGCAACGACCGGCTCGATCCCGGACTCGGTCTGGGCAGCGTCGATGGCGGTGCCGGCTCCGATATTTTGACGCTGGCCGATTGGGCCGGACAGTCCGACCAGGCCTGGATCGTCCAGACCAACCAGACCAGTGGCAGGATCCTGCTGGGTGGAGTCCCCCAGATCGACTTCACGTCGATCGAGGCATTCGATCTCCAGATGGGGAAGGGCGACGACCTTTTCAGCGGCACGATCGAGGGTGACAGCACGGTTCGGGGCGGCGGCGGCAATGACCGCCTTTATGGCGTGTTCGGCGACGAGTATTTCATGGGTGAGGCCGGAAACGATACGCTGGAGGGCGGTCCCGGCAATGACCGGCTGGATGGCGGGGACGATGATGACCGGCTTGTCGGCTGGAGTGGCGACGACAGCATCGATGGCGGCGGCGGTACGGACAGTGTGGGGTTCACCGATGCATTCGCCAATTGCGTGATCAGCTTCGAAGGCGATATCTGCATCGTCGAGACCAAGAATGAAGGCACCGACCGTCTCAGCAATGTGGAGAGCGTCGATTTTGCGGGCGTCGTCAAGACGATGGCGGAATTGCGTGCATCGGCGGTGGATCGCGCCGCGCCGGTCCTGACCGGATTGTCACCGGCCGATGACGCGACCGGGATTGTGGCGAATGCGAACATCGTAGCGACCTTCGACGAGATGATCGCACGCGGGACGGGAAGCATCGTCCTGCGTCGCGGCGACGGTTCGGTGGTCGAGACATTCGATGTCGCGACCAGCGGTCGGATCGTCGTTACCGGTTCGACACTGACGATCGATCCGACACAGCGGCTTGCCCTTGGCACGCATTATTCGCTGACGATCGCGGCAGGGGCGATCGAGGATCGGTCCGGCAACGACCATGCCGGCCTGACGGACTATGACTTCACCACCATCGCGGTTGCAAATCCCAGCAGGCTGTTGGCGCCAAAAGATTTCGAGGGTGCCTGGAGTAGCGCAAACGGCAATATCTTCGGCACACGGACGGGCTTTCAGGACATAACGATCCTCGACCGCCCTGGCTCGGTCGTGCTGGATGCATCATTCAACGCCGGCGGCGATCTCATACGTCTGGCGGGCGATGCTGCCGACTATGTCGTATCGCTGAGCGGCAGCTTCGCGATTTTGTCCGACGGCGATTCCGAGATCGCCGTTCCGGTCGGCGAGGTCGGGACGACGTTGTCGTTCGAAGATGGAATGCGCACGCTCGTCTTTTCCGATGAGGCGGTCCGGATCGGCGGACAGTCGATCGGGTCGGCGGTCGCGGCGCTCCTTGCCGTCCCCGAGCCCGGCTCTCTTCCGACAGGAGGACCATCCGATACGTCCGGCCGCGTGGTGATGGGAAGAGGGGAGTCCGTTGCTGTCTCAGGCAATGTGGATGTCTTCGGAACCTTTGGCCATGAGACATTGGAAGTTCTGGGGGGCCGGGTTCAACTCGGCGCATCGTTCAATGCGGGCGGCGATACTGTGGTGGTGCATGAGGCGGCGACCGATTTCACCGCACGTGTTTCGGGCAGCTACGCGATATTGCTGTCGGAGGATCTCGAACTGATCGTTCCGATCGGCACCGCCGGTGCGACGCTGCGCTTCGCCGATGGCGATCGGACGCTCCTGTACGATTTCGCCATGGCGGCCGTCAAAATCGGCGATCAGACGATCGGATCGACGCCAGTCTCGCTGATCGCCGATGGGTTCGCCTGATCGCCGGCTCACCGTCTATTCGGCGGCGGCAGCGTCTTCGTCTCCCTCGGATTTGATCGGCCTAGCCCGGCCGCGCAGCTTGCGGGCGGGCTCTTCGCCGGAGACCGGATCGTGGCCGGCGGCAGCGCTTGCCACCAGGCTGTCGAGCGAGCTGCCGTCGAAGCCGAGTTCCTTCATCAGCCCATCGATGACCGGCGCCTGCGCACGATAGCGCAAGGCCGCGGCGACCGCACTGTTGGCGAGATTGCGATCACCGCCCGATCCGTCGTCATTGGCGCCGCCACCGCCGCCGCCGGCACCCCGTCCGGTCAGCCCGTCGACCTGGACGATCTTGATGCTGTCGATCGCTTCCATCGGCTTTGCCGCTTCACGCACCACTTCGGGCAGCACTTTCAGCAGCGCCAGCTTGGTCTGGAGCGAAATCTGGTTCGATGACAGCAGGTTCGCGGCCTCGTTGACGGCGCGCTGGCCCGCGGCTTCGACCTCGAAGCGGACACGTGCGGCCTCGGCGCGCAGCTTTTCGGCTTCGGCCTCGCCATGCGCGGCCTCGCGCACAGCCGCTGCGCGGTCCGACGCAGCCTGTTTCTCCGCTTCGGCCTGGACCTTGACGCCAATCGCCTGGCGTTCGGCCTCCTTCGACGCTTCGATCAGCTCGATCTTCTTTGTGCGTTCCGCCACTTCGGATTCGCGCGCCGTCACCACCTGTTCTTCCGCGGCGACTGCGCCGGCGCGCGCCTTGTCCGCTTCGGCACGCGCCTGGCTTTCCTCGCGGCTCTTATTCTGCACCGCGATCTGCTGTTCCTGGCGCGCCAGTTCGATCGACTGCTCTTGCGCGATCCGGGCTTGCTGCACCGCGCGATCGGCCTCGATCTGCGCCGAATCGGTCATCTGCTTGGCGGAGATGCGTGCCTGATCCGCTTCGCGTTGCCGTTCCGCCTGCTGGCTGGCGACGACCGAGATCTGTTCGGCCCGGCGCATTTCGACCTCGCGCTCCTGCTCAAGCCGGGCGAACTCGGTGTCGCGGCCGATCAGGAAGGACTGGCGCTGCGCTTCGAGATTCTTGGTCTCGATCTGGACGCGCGTATCCTGCTCGATGTCGTTGCGCGCTTTCTTGCGCATCTCGATCTGCTCGGTGAGCTTGGTCAGACCCTCGGCGTCGAAGGCGTTGTTGGCGTTGAAATGCTCGATCGAGGTCTGGTCGAGCCCGGTGAGCGAGACCGATTCGAGTTCCAGGCCGTTCATCGCGAGATCGGCGGACGAGACCTGCTGCACCTTCTGGACGAAATCGCTGCGCTGTTCGTGCAGCTGGTTCATCGTCATGCCCGCCGCGACCGAGCGCAGCGCGTCGACGAACTTGCCCTCGACGAGTTCCTTCAGCGCCTCGGGATTCATCGTGCGCAGGCCCAGCGTCTGTGCCGCAACCGCGATCGAGCCGGCATCGGGCTTCACGCGGACGTAGAATTCGGCCTTCACGTCGATCCGCAGCCGGTCGAGCGTGATCAATGCGTCGGCATTCTTGCGCTCGACCGCGAGCCGCACGGTGTTCATGTTCACCGGCATGGTCTCGTGGAAGACGGGCAGCACCAGCGCGCCGCCGTTCATCACCACCTTCTCTCCGCCGAAACCGGTGCGGACGAAGGCGATCTCCTTCGATGCGCGCTTGTAGAGTCGCGCGACGATGATGCCGAGCGTGATCAACGCGACCAGGCCGATGCCCGCATAGATGAGGACGGGGAGCATGCTGCTGCCGCTTTCTACGATCTCGTTCATGGGGTCATGGATCCAGCTGTGGGAGAAGTGAGCGTCCGGCGCTGATCGCGCGGAAAACATGATCCTCGCGGCGGACGAGGATGATGTCCTCCCCCTCCGCGAAGCTTTGCCCGGCATTATCGGGCTCGGCCATGACGTAATGCGCCTGGCCATGATGATCGAAAACGCGCGCCCGTGCCGGCGATCCCTGGAACGCGCGGCCGGTGACGATGACGGCGCTACGCCCCACCAGGCTGTCGATCGAAACCGCCGTGGTTTCGTCGCGTGGCAGGATGCGCGCCAGCGGTCGGGAAAGCAGGCCGGTCGCCGGCAATGCGGCGACGGCGGCGGCACTGCCCGCGAGCCAGGGCGAAAGCGTGTCGTCGGTGAGCGAAACCGCGAGTTGCTGGAGCGAGAGGCCGATCACGCCGAACAGGCAGAGGAAGACCACCAGCAGCACGAGCAACGGCAGCCGCCCGACGCCAAGCCAGCCGAGCAGATCGCCATCGAGATCGGCGTGCGAATCGAGACTGATTGCGCTTCCGCCCAGCCCGATCGCCTCGACCACGCCGATCAGGAGCATCAGGACGAGCGCGGACGTGAAGACGATATTGTCGCCTGCCACCATGAACGCCAATGCCGATGCCATCATCTCTCCCGGTTGGGGTGAGACTAAAGGGCGACGAGCTGATTCTCAAAGCGATTCCCGACTCCGGCTATCGCATCGACCGATCCGGCTGGATTCACTCATCTTGTGTCATTCCCGCTTTCGCGGGAATGACAATGTCGGGTGTTTGAACCCGTTGGATCCTAGTCGCCCATGCCCTCGGGATCGCGATATTTCAGCTCCAGGAACTTGCCCTGGGTCGCCAGCGAGTCGAGGTCGCCCGCGGCGATATTGCGCGTCATCTCTGCAATCTCCTCGTCGATCAGCTTGAGCCCTTCGGCCAGCTGCTGGTCGGGCGTCCGGCCGTTCGACTGGCGTTCGCGCCGCAGCGGTTCGGGCACGCGCTTATAGCCGTTGACCAGATCGGGAAGATGCTCGGTCAGGATTTTGCGCACTTCCTGCGCCGCCGGTTCGCGCGGATCGAGCGTCTGGAGCTGCGGGCCCAGCGTCTCGAGCCGCAGCCCGATCTGGTCGAGCTGGTTGGCGGCGGGGGCGGGGAGCGCCTTGCGTTGGCTGGACAGCCAGACCTCGGTCTGCGCGGGCAGATATTTGAGGTCGGTGTTGACCAGCGTCTCGGTGCTCGCCTCGGGATAATGCGGATAGATCAGCAGCGCGAGCGCGGCGAGGACGAACAGGCCGAGCGCGACGAGGAAGCCGCTGTCGCCGATCGGCCCCACGGCGAGACCGAAGATCACCGACGCGATCAGGATCGCGCCGCCGGCCATGACGATGCGCCCGACCTTCTTGACGAGGAAGGCGCGCTTGCGCTGGCGGGCGCGGTGGGCAAGCCGCTGCGCCTGGGGCGAGAGGCGGTGAAGCAGCTCGCTGGACCGCTCGATCTGGCGGTCGACATCGGTCATCGGATCACCCCTCCAGCGCGGTCAGTGGCGATGCAGCGCCGCCGCCCGATGCCGAGGCCTGGGCCGCACCCTCGGCGCGGGCGATATAGCCTCTCGATTTCTCGACCTCGCTCGACAATGTGGTCACCGTCTGCTTCATCGAATCGAGCGCCTTCAGCTTGAAGGTGTCGATATTGTCCATCGTGTCGTAGATGTTCTGGAACGCGCGCTGGAGCGTTTCGAGCGGAATCGTGCTCGCCGCCGCCTGTTCGTGGATCCGCGCGGTCTGGTTCTTCAGCATCTCGCCGGTGCCGTCGATGATGTTGGCGGTGGTGGTGTTGAGCGCGGTGATCTGTTCGAGCACGAGCCGCTGGTTGGTGAGCGCCTGCGCCACCGTCACCGCGGTGCGCAGCGCACCGACCGTGGTCGTCGATGCGCGGTCGACGCCCTTGACCAGCTCGACATTGTTCTTCTTGACCAGATCGAGGGCGAGATAACCCTGCACTGTCACCGCCATCTGGGTCAGCAGATCCTGCGTGCGCTGGCGCACGTAGAATAGCGCGGACTCCTTGATCGCCTTGGCCTTGGCCGGATCGGTCGATTCCAGCTCCATCGCCTTGTCTTCGAGCTTGGCATCCATTGCCTTGGAAATATGGATCATCTGCTCGAGGCGGCCCATCGCCGCCCAGAGATTCTGGCGCTCGACCGAGATCGCTGCATTGTCCTTCAGCAACTCGTCCTTGCCATTGGCAAGCCGCACCAGGATCGTCGAGATGTGGCTCTGGGCGGATTTATAGCCGTCGAAATAATTGCGGATCTTCGATCCGAACGGAATGATCCCGAACAGCTTGCGCGGCGCCATCAGGTCGCCCTTGGTGCTGGGATCGAGATCCTCGATCGTCCGGCGCAGTTCGGCCAGGTCGGCGCCGACGCCGCTTTCCTGGTCCATTGCGCGCACGGGGCGATCAAGGAAGCGGTTGGACTGGCCCGCGGCCTCCATGATCTCCTTGCGGCCCATATTGGTGATCTGGTCCACCTTGGCGCCGAATTCCGGGCTGTTCGCGTCCTGCGCGACCAGATCGGCGATGAAGCTGTCCACTTTCTCGTCGAGCTTGGATTTCTTGTCGTCCTCGATGGGGACGAGCCCGGCCGCCTTTTCTGCGGCAATCGGCGCAACGGGCTCGGGTGCGGTCAACTTGAGTTCGTCCGCGACCAAAGTTTCGGTAGCCATTCAAAAAACCTCCTGCCCTTGCACGCGCAAGATGGAGGGAAACGCTGTGTTGTTCAAGCATGACGGTGCGCGAGAATCCCGATCGTCGTCGCCGAGAGGCTTGCGGCGTCCATCCGCAAGGGGCCATAGCGCGCGGATGTCCAAGGTTCGCATCCTCGTCGACGCCGATGCCTGTCCGGTGAAGGACGAGATCTATCGTGTCGCCTGGCGGCTCGATGTGCCCGTCACCATCGTCAGCAACGCGCATCTGCGCGTGCCCGATCACCCATTGATCGCGCGCATCGTCGTCAGCGACGGCTTCGATGCGGCGGACGACTGGATTGCGGAGGCGGCCGACGCGCTTGCGCTGGTGGTGACGGCCGACATCCTGCTCGCTGATCGCTGCATCAAGGCCGGCGCGACGGTGATCGCGCCCAATGGCAAGCTGTTCACCGCCAACTCCATCGGCGGCGCGATCGCCACCCGTGCGATCATGGCGGATCTGCGCGCCGGCGCCGGCGCCAATATCGGCGGTCCGCCGCCCTTTTCGAAGGACGATCGTTCGCGTTTCCTGCAGGCGCTGGACACCGCGCTCGTACGATTGAATCGCAGCGCAGGCGGTTAATCGCGGCCTGGCACTTCCCGCAACGCAGCAAATCGGCTATGGGCGCGCGCTGAAACGCATTCCCAAGCATCGGAACAGTCAATGAGCCTCCGTAACGTGGCCATCATCGCGCACGTCGATCATGGCAAGACCACTCTCGTCGATCAACTCTTCCGCCAGTCCGGCACGTTCCGAGACAATCAGCGGATCGAAGAGCGCGCGATGGACTCGAACGACCTCGAAAAAGAGCGCGGAATCACGATTCTCGCCAAGTGCACTTCGATCGAGTGGGACGACCATCACGGGCACAAGACCCGCATCAACATCGTCGACACGCCCGGCCACGCCGATTTCGGTGGTGAGGTGGAGCGGATCCTCTCGATGGTCGACGGCGTGATCCTGCTGGTCGATTCGTCGGAAGGCGCGATGCCGCAGACCAAATTCGTCACCGGCAAGGCGCTGGCGCTGGGTCTGCGCCCGATCGTCGTCGTCAACAAGATCGACCGTGCCGACGAACGCACCCAGGAAGTGCTCGACGAGGTGTTCGACCTGTTCGTCAGCCTCGACGCCACCGACGAACAGCTCGATTTCCCGGTGCTCTTCGCCTCGGGCCGCAACGGCTATGCCAGCGACGATCCGCTGGCGCGCGAAGGTACGCTGACCCCGTTGTTCGAGAAGATCGTCGAGCATGTGCCGGCACCTTCCGCCGATCCCGATGGTCCGTTCAAATTCCTCGTGACCTTGCTCGATCGCGACAATTTCCTCGGCCGCATCCTCACCGGCCTGGTCTTCTCCGGTTCGGTGAAGACCAACATGCCGATCCACGCGCTCGATCCCGAGGGCAAGGTGGTCGAGACCGGCCGTGCCTCGAAGATCATGGCGTTCCGCGGCCTGGAGCGCGTTCCGGTCGACGAGGCGAAGGCAGGCGACATCATCTCGATCGCCGGCCTCACCACCGCGACCGTCGCGAACACGATCGCCGATCCCTCGGTCAGCGATCCGCTCCACGCCCAGCCGATCGATCCGCCGACGCTGTCGATGCGCTTCGCGGTCAATGATTCGCCGATGGCGGGCCGCGAAGGCACCAAGGTGACGTCGCGCATGATCCGCGACCGCCTGTTCCGCGAAGCCGAATCGAACGTCGCGATCAAGGTGACCGAAGCCGAGGACAAGGACAGCTTCGAAGTCGCCGGCCGCGGTGAGCTCCAGCTCGGCGTGCTGATCGAGACGATGCGCCGCGAGGGCTTCGAACTCGGCATCAGCCGCCCGCGCGTGCTGTTCCGCGATGGCGAGACCGGTGGCCGCGAAGAGCCTTATGAAACCGTCGTGATCGACGTGGACGAGGAATATTCGGGTACGGTCGTCGAGAAGATGTCGATCCGCAAGGCGGAACTGACCGATATGCGCCCCTCGGGCGGCGGCAAGACGCGCATCACCTTCTCCGCGCCCTCGCGCGGCCTGATCGGCTATCATGGCGAGTTCCTGTCCGACACGCGCGGCACCGGCATCATGAACCGGCTGTTCGAGAAATACGGGCCGTACAAGGGCAATATCGAAGGCCGCGCCAATGGCGTGCTGATCTCGAACGGCGCGGGTGAGGCCAATGCCTATGCGCTCGGCCCGCTCGAGGAGCGCGGCATCCTCATGGTTGGCGTCGGCGAAGCGCTGTACGAAGGCATGATCATCGGTGAGAATGCCAAGCCGGAAGACCTTGAAGTCAATCCGATGAAGTCCAAGCAGCTCACCAACTTCCGGGCGAGCGGCAAGGACGATGCGATCCGCCTGACTCCGCCGCGCAAGCTGACGCTGGAACAGGCGATCGCCTATATCGACGATGACGAGATGGTGGAGGTGACTCCCAAGTCGATCCGCCTGCGCAAGCGCTACCTCGATCCGCACGAGCGCAAGCGCGCCAGCCGGGCGAAGCAGGCCGCCTGAGGCACAGGCACATTCCGCAGCATCGTGGCCGACCCCCGGTCGCGATGCTGCCAGGGATCCATCGGCGCGATCAGTAGCGCCAGCCCTCCGGATGCGGCGTGACCGATCCGCCGAGGTCGATCATCACTTCGTCGACATAGCACCAGCCCCAGGGATCGGGCGGATCGTAGCTTTCCATGACCGGATGGCCGGTTTCGTGGAAATGCGCGGTCGCATGCCGCCCCGGCGACTGGTCGCAGCAGCCGACATGGCCGCACACGCGGCAGATGCGCAGATGGACCCAGCGGCCGCCCTGCGCCAGGCATTCGGCGCAGCCGTCGGTGCCGGGCGCGACGTCGGCGAACTGATCGAGATGCGTGCAGCCGGACATGGCATGAGCGTCGCGCAATGCCCGCTCGATTGCAAGGCACCGGATCGTTAGGCTTCCTGGGATGAGCGAATCGATCCAGCGCGACCCCAGCGACCCGCTTGCCCGCGAGGCCCAGACATTTCCGGTGCTGCCGGCCGAAATGATCACGCGCATCGCGCCTTTTGGTAAGGAGGAGGCGGTCGGCGACGGTGAATATCTGTTCCGGCGCGGCGACCGGACCAGCGAATTCTTCGTCATCCTCGACGGCGGCGTGAATGTGTTCGACCATGACGATTGCGGCACCGTCCGTCTCGTCGTGTCGCATCGCGCCGGCCAGTTCACCGGTGAAGTCACCATGTTCAACGATGCCAAGGCGCTGGTCTCCGCCCGTGCGGCCGGCGACACCCGCGTTCTGCGCGTGGCGCGCGCCGATTTCCGCCGGCTGATCACCGCCGAGCCCGATATCGGCGAAATCATCCTGCGCGCCTTCATCCTGCGTCGCGTCGCCCTCTTGTCGCAGGGGCAGGGCGGGGTGACTCTGGTGGGCCCCGGCCATTCGGCCCAGATGGTGCGCCTGAACGGCTTCCTGACGCGCAACGCCTATCCTCATCGGACGATCGACACCGAAACGGACGACGAGGCCGCACGTTTCCTCGCGCATTTCGGCGTGGGCGCCGACGAATTGCCTGTGGTGATCTGCGACGGCAGGGTGCTGCGCAATCCGAGCAACCATGCGCTCGCCGATTGTATCGGCATTGCCATCCATATCGACCCCGATCACATCCATGACGTTGCGGTGGTCGGCGCCGGGCCGGCCGGTCTCGCCGCCGCCGTCTATGCGGCTTCGGAGGGGCTGGAAACCGTCGTGATCGAGGGCATTGCGCCGGGCGGGCAGGCAGGGACCAGCTCCAAGATCGAGAATTATCTGGGCTTCCCCACTGGCATATCCGGACAGGCGCTGGCCGGCCGGGCCCAGGTTCAGGCGCAGAAATTCGGCGCGCGGCTTGCCGTTTCGCGTGAAGTGACCGGGCTCGAGTGCACCGGCGAAAGCGAACCCTATCGCCTTACCTTGGCCGACGGCGCGACCGTCCGCGCGCGTGTCGTGGTGGTCGCGACCGGTGCGCGCTACAGAAAACTCGAACTGCCCGACTATGCGCGCTTCGAGGGTGCGGGGATCCATTATGCCGCGACCGCGATGGAAGCCGGGCTGTGCGCCGATCAGCCGGTCGTCGTCGTCGGTGGCGGCAATTCCGCCGGCCAGGCCGCGATGTTCCTCTCCCGCGCGGCGTCGCATGTGCACATGCTGGTCCGCGCGCGCGGGCTGGCGGAAACCATGTCGAGCTATCTGATCGATCGGATCGTGGCGTCTGACCGGATCACATTGCACACCCATTGCGCGATCACCGAGCTTCACGGCGATCAGTCGCTCGACATGGTCACCTGGTGCGATAGCCGGACGGGCGAGGCGAGGGCACAGCCGGTCGGCGCGCTCTTCGTCATGATCGGTGCGGTTCCCAGCACCGACTGGCTGGGCGATTGCCTCGATCTCGACGATGCCGGCTTCGTCTGCACCGGCGATGGCGGATCGCCTTATGCGACGACACGCCCGGGGATCTTCGCGGTCGGTGACGTCCGCTCGGGTTCGGTCAAGCGCGTGGCGTCGGGCGTGGGGGAGGGATCGGTGGTCGTGCAGGCGATCCATCGGCATCTGGAATCGGTTGGTCGTTAGAGCCTTTTTCGACAGGTTGGAATCGCCCCTTGAACGCAAGAAATGCTCTTAATTCAATATCTTGAGTGGTTTTTGGCCGAGATCTTGCCATCATGCGCCTTGGCGATGCCACGCGTGATCGCCAGCCCAGGCCTAATTCCCCTGGTTTCTCGGCTGCGCGAGGGTTCCGCGCGAACGAAGGGCTGACGGAAAGCGCGGCGCGGATGCCCGGCCCGTCATCGTCGACCGCCACGTGCCTCCGGCCATAGACGGCCGGCTTTCGACATGTTTCAGCATGTTGCGACCCCCAATTCCTGTCGTCTCGATGAACATCTCATTTGAAACCGGTTCAGGTCGCCGCGCGTAGGGTCAGCATGATCCGGGCGTCGTGTGCTGAGTCGGGCCGCGACCCTGCGAGAGCGGACGGAAAGGAGATACGAGATGAACAGCCTGATTGTGAAAGTGACGTCGGTCGCGCTTGGCGCGGCGACGCTCGCGATGACCGCGACGCCGGCCGAGGCGCAGCGACGCTATGACCGTTATGACCGCTATCACCACCGCGATCGCGGCGGTGCGGCGATTGCGGCCGGTGTCGCCGGGCTGGCCATCGGTGCCGCACTGGCATCGAACAACCGTTACGATCGCGGCTATTATGACCGCGGCTATTACTACGACCGGCCCTATCGCTACCGCGATCGTTACGACCGATATGATCGCTACGATCGATATGACGGCTATTATTACGATCGGCCCTATCGCTATCGCGGCTATGACCGCGGTTGCTACACCCGGCGGGTCTGGGATCCCTATTATGGGCGCCGCGTGCGCGTCCGTTACTGCCGTTGAGGAGATTGGGCGTCCGCTGGTCGGGCGCCCAATCCTCGATCACCGCGTCCGTCCTGCTCCCTGGGCGGACGCGGCACTGTTCGCGATGCGATGATTTGGCGATTCAAATCGCTGCGGCCACGCTCTACACAGGTGTTTCGCCAGCGTTTTCGAGGGAGAACCGATGCAGCCCGTTATCCAGAGCCTGATCGCGGGCCTGCCCGTCTTCCTCCTTCATCTCGGCGTTTCGCTTGCCGTCTTCCTGCTCGCGCTTTTCGTCTATCTCTGGCTGACTCCGCACAAGGAGATGGAACTGATCCGTCAGGGCAACAGTGCCGCGGCGGTTTCGCTGGGTGGCGCGGCGCTTGGGCTGGCGACCCCGATGGCCTTCTGCCTCAGCAACTCGATCAATGTCTGGGATATCGTGATCTGGGGCGTGGTCACGCTGTTCCTGCAGGTGCTGGCTTTTCGCGCCGTCGATCTCGTCCTGCACCAGCTTCCCAAACGCATCGAGCACGATGAGCTGTCGGCCGCGATCTTCCTCGCATCGATGAAGATCGCCGTCGCCATGCTGACTGCCGCCGCCGTTTCTGGCTGATGGCATCCGGCCGGCGCGGCGGCTGCGCCTTTCCCATCCTGCTCGGATTGTTCATCGCAGCTGTCCTGACCTTCGATGGCGGACGCGATGCGCCGGGTGTCGAAGTGCGCCGTCCGGCGATTCCCGAGGCGGATGTCGACGGCAACATGCCTGTCGTTCCGCTGCCCGACATGGCGCCCCAATATGGCATCGAGGATCCCGGTCCACCCCGCGACAGCCAGGGAACCGCCTTCGCGATCGCGCATGACGGATTGTGGCTGACAGCTGAGCATGTCGTGAAGGGCTGCAACCTGATCGGCCTCGCCACCGCACCCGATCGCGCGGAACGCGTCGTTCGGGTGGTGGCGAGCTGGGTGAGCGATGCGGCGATCATTGCCGACGGATTGCCGAGCGCCGCGGCACTCCCACTGGCAAGTGACATCCCTCGCCGCGGCGACGACGGCTATCATATGGGGTTTCCTGCCGGTCGCCCCGCCGTCGTCCATAGCCGCTTCATCGGAGAGGCGAATGCCGTGCGCGCGGGCGGTGCGGCGCAGCCGATCCTGGCCTGGGCGGAGATCGACCGCATGCCCGCATTCGATCATACGCTGGGCGGCATCAGCGGTGGGCCGACGCTCGATCGCATGGGGCGTGTCGTGGGGATCAATTCGGCATCGAGCGACCGGCGCGGCCGCGTACTCACGACCCATCCGGCACAGGCTATCAACCTCGTCCGTGCGGCACGTGCGACGGCGGAGCCCGATCCGGTCGCACCGATCGGCGACCCGGCGGCGGCCATGGCGCGTTTCGTCGCGCTCGTTCGCGCCGGTGCCATCCGCCAGGTCTTCTGCGAAGTCACCGGCTGATCATCGAGACGTCGCGGCGTTGCCGCGATCCGGTCATCCACGCGTCACCTGTGCGTCCTCACGTTGCAATGCAGCATCATTAAGTCCCCCCTGGCGCCGTCCTGGCGCTCAAAAGATCAAAGGGGACAGTCGTGATGATTTCGCCAAAGGCTCAATTGCGGTCGACCATCGCGCTCGCGCTTTGCCTGACGTCCGTGTCCGCATTCGCCCAGGATGCGCCGGCCGCTGCGGCCGACGACGACGGCACCGACATCATCGTCCTCGGCACGGGACAGGCGCGCCAGGTCCAGGAACTCGGTCATGATGCGATTGCGGTCGATACGCCGGGCATCAGCCCCTTGAAGGCGATCGACAAGCTGCCGGGTGTCAATTTCCAGGCGGCGGATCCGTTCGGCGCCTATGAATGGTCCGCGCGTATCTCGATCCGCGGCTTTTCGCAGCAGCAGCTCGGCTTCACGCTCGACGGCGTGCCGCTCGGCGACATGAGCTATGGCAATCACAATGGTCTGCATATCAGCCGTGCGCTGATCAGCGAGAATGTCGGCCGGGTCGAAGTGGCGCAGGGCGCCGGCTCGCTCTCCGCCGCCTCGTCGAGCAATCTCGGCGGCACGATCGAATTCTTCACCCGCGCGCCCCGCACGGAATTCGGCGTCGAGATCAATGTCACCTATGGCAGCGAGGATACCAAGCGCGGCTTTGTCCGCATCGACAGCGGAGAGATCGTCCCGGGCGGCCTGCGCGGTTTTGTCAGCTATGCCTATCAGGATGCCGACAAATGGAAGGGTGACGGCATCCAGCGCCAGCATCAGGTCAATGCCCGGCTCGAGCAGCCGGTGGGTACCGGCCGGGTCTTCGGCTTTCTCAACTATTCGGATCGCCGCGAGAATGACTATCAGGATCTCAGCCAGGGGATGATCGGCCGGCTCGGCTATGACTGGGACAATTTCGCCAAGAACTGGGACCTTGCCGTCCGCGTCGCGCATATCGGCAACAATCGCGGCGATACCGGCGTGCCGCCGACCAATCCGGGTGCGGGCACCGTCTATCCCACGCCGGTCGCGACCGTCGACGATGCCTATTATGACGCGGCCGGCCTGCGCCGCGACTGGCTGGCGGGCCTCGGTTTCGACATTCCGGTGAACGAGAACTGGTCGCTCAAGGCGACCGGCTATTATCACGACAATCAGGGTGTGGGCATCTGGTATACGCCCTATACGCTCACGCCGGGCGGCGCGCCGATTTCGGTACGCACCACCGAATACGACGTCCAGCGCTATGGCGTCGTTGCGTCGACCAGCGTCACTTTCGGTGCGAACACTGTCGAAGCCGGCCTGTGGTATGAAGACAACGACTTCAACCAGGCGCGGCGCTTCTACGGGCTCGACAACACCACCGGCGCGCCCAGCCGCCGCAGCATCGATTATCCCACCAATCCCTTCTTCACGCAGTGGGAATTCGATTTCTCGACCAAGACCTTCCAATATCACGTCCAGGACACGCTCGATCTCGGCGATTTCAAGATCAACGCGGGCTGGAAGGGGCTGCGCGTCCGCAACGAGGCCGTGCCGGTCGTTGCCGGCGGCCTCGCTTCGGGCACGATCAAGGCCCAGGACTGGTTCATGCCGCAGGCAGGCCTGCTCTATCGGCTGAATGCCGATAACGAGCTGTTCGCGAGCTACACCCAGAATATGCGCGCTTATGCGTCCTCGGCGACCGAAGGGCCGTTCGCGACCACCCAGGCGGGCTTCAAGGGGCTCGACCTGAAGCCCGAGACCTCGACCACCTATGAGCTTGGCTTCCGTACGAAGAGCCGCGTGTTCCAGGGGCTGATCGCGGGCTATTATGTCGACGTCAAGGATCGCATCATCGCCTTCGCCAATGGCTCGGGCATTCAGGGCAATCCCGCGATTCTGCAGAATGTCGGCGATGTCCGTTCCTGGGGCATCGAGGCGGCAGGCACGTTCCGGGTGACCGACGCGCTCTCCCTCTTCGCATCCTATGCGTACAACGACTCCGAATATCAGGATAATGTCGTGAATGCGCAGGGAACGATCATCGCGGCGACCGCCGGCAAGACCGTGGTCAATTCGCCCAAGAGCCTGGCCAAGGGTGAGATCAGCTGGGACGACAAGGCGTTCTTTGCACGGCTGGCGGCGAGCTACACGTCGAAGCGCTTCTATTCGTACGAGAATGACGCGGCCGTCGACGGCTTCGTCGTGTTCGATGCGAGCCTGGGCTATCGCTTCACCCAGGGCATATTGAACGGCTTCACCATCCAGGCGAACGCGACCAATTTGTTCGACCGCAAATATGTCTCGAGCATCGGCACCAACGGCTTTTCGAACCGGGGCGACAGCCAGACTCTGCTGGCCGGCGCGCCGCAGCAATTCTTCGTGACCGTGAAAGCCAGCTTCTGAGCAGCTCCCATTGACGATGATGGCGCCATCCCTCTAGAGCCTTTCCCGTCAGGGCGGAATCGCCCTGACGGATCAGAAAGGCTCTCGTATCCATATCTTGAGCGCTTGCCGGCCGAAAAACCGGTTCCCACTTTTTCGGGAAGCGCTCTAGGGATCGCGCCATCATCTCATCGGGAAAATATGCAGTGAGCGACACCCCTCCAGACCGCCTGTCGGTCGATCCGGATAGCCCCCATCATCAGGCGGAGCTGCTTCAGCGCGGCATCGGCATCCGCTTCAAGGGGGTGGAGAAGACCAATGTCGAGGAATATTGCATTTCCGAAGGCTGGATCCGCGTTCAGGCCGGCAAGACCCTCGATCGTCGCGGCAAGCCGCTGACGATCAAGCTGAACGGTCCGGTAGAGGCATGGTTCGAGGATAGCGATCAGGCCGAAGACGCCGGAGCGGCCGAAGGCTGAACGCGGCGGAATCGAAAAGGCCGCGGCTTTTGCGCGGCCCTATGGCTTAGGTGCTTGTTTTACAGCGATCTTGGCTGCGCTGGTTGACGGCCCGAGCGGGCAGGCAATCCCGCCTCAACCGTAGAAAAAACCCCACGAAAGCGGACCTCATGCTTGCCGTAATAGCGGGGGCTCGGGCGAAGCAGGTCCCGCTTTCGCGGGGAGGACGGTCCGGATCAGTTCCGGAGGCCGTCGATCAATGTGGCGATGCTCGCCAGCCGGTTTTCGGCGAATTGCTGCTTTCTGGCGGTGGGGGCGGCGTCGCCCTCATCCTCTTCCGCATAGATGAAGCCGTAAGCGGGATAGGCGGTCAGGCCGAGATCGCCCATCGGGGCGTACCAGACCTTCACCTTGCTCCAGTCGCCGGCTTCGGAAACGTCGATCGCGCGCACGTCGCGTTCGATTGCGCCGCCGCGCGACCAGTTGGCATGGGTCAGCCGGACTTCGCGATCGGAGATGATCTTGCTGACCATCGCGACATGGCCGACGCGCATCTTGCCGTAGGATTTCAGCGCGAGCACCGAGCCGATCTTGGGTTCATGGCCGCGTTCATATTTGCCGGCCGCCTGGTCCCACCAAGTGTTGGCATTGCCGCGGATCTGGATTCCGGAAACCTCGCGCGCATAGGGCGCGCACTGCCAGAATTGTGCGAAAGCGGGCGAAGCGGCCGCGAACGTCGCGCCGAAAACAGCCAGTGCGCCAAGAAGCGCCTTTGCAGCCCGCGATGTCATCGAATCCCCCTTGGCGTCCCGTGGATACTGCTTGCCGGGAAGATCGCCGGGAGAAAATAGGGGCGGGCGCCGAAACGCCCCGGCTTGCGGCGAGATGTTGGGAGTCCGGGATGAGCGGCCGGAACGCAGGCGGCGATGGCGATGCGTGGGCTCCACCGACCGAACATTCAGTCTCGATCAAATCTGCACGGTTTTGGTGCAACATTGCCGGGATTGGCACCGGGATGGAGGGGGCGCGGCTTGCAACGTCCGGGAAAGCCGATCATTTTCGCGCCGAGTCATTGGGGGAATCATGTACGTCAGGGCAGCCATCTTCTTCGCGGCGATGCCGATCGCCGGCGCGGCCTGGGCCAGCGATGCACCGCTCTATCAGCCGGCCCCGAGCTGGATCGTGCCGGCGCCGCCGATCGACACGGCGAAGGCGCCGGCCGATGGCTCCGCGCTGTTGATGTTCGACCAGCAGCTTCGCCTCGCCGATGGCGGCCGCTGGATCTATGTCGAAAGTGCGATGCGCGCGGTGTCCGCGGAAATGCTGGGGCAGATGGGTACCATCACTTTGCCCTGGCATCCGGCCAAAGGGGATCTGATCATCCATCGCGCGGAGATCCTCCGCGCCGGCGAAACCGTCGACCTGATTGGCAAGGGCGCCAAATTCACCGTTCTGCAGCGCGAACAGCAACTTGAGCGGCAGACGCTCACCGGCATTCTGAGCGCAACGATGGCGATCGAAGGGCTCCGTGTCGGCGACATCGTTCGCCTGTCCTTTTCGGTCACGCAAAAGGATCCGGTTCTCGACGGCCGGATGGAGGCGAGCACGATGCTGCTGGCCGACCCGGTGCGCGTACAATTTGGCCGGGTCCGCATGATATGGCCGGCATCGTCGAAAATGGCGTTCAAGGCCTTTGGAACGCTGCCGGAGGTCAAGCCCGTTCGCAAGGGTGAGTATCAGGAGATCGCGATCGCATT
>JASBTC010000299.1 GCA_030148625.1 Sphingobium sp. | reverse complement strand
GCGCGACGACGAAGCGCTCGTCACCCAGCTGATCGCCCAGAATATCGTGACGTCGAGCCGCGACGGGAACATCCGCGCCGGCTTCCACGCCTATAATGACGAGGCCGATGTCGAGCGCCTGGTCGATGCATTGGTCCGCAGCGGCCAGTGCCTCGCGCGTCGGGAATTGGTGGGGTAGCAGGAGCTGCTGGTTGATCTGCGGTCCCACATACCGATACCACATCGCTCGGAGGTCGAAATGTGGATGCGGATCGGTGCCGGATTATTTGCCGCCATGTTCTTCTACAGGGTCTGGCGGGCGCTGAAGACTGGCGAAATCATCGAAAATGGTGACCCGACCCGCGCCGAACGCCCGGGTCAATATTGGTTTGTAGTGGGCATGTTCCTGACGATCAGACTGGCCTCTGCCGTGCGTGCCGCCGGCCTTTGGGGCAACGCATAAGTCGCCGCCCAGAGTGGTTCCGAGGCCGCTGAGCCCATCTGGCGGGTCGGAAACCAAGAATGTTCAAAAGATGGGCGCGGCAGGCGGTCTTCTTTCCGCCCGCCACGCATCACCCATAACACCGCCTCAGTAGTTGATCCCCGGATTGTCGCCGGGATGGATCAGCCCGACCACGTCCATCCCCTCGGGATGCGTGCATTGCAGCGAATGGCGGTGCTTGCGGGGGAAGAAGATGACGTCGCCGGTGCGGACGCGCGCACGGACACCCTCGTTCCAGATGACGCCTTCACCCGACAGGATGATCAGCGCCTCTTCATAAAGATGGCGGTGCATCTCAGCCTTGGACAGCGGGATATGGCCGATGAACTGCGTCGCAGTGGTCGATCCGATCCGTTTGTCGACAAGCATCTGGAAATAGCGCGGCCCCATGGCGTGGCGCTGGCTTTCGTCGACGCCCACCGTGCGATCGGGCCAGCGCACGTCGAAATCGGCGGGCATCGCCGGCAATTCGTCCAGCGCGTCGGCCGCGGGGCAGGCATGGATATGGACGGCGAGCGACTCATCGCCCGACTGGGTGAAGCGGAACGCCTCTCCGCCACGAACATACACGCCCATATCCTTGGCCAGGGCGAAGCTTCGGCCCGAGATCTCGACGCTGCCCTGTCCCGCCATCGTCCAGAGCACGACATCGCCTGTGGGAGAGGCAAGTATGGGAGATTCACCACGCCGGAGTTCACCGTAGAATTGCGCCTGATGCTGCGCGCCCATCGCGCTCGACACGATCGTGCGGCACCACCAGTCGCCGGACGCGTCCGGACGCGTCGCCTCCGCCGCGATCACATAACAATGACCATCGAGCGAGCGGATGCCGGCGGCGTCGCTTTCTGCCCAGGGCAGATCCTCCGCCGCCTCGGCTTCCTCGGCATAGCCGCCGGGCAGATTGCTGTGCGCCCCGTCGCAGAACGGGCCGGTCGCGGTCTGCTTGCAGCCGCAGAACAGCACTTCCTCGCCATCGACGGTGCAGTCGTAGCGGATCGGCTCGATGCCCGTGCCTTCATGGGAACGGCCGTCGCAAAAGGGCTGGCGCTTCGACCGCCCACAGGCGCACCAGAGATAGGAACGCCCGGCTTTCAATTCCTTGTAGAACGGCTTGCGGCTCGCCACGACGGCATCGCCCATCGATACTCTCCCTGAACACACGTCTTCGCCGCCCCCGGCCCGACAGTCGGGATGAGGGCGGCGGTATCATTTCATCTCTTCCGCGATCATTCGAGCCAGAGCGGCCGATCGACCTCGTACCAGATCTCAACTTCCATGTTGCGATGATCCATCACGCCCAGGTGATAGGGATCGTTCTTCTTATATTCGGCATAGGGGCCCGGATAATCGCCGCGGCGCTTCTTGTACGCCTCGAAGCTCGCCAGATCCTCATATTCCCAGACGATGAAATGGCGGCCGCTATTGGGGCCCGCGATTTCCTTCACATAATAGCGCAGGCTCTTCCATTCCTTGAACAGATGGCGATTGGCGCCCACCCATTTGAGGAAATTCGTCATCGCGGCTTTGTGTTCGGCTTCCTTGCCCTGGATCGGAAACCAGCTTTCGGCTTCGAAGATCGCCATGTCAGCGCGCTCCCCTGCCGCCGCCGAGCTCGCCGGCGTAAAGGCGCGTGACGCGCGCAAGTTCGGCATCGGTGGGCCGGCGCGGATCGGCGCCCGTCACTGCCGTCGTCGCCGCTGTCGCGACGGCCGGCGCACCGACCGCAACGCCCGCCACCGCGAGCGAGGCAAGCCCCAGCGCCTGGCGGCGGCTGGTGACCAGTTTCTCGTCCATCTCCTGTCCTTTCATGGGGGTGATCCAATGGCCCGGAAGTCTAGAATGTACTGGATTTATGTCAAATCTTTTCATATGAAAAAGCATATTAATTGGGAGATCGAGATGCGGAAATTCGGCCTGGCGCTTACTCTGTTGGGAACGGCCTGCGCCCTGCCCGCGGCCAATGCCGAGCGGCCGGCGCCACCGGCCGCTGCACCGGTCAAAGGGCAGATGACTTTCCTCTATTATAACGACCTGCCGCGCGCCGCGGCCTTTTACGAGAGACTGCTCGGCAAGGCGCCCGAGGATACGCCGCCATGGGTGCGGCTGTTCAATCTGACCGACACCGCCACGCTGGGGCTGGTCAATGCGAAGGACGGCACGCTCCGGCCCTCCGACAACAAGCCGGTGATGGTGACGGTTGTGGTCGATGGCGTCGCCGCGGTCGATGCCTGGTATGATCGCGTCCGCGCACAGGGCATCGCGATCAGCGAAGAGCGCAAGACCACGCGGCTCGACGACACAAGATCGATCCACGCCTTCATCTTCAAGGATCCCGAAGGCTATGCGGTCGAGATATTGAGCTGGACGCCCAGCCAGCCGCGCTGATCGGTCTGCCCCGATCAAGGAAAACCCCCGCCGGCACCTTGCCGACGGGGGTTTTCCTTTGCCATGCAGAGATGGCTGGGATCAGTTCGCCCCGTGCCATCCCCGCGAAAGCGGGGATCCAGCTTTTCCGTGAAGCATCAAAGAGAAGAAGAAGCGGGATTCCCGCTTTCGCGGGAATGACATCATAGGGCTGTTTCCATACGGATGGGTCAAACCCAGCTCAGAATTTGATGCTGCCACGAAGACCCCAGCGGCGCAGCCCGGGCATCACCGCCGCACCGTTCGCGAAACCGAAGTCGAACGAGGCCGTATAATATTTCTTGTCGAACAGATTCTCGACATAGGCGGCGATGCGGAAGCGGTCGCTTTCCAGGCCGAGGCGCAGATTGACCTTGCCATAGCCCTCGACGAGATAGGGGAAGAGCGGCTGCCCGGCCATCACCGCCGCGATGTTGTTCACCGTGGTATAGGCATCGTCGGTGTAGAAATATTCGCCGCGGACAAAGGCGTCGATGTCGCCCGTCACCGGCGCGGTATATTGCGCGAAGGTCGACAGCGTCCATTCGGGCGCCTTGGGCAGCGGCTTGCCCGACAGGTCGAGCGTGCCGAAATTGGTGCGCGCATCGGTGAATTTGTCGAAGCGCGCCTTGAGATAGCCGATGTTCAGCCCGAGCTCGAGATTGTCGATCGGCGCGGCGAGCAGTTCGAGCTCGGCACCCTTGCTGGTGGCGCTGGCGGCGTTCGAGATGCCGGCATAGTTGATGATGTTGCCGTTGGCATCGCGGCCGACCACGCCCGAGCTGACCTGAACGTCGCTCCAGTCGATGTAGAACAATGCGAGATTGGCGCGCAGCCGGTTGTCGAGCAACGTGCTCTTCACCCCGATCTCGTAGTTCCACAGCGTCTCGGCACCGAAATCGCTGCGCGCACGCTGCGGGTCGAGTTCGAAACCGCCCGACTTCCACCCCTTGGAGATGCTGCCATAGATGTTCACATCGTCCGACGCGGCATATTTGATCGCGAAGCGGGGGGAAACGTCGCTGAAGCTGCGGCTGCCGCGCACGGACTGAAGCGGACCGCCAAATTCGATCTGGTCCTCGAACCGGTCGAGCTTGTCGTGCGAATAGCGGGCGCCCGCGGTCAGCGACAGCGCGTCGGTGACGTCGAAGGTCGCTTCGGCGAACACCGCCTTGGACGTGATCTTCTGGTTGAAATGCGACAGCTCGATCGGGAAATCCTCGGGCAGGCCGATATCATTCTGCTTGCCCGCCGCGATGAACTCGCCTTCGCGATGCTTGTCGCGCGCATAGACCGCGCCGACGATCCATTTGAGCCGCCTGTTGCCCACCGACTGGACGCGCAACTCCTGCGAGAAGCTCTTGCGATTGTCGTAGTTGAAGCCTTCGCGGAGGAAATCGACGCTCGAGAAATCGAGCTCGCCGCTGCGATTGAACTTCGCCGAGCCATAGCCGGTGATGCTGGTGACGCCGACGGTCTCGCCCGTCCAGGCGATGCGGCCGACGGCGATGTGATATTCGTTGTTCACCACCAGCGGCGCATCATGCGCATAGTTGCGGCGATTATTCGGATAATAGCCGAGATTGGAATCGACCGGGCACGAGAAGGTGACGCCCGGGCAGATCGACTTGATGAAGTCGCTCAGCACGCCGGTGTGGATCAGGCCGAAATCGTCGTCATGCTCCTTGGCATAATTATACGACAGGTCGATCGTCAGTGAATCGGTAGGCGTCGCGCGCGCCGAAAGCCGTGCCGCCTTGTAGTCGCGGCCATTGCCGCCGCCGACGGGGTGCTTGTTGTTGAACTCGCCGTCGGAGGTTTCCCACTTGCCCGCGGCGCGGACGGCGATCGTGTCGCTCAGCGGCACGTTGACCATGCCGCCCAGTTCATAGGTACCGAAGCGGCCGGCCATCGCATTGGCCTCTCCCGCGAAGCGCTTCGTATCCGGCTTCTGGGTGTTGAGGCTCATGACGCCACCCGACGCATTGCGCCCGAAATAGGTGCCCTGCGGCCCGCGCAGCACCTCGATCCGCTCCATGTCGATCAGGTGCGGGTTGAGCGCGATATGTGAGATGTTGAAATCGTCGAGATAGATGCCGAAGGACGACGCGTTGCCGCCGACATTGGAAATGCCGCGCAGCGCGAGGCCGAGCGCACTGCTCGACACATTGTTGCCGCTGCGGATCGGGCTGTCGGTGATGAACACGTTGGGCGTGTTCTGGAAATAGGCGCCGACATCCTGGATGTTCGCGCGCTGCAGTTCCTGCGCCCCGAATGCGGTGACTGCGACCGGCACATCCTGGATGCTTTCGCTGCGGCGCTGGGCGGTGACGACGATATCGTCGAGCCCCTGCGACTCCGCGGCGGTTTCGGTGTCCTGCGCCCGGGCCGGGCCGCTCGTCGCGAGCAGAGCCGCGATCGCGGCGACGCTGCACCCCATCGTGCGCAGCATGTGATTGGTCATCGATTTCATTGGTTTACCCTCCCTCTCATCGCCGTGTTCCAGCATCCCTGGGTCGAACTCTCCTGGCCCGTCGCCATCCATATAATTAGTTTATGCCTAAAATAAAATAGAAATCTGGATATGAAAATGAATGAATATCATGAAATGTGACTGACGGGCCACACCGGACGGATCAAATGCGAGGACCGGATCGCGGGCAACCGCCGCTATCGGCGCGGCGCCAGGATCGCATCGAGCCGCGCGGGCACGCCGGCGTCGCGCTCGAGCCGGGGATAGCGCAGCCCCATGGCACAACCGACACGGACGTCACGCACGATATCGCTGCGCTTCACGGTCAGGGTCAGCTTTTCCGCCCTGCCCTTGCACGTCGCGATGGTGCGCTTGAGGTCCTCGGCATCATAGGCCCGGCCGTTCACCGCAACGATCTGCGTGCCGATCGTCAGTTCCGCGGCAAAGGCCGGCCCGTCCCAGACGATATCGCCGATCCGGCCGCTGCCATTGACGGTCAGCCCGATCGACCAGCCCAGATCGGTGACGCCGCGCTGCGCCTCGTCGCTGCGGAAGAAATCGGTCGGAGTATCGGTAAAGACCAGGCGATAGCCGCCCCGCGCCAGGCCATCGAGCGGCGCGTCGCGCGTGACCTTTTCGACATGGTCGCGGAAATATGCGGCCCAGTCCCAGGGCGCGACCTGGTTCAATGCCGCCACGACGTCATCGAAGGTGTAAGCGACTGGCCGATAGGAACCATCTCCGATCGAGAAGAATGCGCGCACGAAATCGTCGAGGCTGCGCTTGCCGCCCGACAGCGCCCGGATCCGCGTATCGACGTCGAGCCAGATCAGCTGGCCTTCGAGATAATAGTCCGATCCGCGCTGCCAATTGGGCCAGGGCTGCGCACCCTCGGCATAGATGGAATGATTGGTCGTATCGAGCAGCGGGCGCCATTGCCGGCCTGTGCGATTCTGCATCGTGGCGGCGGTCAGCGCGAAATTGTCGAGCCCCTCCTGCAGGCTGTGCAACCCCGACCGGACCGACAGCACCGCACCCAGATACCGGGTCAGCCCTTCATAGACCCAGAGCAGGCTGTTCTGCATCGGCGTGTCGAGCGTCGGCGTCAGCAGGTCCGCGCCGCGGCGGAATTTGCCGTTCCAGCTATGGACGAATTCGTGCGGCAGCAATTCCCGGCTCGGCGCGGTCGCGGCCCATCGGGTGAAATAATCGGGAACGGTGAAATTCTCGCTCGACCGGCTGTGCTCGGCGCCGAGACCGCCGATCCTGGAGGTCAGTCCGACCAGGAAATCGTAACGATCGAAATGGCGCGAGCCGAACAGCCTGAAGCTCTGATCGATCAACCGCCGATGCGCCTCGATCTGTTCGGGGCTGGCGACGAGGAGTTCCGGCCGGTCCGCGAAGATCGCCAGGGCGACGGGTGCGCCCGTGATCGTGCCGAGTTCATGTCGTTTCGAATAGCGTCCGGCCACGATCGGTGAATCGACCAAGATCTCGTAATCGACCGGCTTGAACCGGATCACGCCGTCGGCAACGGCGTCGGTCGCCAGGGCGGTCGCGAACTGCCAGTCTTCGGGCAGGCGCACCGACGCCTGCACCGTCATGCGGCGCGATGCATAGCCCGCCGGATAGGGCGCGATCGACGTCCATTGCAGGTCGATCATGTCGGGACTGATCTCGATCCGGCCCATCCTCGGATCGGTCGGCGAAAGATATTGGAAGGCGATTTCGACGGTGTCGGCGCCCTCGGGCACGGTGATATGGATCGCATGCATCATCACCGGATCGCGTTTCCATCCGATATCGGTGCCGCCGGCCCGCACGCTCAGCCCGGCGATCCGCGCAATCGGCCCCGACGGCGCGTGATGGCCCGGCACCCAGCGGGGAAAATAGATGGTCATCGGTCCCGCGGCCTGGACGGGCAACGTCATCGTGCCGCGAACGATCGCGCGCGCCACGTCGCGCGCATCGATCGCCAGCCCGATGACGCCCGGATAATCGGCATCGTGAAGCGGCGCGACCGGCTGTACCGGTTGCACGGGCTGTGCCGATACCGCATGCGGCGCCGCCAGAAGCAGCGCCAACGACGCCATCGCCAATCTGCCCATCATATATTCCCCTGCCAGATGCACTCTTAATCCATTATCATATGATAATGTATCAATATCAAGCATGATCGGGAAATGGCGAGGCAGATGATCCTGGTCAGGTGGCGCGGATCAGTCGACGGCAGCGACGCGGCAAGGCGAGGGCTCCGCCAGAAACGCCAGGATCTTGCGGGCAAGCCAGGCGGGCCGCTCGAGGAACAGATGATGGCTGCTGTCCGGAACCTCCACGGCGATGCCGCATCGCCGGCGTGCGAGGAATTCGGCTTGCTCGCGCAGCATCCAGGGTCTCAGCATCCTGATCGAATAATCGACAAAGGCGGTCCGCTGTTCGTTGCTCGCGTCCGGCGGCAATTGTTCGACGACGTCCTTGGACGAATAGAAAGCGAGCGAAGGTGCTGCGATCGCTTGCCATGGCTCCGGCGCGGCGATGTCACCCGCGAGAATGGCGGCGGCCACCGCATCGCTGGTCCTTGGAACGGCGCCGGCCGTCCCCTGGCGGAGCGTGGCGACGATATCGGCCGCGACCGAAGTCGGCCGCACGCCCAGCGATCGCGCGCGCCATTGGATGAATTTCCGCACATCCGCGCGAATCTCGGCGGGCGGCCCCGGCATCGGAGGCATTGCCGCCATCAAGGCCGGGACCGCCGACCGGTCATATGCCGCGTCGATATAGATCAGGCGCTCGACGCGGCCGGGATGGTCGACACCCAGCGTCGCCAGTTCGCCGCCCGCAATGCTGTGGCCGACAAAGGAGGCGCGGCCGATATCCAGCCGGTCCATCAGGCCGATGACGTCACTCACCAGCGCCGCATTCGAATAATTCCCATCGGCCGCATCGCTGGACTGGCCATAGCCGCGGCGGGTGATCGCCAGGACGCGGTGGCCGCGCCGCAAAAGGGGGGCAAAGCTGTCGAAGATCCGCGCCGAACTTCCCAGCCCGGCAAGCAGGATCAGCGGTGGCCCTTCGCCGCCATAATCGACGAAATGCAGCCGCACGGGCCCGAGCGCGCAGAAACTGTCGCGGCCGATCCCGTCTTGCTCACACGGTGCCGGCGCCTGACCATAAGATGGCGTCAGCGACAGCAGGGCAGCGATCGTCGCCGCGAGCAGGCGCGTCGTCACAAACGATGGTCCAGCGTCAATCCGATGGTCCGCGGGCGGACGAGATACTGGATCGGCCCGCGCACCAGGCCGGAGGTCGATTGCGAGACGCCGCGCGCATCGGCGATATTGTCGACAAAGGCGGCGACGCCGAACGCGCCGATCTGCGCGCCGATGCGCAGATCGACGAGATGATATCCGCCTTGCATCCGGGGCAGGGGCCTGAGTTCTCCCGGTGCGCGCGAGACGTAGCGATGGCTGAGCGAAATGCTCGGCCGATAGGCAATCTCCGCCGCCTCATAGGTGATCGAATCCGAGAGCTGCCAGCGCGATGCCCCCGGCAGGCGAGATCCTGCACGGACAAGGCCGGCCGCGGAGGAGAAATCGCGCTGCAGCTCCCCATCGAGATATGTGACCGAACCCTGGATGGTGAGCCCCCGCGAGGGGCGCAGGCGCGCGCTCGCTTCGAAGCCGCGGTTGCGCGCCTGGCCGGCATTGGCGGTATAGGTGAATCCGCCCGGGCTCGACTGGGTGACCTGGATGTCGCTCCAGTCGATCCAATAGACCGTGCCGTCGAGCAGCAGACGGCCGTCCATGAGCGTGGCGCGTGCGCCGATCTCGTAATTCCACAGCGCATCCGAGTCGAACTGGGGCGGGATGGAGAATTGGGGGTCGGTGGCGATGTTCGGCCCGCCGAACCGGAAACCGCGCGATGCCAGCGCATAGATCATCAGGTCCGGATCGGGCGTCCAGGTCAGCGAAAGCTTGGGCGAGAAGCCGGTCTCGCGGGAATTCCCCCCGGCAATGGCCGTCGCACCGACGAGCGGCCCCGACGTGATCGTCGTCGACGCGAGCCGCGTGCGGAACAGGCGGCCGCCGGCGGTGAGCTTGATCGTGTCGCTAGGGCGCCAGCTTCCCTCTCCGAACAGGGCGCTTTCGCGGCCTTGGACGGGAACGATCGCATCGAGCAGGATCGGCGTTCCGAAATCGCCCGCGGCGGCGGGTGCGTCGAGCTGATTGACGATCCGTTGCCGTGTCCGGTCGTGGAAAAGGCCGACCAGATATTCGAAACGCTGGCCGGTCGGCGATGTCAGCCGCGCCTCGACCGTCTCGCCGCGGATCGTGCCCGGTTCGAGAAACGCGATCGGCGCATAGCCCGCCAGCGCGCCGCCTGCGAAGCTCGAGAAATCCTGCTGCCCGGAAAATATCTTGGCGCGGCGTGTCGCGGTCACGGTCAGCGACGCGAACCCCAGATCCTGATCGAGCCGCAGATTGTGGATGGTGGTGGCATAGCGGAAGGGTTCGGGAATCAGCGTCCGTTTTTCGTACGGACCAATCGCCGGTTCGGTCGATCCGATATCGCGGGTGCGCTGGACCTGGCGCAGGAAGAGATAGTTGATGGTGGTACCCTCGGCAGGCCGGAACGCCACCTGGACACGCCCGCCATTAATCGTCGTCCGATTGGAATCGTCTTCACCGGTACCGAGATTGTCGACGAAACCGCCGATCCGGCGGTGACCGAAAACGCCCCTGATCGCGAGCTTGTCCGAAATGACTGGCAGGTTCAGCATCGCATTGGCGGAATAACCGTCCTCGCCGCGGCGCACCGTTTCATAAGTGCCGCGGATATGGGCCTCGATCCCGGCAAGATTGGGACGACGCGCCTGATAGTTGATCGCGCCGCCGAGCGAGGCCGATCCGAACAAGGTGCCCTGCGGGCCGCGCAGGATGGCGACAGTGTCGACGTCGAACGTGTCGATGTCCGGGATGCCGCCCGAATAGAATGGATCGGTCATCGGCACGTCGTTGATGAAATAGCCGGTAGTGCCCTGGGCCTGGGCGATGCCGGTGGTGGTGGCGACGCCGCGAATGATCGCCGCCGAATTTCCGGGCACGGTCTGGTTGAAGACGACACCCGGCGTGCGGGTGAGATAGTCGGCGAGGCTGCGCGCACCGACGGTCTCGAGCGCGGCTTCGTCGAACGCGCTGACCGATCCGGAAATGTCGCGAACGCGTTCCGCGCGCTTCGCCGCCGTCACCACGATCTCGCTCCATTCGGCATCCGCGCCGGTTTCGGTTTGCGCCTGCGCAGGAACCGCAAGCGCTGCGACAATGGCGAAAGTGCCGCCCGCCAGCCCGGCGCGCACGCCGATTTTCCGCTTTTCCATCTCTTCCCCCTGGGTCGCTCCGCGCCACAAAATGAACTCATCAGTCATTTTGTCAACGGGCATTGCACCGGGAGGGGCAATGGCTAAACTTGGCGCCATGCCGAAAATCAGGCCAGAAACCGCCGCAAGACGTCGCTCCGAGATCCTTCAGGCCGCGCATCGTTCGCTCAATACGCATGGCATGACCGTGACGGTGGAACAGATCTGCGTGGAGGCGGGTGTCAGCAAAGGCACATTTTACGGCTATTTCGAGAGCAAGGACGCCGTGATCCTCGCCATCGCTGGCGAGCATGGCTCCGATATCCTTTCACTCGAGCAGATCGACCGAGCCGACGCGCTGGCGTCACGCCTGCTGTCCTACGGCCATCGTGGCAATGCCTCGTCGAGCCGGTTCGAACTGGAGGCATGGACCTACAGTCTTTCGCAACCCGAACTGCGTGCGATCTTTCAGAAGAATCTCGGTCAGCTCGACAGGTCGATCGCGCAGAGCCTGCTGCATCTGCAAGCATCGGACGAAGCGCTGCCGCAGGTCTCGACGGCGGATGCCGCCTATATATTGCGGATCTTCACGGCGGGCATGATGGCGACCACCGCGATCGGCGAGAAGGCCGATGTCCTGCAGCTCCAGAAAGCCACCGGCCTGCTGGTGCGGCTGCTCGCAGATGCCGGCATCCCCGCCACCGCGAAGGACGGCGAAGCGTCGCTGACGTCATAGCGCGTTGCATCAATGCCCGGGGAAGCGGGTCAGGCCTCGGCCCGGCGCCATCCCAGCACGCACAATGCGAGCATCACCGCATTGCCGAGCGCATCGAGCAGCCCGACCCAGGTGAAGACCGGGTCGACGAACGTGAACCAGGCATTGAACGCGAAGAAGGGAATGAGCGCGACGCCATAAGCGAGGAAGGTGGTGCGGGTGAAACGGCTGAAGGCCGCGAATAGCCCGGAGATCATCGCCTGCGCACCGAAACAGGCAATGGCGAAGGGCAGGATCGCCGTGCCCGTCCGATATTCGGGTAGGAAGCACAGGTCGATCACGCTGCGTGGCGCCAGCAATGCCCATCCGCCGAGGATGAAGAACACCGATGCGATGCCCAATTGTATCCGTTTTGGCGTCATGGCTGCCTCCCCCCCGTCCAGCGCCATGCTATAGCCGCTGACGCGGCAGGGGATGCTTCGATGACCGAAGGTCTTTCTCCACCGAACGGATCCGCGCGACCTATCCGCCTGGTCTGATGCCTCACCGCTTGCGCACGAACTCCGCACGCAGCACCAGGCCCTTGATCCCGTCGTGGCGGCAGTCGATCTCCTGCGGGTCGCCAGTCAGGCGGATCGACTTGATCAGCGTGCCGCGCTTGAGCGTCTGGCCGGCGCCCTTCACCTTGAGGTCCTTGATCAGCGTCACCTGATCGCCATCGGCAAGCAGATTGCCGACGGCGTCGCGCACCTCGACGCCCTCGACCGGCGCACGCGCCGCCGCCTCGTCGGCACTGATCCATTCGCCGCTCGCCTCGTCATAGACGAACGCGTCTTCTTCCGCCGCCATAGCCGGCCCCTTCAGCTCTTGATCGTCACCAGGCCGACGGGGCCGGGCTTGGTCGAGGGATTGGACGCATTGAGCTTCTTGGGTTTCTCCGCCTTGGGTTTGCGGATTTCCTTGTTCGATTTCTTCTGGCTCTTCGCCATGACATGTTCCTTCGCGAGGCAGGCGCCTCTGTGTCGTCCATAGCGCGAAGCCCGGCCGATCCGGGCATCAATTCGCACGATTCGCTCAGAAGGAACCCGGTACTTCCCTTTGCGCGGTGGACGGCCGGTCAGGAGTCAACAGTTCGAACCGCGCGGGACCGCCACGGAATGCCTGGGCGCTCGGCCCCGGCGCGATCGGCGTGCAGCTTCGCCCGGCGAGGAAATCGAGCGCCCGCGCGACCGATTGTTCCTGCGGATCGCCGAGCGGGCGGGTGAGGTCGTCGGCCGCCTGGCAGCTTGCCTCCATCTTGCCCGCCAACCCGTCATAATAATCGCCCTGGCGCGCGCTGTTCTGCGTCGCGAAGGCGATCACGCGCAGCCGATCGTCGCAGGCCGCACGGTCGAGCGCGATCTGGCCCACGGGTTTGCCATAGGTGTTGGTACCGATCAGCGCAGCGCGGGCGTGCAGATAGGGAATGAAGGCATTGATGACGAGTTCGCTGGCCGAGGCCGTCCCGCCCGTGCCGATGAATGCGATCCGCGTCGGCGCGACCGATTGCGGCTGCGGCCGGAAATTGCGGGTCTCGTTCTCGGCCGATTTTTCGGGGCGGAAGACGGTGTAGGACATGACATCCGAAGTGAAGCGATCGCGCCCGAGCAGATCGCCGAACAGCTCGGCGATCGAGACCAGACCGCCGCCATTATAGCGCAGGTCGACGATGACGTCGGTGACGCCCTGCGCCCGGAAATCGGCAAAGGCGTTGCGCAGGGCCGGATCGGCAGTGGTGATGAAGGTGCGCAGATTGACATAGCCGACCTTGCGGCCGCCATCGTCGATGACCCTGGCGCCGTAGCGCGCGGAGACCGGCGTCAGCGAATAATCGGCCTTGGCCATCGTCACCGTCCGCGTGCCGGCGCCATCGACCACCCGGAAGGTCCGGCTGACGCCCGCGGTCGACGCGCCCAGGGCATTGGTGACGCCGGCGCTTCCTTCGGCGGCGATGATATCGCTGACCGTCCGCAACGATGCCGCGCTGGCGCCGATCGCGAGAATCTCGGTGCCGCGATCGATCCCGGCGGAGAGCGCCGGTGCGCCCTCGAACGCCTCGGCGATGATCACGCGGCGCTGCGCGGTATCGGTCGACAGGCGGAATCCGAAGCCCGCGCTGGCGCCCGATGCGTAATAGGCGTCCTCCTCCGCGATCGAGGTCAGATAGGTGAAGAAACGGTCGCGGCGCTGCGACCGCGCAGTCGCGGTCAGCGCATCGATATAGGCATCGACGGTCGGATAGGGGGCCGGATCGAGCGTGGCCGGCAAAGTCTCAGGAAACAGATACCATTCGCGCAATTGAGCCGCCGCCCAGGTCTGGCGGTCGCGTAGCGAACATGCGGTTGGGGTGGGAGTCGGGGTAGGCGTCGGTGTCGGTGTCGGCGTGACGCCGCCGCTCGCTCCGCCACCCCCACCGCCGCCACAGGCCGACAGCAGTGCGAGCACGCCCAACGCCGTTCCCAACCGCCGCTGTCTCATCGTCCTACTCCACGCTGCTTCAGATGCTAGACCAGCTTGGTGATCGGAACCAGCAGGTTCAGATCCATCCCGGCGCATGGACGACCTCCAGCTTCATCCCGTCGGGATCCTCAAAGAACACCGCATAATAATCGCCCCAATATTCGGGATAATGCGCCGGGGCATCGAGCACCGTCACGCCGTGTTCGACCAGCAGATCGTGCAGCACGTCGACATCGGCCCGGCTCTGCGCGCGCCAGGCGAGATGGTGCAGCCCCGGTGCGTAGCGGCGATGGACATGGTCGCGCAGCGCCGGATCGCAGGCCTTGAGGCCCAGCGCGGCACCGTGCCCGTCGCCGGCAAGATCCCATTCGCAGCCATCGGCTTCGTCCTTCACCAGCCGATAGCCGAGAAATTCGAGCAGCAGGCCATAGACGCGCCGCGATGCCGCGAGGTCGCTGACGTTGAGGTCGATATGGTGGAATCCGCCTCGGATAATCTCGTTCATGATTGCGTTTCCTTGTTTGATCGGGGTTCAAATGTTCCTTATATGTTCTATAATGAAAAGCCCGCGCCCGACTCGTTGGACGCGGCTGGGTCAATCGTCGCGATGTGTATGCCGCCGGGTGGTCCCGCCCGACCTGACGTCGCTCCAGGGGTCTCCGCTATGAATCGGCATCGCCGTCATCGGGTGTATTTCTTCCTGCCGCCGCCGCCGGCCGTGCGGCGCGAAATCGCGCATTGGTGCCTGCCGTCGATGGTAGGAACGCCTGTGACCGAGGACAGGCTCCATGTGACGATCGGGACCGGCGGCGGTTACGACGAGACGCCGCATGGCGTGATCGCGCTGATCGTCGACGCGCTTGCCGATCGGACGCTGCCGTCGTGCGCCCTGATATTCGACACGATCATTGCCGCGGGCAGTCGCGCACTGCTGAAACCGAGCGAGCCGTTGCGCGGATTCAACGTGCTGCAAGTGGAGATCGCGACCGCGATCGGCCTCAACCCGGCACTCTGGTCGCCTTTCAAGCCGCATGTCACGCTGGGCTATGGCGGCAAACGGGCACCGGCGCAGCCGATCGATCCGATCAGCTGGAGTGCCGACCAGCTCTGGCTGGTCGAGAGCCTCCATGGGCAGACGCGGCATATCATCCATAAATGCTGGCCGCTGACGGCCGGTCCGCAGCCTCACGGCCCGGGACATTCGCCCGCCAGCGGACAGCCCCGGCAATCGGGCGCACGGTGATGGCAATGGCGCTGTCCGAGCCGCTTCATCGCGATATGGAGCAGGAGCAATTCCTCGCCCGACCAATGGGGCAGATCGGCGGTCACCGCCTCGCTCGCTTCGGGATAATCGGCGACGGATCGCACATAATGGAGGCGCCGAAGGACGCGCAGTACATGCGTATCGACGATGAAGACGGGGCGGCGCAGCGTGCTGGCATTGAGCACCGACGCCGCGACCTTGCGCCCGACGCCCGGCAATTTCTCGAGATAGGCAAGCGCGTCGGCCAGCGGCACGCCGCCCAGAAACTCCAGCCGATAATCGGGCCGGTCGCGCCCGATGGCCTGCAATGCGCGGGAAAGCCAGTCCGCCTTGATCGCGGGATGGTTCACGCCGGCGATCACCGGTTCGATCTCGACGGCCGTCGCATTGGCCAATCGCCGGGGCGACCGAAACCAGCGTACGATATTCTCGTAGGCCGCAAGCGAGTCGGCATCGAGCGTCCGGCCGCTGATCATCGCCTTGATGAGTTCGCTTGTCGGGCGACGCGGCGGACGCAATGCCACGTCCACCAGAAACGGCGCCAGCTTTTGCCGCCAGCGCTCGAGATCGGATCCGCCGAAATCGAATCGAGTCTGCATGGCCCGAGATTAGAACAAATAGCGAACAAATGGGAAGGCCGATTCGATGCCGCCGCCACCCGAAACCCGGCCAATACAGGCGATCGGGTTCGACCGCGGGCCGAGAGCCCGATTCACGCTTTCGCCGGGAACGCTTCTTCGCCGGGAACGCTTCGCGCTTCCACCTCAACCGATCAGGCTCTAAAGCATGCCGCTCGCGTATCGGGAGACGGGGTTTGCGCAAGACTGGAATGACCGCACGCTGGCTGGGCGCATTGGCGCTGACGCACGCCGCCATGGGCACGGCGATGGCATGCGGCGCGACCTACACCATCGACGCCAGGGAACTGGCGCGGACGGTGAACAAACAGGGCAAGACCAAAAGCGTCACCTGGTCGCTCAGGGCCACCCACCCCTTCGGCCAGGCCGGACGGACACGGATGATCGGCGGGACGCCCGAGGCGAGCTGGGTCCGCTTTTCCAGCGACGGACGCTGGACCGCACGGATCGGGATGGAGAACGACCTGCGCGTCAGGCCGGTCGAGATGAAGGTGGCGTTCGGCTTCTCGGTCGGCGACACAGGCCGTTCGGGCCTCATCCCGACGGCATGGTCGGAAGAAATCATCGTGCCGAAACGCGGCGCCCGCTGGGTCGATGCGGGCGGCAAGCGCGGCCCCAAGGGCGTAACGTACGACATGATGCTCCAGGGCAATGTCGCACCGCTCTGGATGGTGAGCTGCGCCGTGCACGGCTGAACGAGGGAGACGGAATGATGAGCGCCGGACGCATCAGGGTCGGAATCGGTGGATGGACCTATGAGCCATGGCGCGGCACTTTCTATCCCGACAAGCTGCCGCATGCGCGCGAACTCGAGCACGCCGCCTCGCGCATGAGCGCGATCGAGATCAACGGCACCTATTACAGCAGCTTCAAGCCCGAGAGCTTCCGCAAATGGGCCGACGCCGCGCCCGAGGATTTCGTCTTCACGGTGAAGGCCTCGCGCTTCTGCACCAACCGGCGCGTGCTGGCCGATGCCGGCGAATCGATCGCCAAATTCGCCAATCAGGGGCTGTCGGCGCTTGGCGACAAGCTTGGCCCGATCCTCTGGCAATTCATGCCGACCAAGAAGTTCGATCGCGAGGATTTCGGCGCCTTCCTGAAATTGCTGCCGGCCAGCGTCGATGGCGTGACGCTGCGCCACGCACTCGAGGTACGGCATGAAAGCTTCGAGGATACGGCGTTCGTCGATCTGGCGCGCGATGCCGGCGCCGCGATCGTCTTCGCCGACAAGGCGGGCTATCCGACCATCGACGAGGCCACCGCCGATTTCGCCTATGCCCGGCTGCAAAGTGCCGAGGAGGAGATCGAGACCGGCTATTCGGCCGCCGCGCTCGACGATTGGGCGCAGCGGGCAAGGGCATGGGCACAGGGCGATCGCGACACATTCGTCTTCATGATCAACGGCGCCAAGGTCCGCGCGCCCGCGGCCGCCGAGGCGCTGACCGCGCGGCTGGGCTGATGTTCGTCGCCGTCTATTGGTGGCGCGTCCATCCCGGCAAGGAAGAGCAGTTCCGCGAAGCCTGGCGTCGCGGCACGCACGCGATCACCCGCATCTATGGCAGCTATGGATCACGCCTTCACCGCGACCGCGATGGCCGTTTCGTCGGCTATGCGATGTGGCCCGACGAGGCGAGCTGGCAGGCGGCGATGGACGTGAAGATGGTCTATGACGACGCCGAGGCGCGCGCGATGTTCGTCGATGCCGTCGCCGAGACGCCACCGGACCACGCCCCCGTCTTCACCATGACGGTGACCGACGACCTGATCGTCGATACGCCCGGCGGGTGACGGCATGGCCGATGCCGACCATGCGCTGATCTTCGTCTATGGCACGTTGCGACCGGGCGGATCGGCCGAAGCGCGGATGACCGGGCATGGCCGCTGGCTTGGCCCCGCATCGGCACCGGGCAGGCTCTATCGCATCGCGCATTATCCCGGCCTCGTGGCGGATGCGGACGCCGGCGAGCCGGTGCACGGCGCCTTGTTCGAAGCGGCCGATCCCGACGCCCTGCTGGCGTCACTCGACATCTACGAACGCTGCAGCCGCGATGACGCGGAACCTCACGAATATCGCCGCGCACGCATCGCCGTAACGCATGACGGGCGGAGCCGCATGGCCTGGACCTATGTCTATGCATGGCCGGTCGATGCCGCTAAACGGATCGAAAGCGGCGACTTTCTCGCTGAGCTCGCCCGATGTTCTCTTTTTGTTCTTGATGGCGGCACCGGATCCCGTTAGGACGGGTGAGGTTGGAGGTGGATCATGACCAATCGCGGAAGCTGCCATTGCGGGAACGTCGCATTCGATGTCGACGCACCGCTCGACGAGGCGATGGAATGCAATTGCTCGCATTGCTCACGAAAGGGCTATCTGCTCGCCTTCGTGCCGCGCGGCGTGCTGACGCTCGATCCGGTCGAGGGTGAGCTGCACACCTATCGCTTCAACAAACACACCATCGCGCACCATTTCTGCGGCACCTGTGGTTGCGCGCCCTATGCCGAAGGCACCGGCCCCGACGGCTCGGAGATGGCGGCGGTCAATCTGCGCTGCATCGAGGGCATCGACCTGAGTGCCGTCAGAATCACCCAGGTCGACGGCCGCAGCTTCTAGCAATCGGCCCATGCTGAGTCGAAAATGGTGATCTCCGAGAACCGGCGCACAGCGTATTTCAGTACGTGAGCACCGGAAGCGCAGGGGAGCGCCATTTGCAGACCAGCATGGGCCGATTGACTGTACCTTCAGCGCTTGTGCTTGGCCTTCCAGGCCTGAACCGCGGCGAGCGTGTTCTTCACATGGTCGGCCGGGTTCATTTCCGAATGGGCGTAGAGGATCTTGCCGTTGGGCGCGATCACATAGGATGTGCGATCCGAAAATTCGGGCTTGGCGGCGAAGACGACGTCATAGGATTTGATCACCGCCGGGCTGGCCGAGGCGACCGCGAACTTGTCGCGGCATTCCTTGCGCGAGAATTCGTTGAGCACGTCGATCTTGTCGGCGGAGATCCCGATCACGGTCGCGCCCGCCTTCGCGAAATCGGCGGTTGCCTCGGCGAACATGTTCGCTTCGATCGTGCAGCCCTTGGTGAAGGCCTTGGGATAGAAATAGAGCACCACCGGCCCCTTTTTGAGCGCGCGCGACAGGCTGAAGCTGAACGGCTTTCCGGCAAGCGAAGCCTGGGTGGTGAAATCGGGCGCCCTGGCACCGGGGGCGAGCGCGGCCTGGGCAGGGGCGAGCGCAAGCAACGCGGCGGCGACAATGGCAATGCGAAGCGTCTTCATGGAACGGCACCTTCTCCCCGGGGGCGGATGCGGCAACCTACGCGCAAATCATCCGGCTTTGAAGCGGCTAGCTGAAGGTCTTTATGATCGCATCGCCTGGTGCGAACGATTCGCGCTTCCTTAACGCTTGCCGCCCTAAGCAAGAGTGGAAGTCGCGCAACCGCGTCGGGGGAAAGATTTGCTACGGGTTTATGCCTGTATCGTGGAACAGCACGATCATCGGCTGGTCATTTTAGCGGCGATCATCTGCGCGCTCTCAACCGTCCTTGCGATGCTCGTCGCCAGGCGCGCATCGGCGCTGCGCCATAGCCGGCGGCCGCAATGGATCGCGCTCGCCGGCCTCGCCACCGGCCTCGGCATCTGGTCCACCCATTTTATCGCGATGGTCGCCTATGAGCCGCGGTTGCCGGTCGGCTATGACGTCACGCTGACTCTGCTCTCGATCGTCGCGGCGGTCGCGATGAGCGGCCTCGGCTGGTGGCTGGAGCTGCGCACGCGGCGGCGTTCGCTTTCGCCATTGCCTGCGCTCGTGCTCGCCGCGGGCATCGCGACGATGCATTATGTCGGCATGGCCGCATTGCGCGTGCAGGGTCATGTCGGCTGGGACGCGCAGATCGTGCTTGCCTCGCTGATCGTCGGCGCGGGCTTTGCGTGGCTCGCGCTGATCGCCCGGCGCAGGCTGCGCCGCTGGTCGGTGCCGGCCAGCGCTCTCCTCTTCACCCTCGCCATTTGCGGGCTCCATTTCACCGCGATGTCCGCCGCCGGCATCACCCCCGACCCGCGCATCGCCGTGCCGGCCGACGCCATGCATTCCGACACGCTCGTCATGCTGATCGGTGCCGGCGCCTTCATGCTGATCCTGGTCGGCGGCATGCATTTGTGGTTCGACCATCGACTCGCCCTGGGGCGCATCGCCGAACAGCAGCGCGTGACCGATTTCGCCAACGCCGCGATCGAGGGACTGGCGGTGGTCGAAGGCAGCCGGATCGTCGACGTCAACGCGGCATTCCGCACGCTCGCGGGCTGGCCCAGGATCGCGATCACGCCGCTTGCGGCCACGCTGCCCGCGCTCGCCGATCCGCGGTCGCTCACCCAGCTCATCGAATCAGGCCAGACCCGCGAAATGATGCTGAGCGCACGGGATGGCGAGACGATCGACGTCGAAGTGACGGCGCGGCCGATTTCCTGGCGCGGAAAACCGCACACCGTGCTCGTGATCAGCGATATCCGCGCCCGCAAGGAAGCGGAGCAGCGCATCCACCATCTCGCCTATCACGATCCGCTGACCGGCATCGCCAACCGTTCGCTGTTCAACGCCAGCGTCGCCACTGCCGCCGTCGAGCGCGGCCCCGGGGACGAGGTCGCGATCTTCTGCTTCGACCTCGACCGCTTCAAGACGATCAACGACATTTACGGCCATCCGGTCGGAGACGAGCTGCTGCGCCATGTCGCCGACCAGCTCAGGGACCTGTCGATGCCGGGCATGCTGCCGGCGCGGCTGGGCGGCGACGAATTCGCGATGATGTGCAAGATGCGCGACATCGACATCGACGTCGCTTCGATCGCGCGGCGGGTCCTGGCACGGCTCAACCGGCCGGTCACCATCGACGGTCAGGTGCTGCGCATCTCCGCCAGCCTGGGCATCGCGATGATCCCGAGCGACGCGGAGGAAGGGGCTGTCGCGCTTCGCCATGCTGATCTGGCGCTCTATCGCGCCAAGGCCGACGGGCGCGGCGTTTTCCGCTTCTTCGAGCCTGCGATGGACGCGATGGCCCGCGGCCGTGCGGCGCTGGAGGCCGATCTTCGCATCGCCATCGCGCTTGGCGAACTGCATATCGACTATCAGCCGCTGGTCGGGATGGAGACCGGGCGTGTCGAGGGCTTCGAAGCGCTCGTACGCTGGAATCATGCGGAACGCGGGCTGATGATGCCCGACGATTTCATCCCGATCGCCGAGGATAGCGGCCTCATCATCGAGCTTGGCGAATGGGTGTTGCGGACGGCCTGCGCCGAAGCGGCGCGCTGGGATCCGCCGCTCAAGCTGTCGGTGAATCTGTCGCCCGCGCAATTCGCCTATGCCGATCTCTGCGATACCGTCGCACACGCGCTCGCCGATGCCGGGCTGCCGCCCGAGCGGCTCGAACTCGAGATCACCGAAGGCGTTTTTGTCCAGGATGCCGAACGCGGGGTCGAGATCCTCGGCCGCCTGCGTGAAACCGGCGTGCAGATCGCGATGGACGATTTCGGAACGGGCTATTCCAGCCTGAGCTATTTCCGGCAATTCCCGTTCGACAAGGTCAAGATCGATCGATCCTTCATCGCGGACATGCTGCACAACAGCCATGCCCGCTCGATCGTCCAGGCGATCATCTCGCTCGGCCGCGGGCTCAATCTCGAGGTTGTGGCGGAAGGTGTGGAGACCGAAGAGCAGCTCGATCAGTTGCGGCTGCAGGGCTGTACCCAGGTCCAGGGCTATCTGATCAGCGAACCCCGCCCGATCGGTCAGTTCGAGGGTTCGGTGCTTGCGGATCCCGCGCGGTCCGAGGGATTGCGCGCGCGGTCGCGCTGAGCGGCGCGGCGCGAGGGCGTCAGGCGTTCGGCGCGATCATGCCGACGATCAGATAGAGGATGATCGTCGATCCAACGCCGAGCAGCGTCAACGCCACGGCCGCGATGCGGACGATCGTCGGGTCCATGCCCGTCCAGCGCGCGAAGCCGGCGCAGACGCCCATCACCTTGGCGTTGGTCTTGTCGAGAGCGAAGCGGCCGGTCATGTCTGCGGTTTCCTGTCAGAATATGATGTGATGCGTCCGGGGTCGGACGCCGGTCCTCAACGGACCGGCGTGACGACGACTGCAGCCTGGGCTTCGGACGGCGCCACAGCGGTGCCGACGAAGACGGTGGCGAGGAACAGAGCGCCAACCAGCGAAACCGCGGCGCGCTGGACGTTGGAAAGGTCGATGGACATTTGATCACTCCCTGAGTTTTCAGCGTTCCGCCCGACCATCGAGCGGAGATGCCAGCAACATTGCATGGAGCGTGCCAGTTTCGCGATTCCGCGGAATCACGGCGTTTTTCTCTTTAAATCCGAAAAATGGCGGCGAATACATCCACTAATATTGGCGGATTTTACCAATCCATGGCGCACGGCGCGCCCAATCCGGACGGTCCCGAGCGGTCGATCATTCTTTTGACCGATTCCGGACAGTCCCCCGCCTTCGAAGATCGCGTCAGCCGGGCCGGGTCACCGCGGCCGGCCGGATCGTCTTGCGGCAATCAACACGCAACAACGGATAATCGAGATCGGTATGTGCCATCAGCGCGGTTTCCGCCGCGGCACGGCAGGCCGCGGCGCTTGCATAACGCGTGGGCGGCGTCCGGACTGCCTGACAGCCGGTACCGGCATCGCCGCATCCCAGGATCGCCATCACATAGAAGATCGTCTGCATCGCGAATCGCCCCCTGCCGGCAATGCTGATGCCCGCTCGGCACCGGCCGCGCTGTGGTCTGGGTCACAGCCTCTGTTCGCACCGGATTCGAGTCGCTAGAGTCGATCCGGTTCAGTTTGAACCGGATCGACTCTAGACGTCCTTTGTTCTCCGTGATTTCCGAGTCGGCAGGTGATTCCACCTGCCTCGAAATCACTCTAGATTAAGGTCCGGACCCAAAGGGCCAAAGGATGACTTCCATGCTCGACACCCCCGCCTCCGCCGTCCCGCCGCTGTCGCTCGCCGACGAAGAGCGCGACCCCGAAGCGTTCGCGCGCGATTTCGGCGCCTCGTTCGAGCGTTACGGATTCGCGGTGATCGCCGATCATGGCATCGATCCAGCGCTGATCGATCGGGCCTGGGCATTGACCAAGGCGTTCTTCGACGAGCCCACCGCGTACAAGAAGCAATATTATCTGCCCGGAAAGGCCGGCGCGCGTGGCTATACCCCGTTCGGGACCGAGATCGCCAAGGATGCCAGCGAGCATGATCTGAAGGAATTCTGGCATGTCGGCCGCGACCTGCCGTCGGGCCATCGCTACCGCGCGACCATGCCCGACAATCTCTGGCCCGACCGGCCCGAGGGATTCCAGGAAACCTTCACCGAACTTTATGCGGCGTTCGACCGGGTCGGTGCGCGGCTGCTTTCCGCGATCGCGCGGCATCTCGGCCTGGCTCCGGACTGGTTCGTCGATCCGGTCGACCTGGGCAACAGCGTGCTGCGCCTGCTCCATTATCCGCCGGTCTCCGCCGAAGCGCCCGGCGTGCGCGCCGGCGCGCATGAGGACATCAATCTGATCACCCTGTTGCTCGGCGCCGAGGAATCGGGGCTGCAACTGCTCGACCGCGATGGCCGCTGGTTGCCGATCAAGCCGCCCGAAGGCGCGATGGTGGTCAATGTGGGCGACATGCTGCAGCGGCTGACCAATCATGTGCTGCCATCGACCACGCACCGGGTGGTCAATCCGCCGCCCGAGCGCCGCGGCGTGCCGCGCTATTCGATGCCCTTTTTCCTGCATCTGCGTTCGGACTTCGAGATCCGGACCTTGCCCGGCTGCATCAGCGCGGAAAATCCCGACCGCTATCCCGAGCCGATCACCGCCGACGACTATCTGTTCCAGCGCCTGCGCGAGATCGGCTTGCTGAAATAAGAGGCCGGCATTCCCCCGTCAGGCTTTGACTGTCTCCCCTCAGACGAGACCGTCCCACAGCAGCTTTGCGCCGACCAGAAGCATCAGCACGTAGATCGCGCGATAGAAGCGATCGGCCGAGACATGCCGGATCAGCTTCACGCCGCCAAAGGTCGACAGGATCGCGACGGGCATCAGCACCGCGGCGGTCATCAATGTTTCATGGTTGAACTGGCCGAGCGCCCAATAGGCCGGCACCTTGATCCAGTTGACCGCGGCGAAGAAGATCGCGGTGGTTCCCGCGAACGTCAGATGATCGAGCCGCCTGGGGATCACCCACATCTGGAAGGGCGGCGCACCGGCATGCGCGATCTGGCTGGTGAAACCCGATACGAGGCCGAACAGCGCGCCGATCCACGCCGGAGCATTGGCCGCCGCCGCGATGGTGCCGTGCCGCTCGACCCAGAGGCGCTGTGCGGCGAACACGATGGTGATCGCGCCGAGCGCCGCCATCACGGCCTTCACCGAGACCTGGGCGGCGAGCAGCCAGCCAAGTCCGATCCCGACGATCGCACCGGGCAGCAGCTCGGCGATGATCCGACCGCTCCATTCGCGACGGAACGACCAGACGCTGACGGCATCCTGCACGATCAATATCGGAAGCAGGATCGCCGCCGCCTGGATCGGCGAGATCACCAGCGCGATCATCGGCAGCGAGACCGTCCCGAGCCCGGCAAAACCGCCCTTGCTCAATCCCAGCAGGATCACCGCCGGGATCGCCAGCGCGTAGAAGGCAGGATCGGTCAGCAACGATCCGTCCGCCATGACGTCATATCGATGCGGATCGCCGGATTTGTTCGGCCATTCCGCCCGAACGATCGAGCAGCGATGCGATCTCCTCGAAGCTCCGCGCCACGGCATCCACGCCCAGCGCGCGCAGCCGGGCGTCATGGTCCGCCGCGCAATGCTGCCCCGCGCACAGGCCGACGACATAGCCGCCCGACGCCACGGCGCCGGTCACGCCGACCGGCGAATCCTCGATGACCAGCGTGCGGCGGATATCGACCCCGATCGCCTGGGCGGCATGGAGGTAGAGATCCGGTGCCGGCTTGCCGCGCGCGACATGTTCGCGGCCGCTGAAGATATTGTCGCCGAACGCGGCGCCTATGCCGAGATGGTCGAGATGCGCCGCGATCCAGCGCGTCGAACTCGACGAGGCGATGGCGCGCGGTACCGACGGCGGCAGGCTGTCGACGAAGTCGATCGCGCCCGCGACCGCGGCGATCCCGTCGCGGATCGCGCGATCATCCTCCTCGGCGCGAATGACATGGAAAGCGTCGGGAACGGGCCCGCCGATCCAGGCGGAGACCGCGCCGAGGAAATCGGCGCCCGCCAGCCCCATGAAATTGGCCATCGAGTCCTCGACGCTGGTCGGGTGGCCCAATGACGTCAATGTCTCGGCGAGATGACGATTGCCGGCATATTCGCTTTCGAGCAGCACGCCATCGAAATCGAAGATGATGCCCTCAAACCTCATCCGCGCTTGCCGAACAGCGCGGTGCCGACGCGGACATGGGTGGCGCCGATCATGATCGCGGTCTCGTAATCGCCCGACATGCCCATGCTCAGCCCATCGAGTCCGTTGTCGCGCGCGATCCTGGCGAGCAGCGCGAAATAGGGCGCCGGCTCGACATCGGCGGGCGGCACGCACATCAGGCCGCGAACGGGCAGCGCCGCGGCGCGCGCCTCCGCCAGCAATGCCGGCAGGTCGGCGATCGCACAGCCGCCTTTCTGTTCTTCCGCACCGATATTGACCTGGACGAAGCAATCGGGACGCCGCCCGGCCTTGTCCATCGCCCGTGCCAACGCCCCGACCAGCGAGGACCGGTCGACCGAATGGATGGCATCGAACAGCGCGACCGCCGCCTCGGCCTTGTTGGACTGGAGCTGGCCGATCAGATGCAGCGACAGCGCCTCATCGCCTTCGCGCAATGCCGGCCATTTCGCTTCGGCTTCCTGGACGCGGTTTTCGCCGAACACGCGCTGGCCGGCATCGATCAGCGGCTGGATCGCATCTGCGTCGTGAGTCTTGGAGACCGCGATCAGCGTGACCGCGTCGGCGGGCCGGCGTGCAAGCGCCGTGGCCTTCGCCATGGCAGTGCGGACCGCGGCGAGGCGCGTCGCCGCATCATCGGGGCTTTCATGGATCGTCATGCCGGCTGCTATAGAAAGCGCGATGCGCCGCCGCCACCCCCGATCCCGATCTTCCCACGCACTGCCGCGTCTCTGGCTGATGACCGACGAGCGTCAGGGCGATCTGCTCTGGCGCGCGCTCGACGCATTGCCGCGCGGCAGCGGAATCGTCTTTCGCCATTACAGCCTTTCACCGTCCGCGCGGCGGATGCTGTTCGATCGGGTCAAGCGCGTCGCGCGCCGGCGCGGCCTGATGCTGCTGCTCGCCGGGCCACCGTCCCGGGCCGCCGCCTGGGGCGCGGACGGCGCGCATGGCCGCTTTTCGCGCATCGGCGCGGGACCGATGATCGTGAGCCGGCCCGTCCATGATGCGGCAGAGCTTCGCGCCGCGCACCATGCCGATATCGTCTTTATCTCACCGGTCTTCGCGACCCGCTCGCATTCCGGCGGAAAAGTTCTGGGCCTGGGCGGATTCGCCGCGCTGCTCGCTCAGGCGCCAATGCCAGCGATCGCGCTGGGCGGCCTCGACGCTAGGCGCGCGAAGCGGCTGCTTGCAATGGGAGCATATGGCTGGGCGGGAATCGACGGGCTCACGCCGCAGCAGACCAACGGCTGACGGTTCGGGTCAGGCCGGAGCGAGAATGGTGCTTTTCGAGAACCGGAGCGCAGCGTACTTCAGTACGTGAGCACCGGAAGCGCAGAAGAGTGCCGTTCGTAGCCCGGCATCACCCGAACCTAGAACTTGAACGCAGTTCCGAGATAGACCGCCTGGCTGTCGCGGCGGTTGTCGGCGAGCGGCTGGAGCCGGTCACGCTCGTCCATCCGGTAACGCACGCCCGCGGTCACATCGAGATTGCGCGTCAGGCGATAGCTGCCACCGACATCGAGCGAATAGCTCTTCTCCGGCGTGATCATGCGCGGCTGGATGCCGATGCCGCGATCGGCATCGAGCTGAACGCGGCCGCTCCACTTGGGCGCGGTATAGCTGGCGCCGGCGCTGACGAGCTCACGCCCGCCCGGGATCAGGCCGGTATCGACCCGCGCGACATCGCCCGAAAGCGCGAAGCGCTTCCAGCCGATCGAGGCGCCGAGATTATAAGCGGACGGCGTGACGCCCAGCGACGCGATGGTCGGCGCATCGGTGCGCAGAGTCAGCGCCGAGCTCATGCCCAAGGTCACGCTGCGGGCGCGGACGGCCACGGTGACCTGGCGACTCTTGCCCGATTCGCCCGACGGCGTGAATCGGAAGATCGCGCCCGACAAGGATGTCCGCGCGAGCAAGGCGGCCAGTTTGGGATCGGCGGCGGCCGGGGTGAACGATCCGACTCCGCCACGCGCACTCAACGAAACCCGCGGCATTGAGCCATTTTCTGCGGTTTCGCGAGCGGCGAGAATCGCAGGCGACAGCGCGAGGCCGGCGACGGCAATAACCGCGCCTATTCCTCCCAGAGCTGTGCGACTCGCGACCATGTGTTGGGCATTCCTCTGCTTACCATTGCCCATATCACGCTCTCGCCGGGATTTTCCAGCGCTTCGCGTCCTTTTTCGGTCATCTGTTGCACATCGCACACAGGGGCAGCCTGAACAGGCCCATAAAGTCCCGAATCGCACGGTCAAACGCGCGCTTGCGGGCGACGCCGGAGCATCTATAACGGCCCGGTCAAATACCAGCGTATATCAGGATTTTCACATGGCCCGCCCGTCCCGCATCGCGATTGCGATCGCTCTCGCCGCCTCGCTCTCCGCCTGCACCGCGATCAAGAAGGATCTGAGCAAGGGACTGTTCGGCCTCGGCGCGTCAGAAGACGCGGTCTCCGACACCAAGCGCGCCGACCTGGCCGCATCGAAGGTCATGACGATCGGCGTCAACAGCTATTTGTGGCGCGCCAGCCTCGATACCTTGTCGTTCATGCCGCTGCTGCAGACCGACTCCAATGGCGGCGTGATCGTGACCGACTGGTACGCCAATCCGCAGAATCCGTCGGAGCGGATGAAAGTGACCGTCACTATCCTCGACCAGGATCTGCGCGCCGACGCGCTGCGCGTCTCGGCTGCCCGTCAGGTCAGCCAGGGCGGCGGCTGGGTCGATGCCCCCATCCAGGCCGCGACCGTCCAGAAGCTCGAGGAGATCATCCTCACCAAGGCGCGCGACCTGAGGCGCAGCGCGATCCCGGGATAAGCCAGCCCCATGCGCTTTAACCCGCTCGCCGCGGATGCGCGCTGGCAACAGGTCTGGGACGAACGGCAGACCTTCCGAGCCGACGACGCTTCGCCGAAACCGAAATCCTATGTGCTCGAGATGTTCCCCTATCCGTCGGGGCGCATCCATATGGGGCATGTCCGCAATTATACGATGGGCGACGTGCTTGCGCGTTTCCGGCGGATGCGCGGCATGGAAGTGCTCCACCCGATGGGCTGGGACGCATTCGGCATGCCCGCCGAAAATGCGGCGATGGAACGCAAGGTCCATCCCGGCAGCTGGACGCGCGCCAATATCGAGGCGATGAAGGCGCAGCTGAAGCGCCTCGGCTTCGCGCTCGACTGGAGCCGCGAACTCGCCACCTGCGAACCCGATTATTACGGGCATGAACAGGCGCTGTTCATCGATCTCTACAATGCCGGCCTCGTCTATCGCAAGGAATCGGCGGTCAACTGGGATCCGGTCGACCAGACCGTGCTCGCCAATGAACAGGTGATCGACGGCAAGGGTTGGCGTTCGGGCGCGCTCGTCGAAAAGCGCAAGCTGAGCCAGTGGTTCCTGAAGATCACCGATTTCGCGGACGATCTGCTCAAGGGTCTGGGCACGCTCGACCAATGGCCTGACAAGGTCCGGCTGATGCAGGAAAACTGGATCGGCAAGAGCCGCGGCATGCGGATCACTTTCCATTTCGCCGGCCGGCCCGGCGGATTCGAGGTGTTCTCGACGCGGCCCGACACCATCTACGGCGCCAGCTTCACCGCGATCGCCGCCGATCACCCGATCGCGCAGGAACTGGCGACGCACAGCCCCGAGCTTCAGGCGTTCATCGAGGATTGCAAGCGGACGGGCACCGCCGCGGCCGATATCGAGACCGCGGAAAAAAAGGGTTTCGACACCGGGCTGCGCGTTGCGCATCCGCTCGATCCGAACCTGCATCTGCCGCTCTACGTCGCGAATTTCGTGCTGATGGAATATGGCACCGGCGCGGTAATGGGCGTGCCGGCGCACGATCAGCGCGACCTGGATTTCGCGCGCAAATATGATCTGCCCGTCGTCCGCGTCGTCGCGCCCGACGGCGACAATTCGGATATCGGCAACGAAGCCTATACCGGCCCGGGCCGCATGGTGAATTCGCACTTCATGAACGGCATGGAGGTGGAGGAAGCCAAGGCGGCGGTGATCGCGCGCGCGCAGCACGAACATTGGGGCACGGGCACCACGGTCTGGCGGCTGCGCGACTGGGGCGTCTCGCGCCAGCGCTATTGGGGGACCCCGATCCCCTTCGTCCATTGCGAGGGCTGCGGCGTCGTGCCGGTGCCCAAGAGCCAGCTTCCGGTGACCTTGCCCGAGGATGTCAGCTTCGACATTCCCGGCAATCCGCTCGACCGGCATCCGACCTGGAAACATGTCGACTGCCCGAAATGCGGCAAGCCGGCGCGGCGCGAGACCGATACGCTCGACACCTTCGTCGATTCGAGCTGGTATTTCATCCGTTTCGCCAGCCAGCCGGACGACCGGCCGTTCGACAAGGCGGCGGTCGAGAGCTGGCTGCCCGTCGGCCAGTACATCGGCGGCGTCGAGCATGCGATCCTGCATCTGCTCTACGCCCGCTTCTGGACGCGCGCGCTCCAGCATATCGGGCTGATCGACGTGAAAGAGCCCTTCACCGGCCTGTTCACCCAGGGCATGGTGACGCACGAGACCTACAAGGCGCCCGATGGCCGCTGGCTCGCGCCCGACGAGGTCGAGAAGCGCGAGGGACAGATCGTCATCGTCGAGACCGGTGAGGCGGCAACGCCCGGCCGGGTCGAGAAGATGTCGAAATCGAAGCGCAACACCGTCGATCCCGGACCGATCGTCGATCAATATGGCGCCGATGCGGTGCGCTGGTTCATGCTGTCGGACAGCCCGCCCGAGCGCGACCTGCCCTGGAGCGAGTCGGGCATCGAGGGCGCGTGGCGCTTCGTCAACCGGCTGTGGCGCCTGATCGACGGCATCGAGGATGCCGAAGGCGAGGACCGCGATCTCGACCGCAAGCTGCACAAGACCATCGCCGGCGTTGCCGAGGACGTGGAATCGCTCGGCTTCAACAAGGCCGTTGCGAAGCTTTACGAGCTGACCGGCGCGATCGAGAAAGCGAAACCCTCCGCGTCGCGAACCAATGCGATCCGGACCATCGTCAGGCTCGTCGCCCCGATGGTGCCGCACCTGGCCGAGGAAGGCTGGGCGCAACTGGGCAATAGCGGGCTGGTCGCCGACGCCGCATGGCCCGATGTCGACCCGGCCTTGTTGGTCGACGACGAAGTGACGATCGCGGTCCAGATCAACGGCAAGCTGCGCGATACGCTCATCGTCGCCAAGGGCACCGATCGCGCCTTGCTCGAGACGCTGGCGCTTGCCGCGCCGAACGTGGTGCGGCAACTTGACGGCGCCGTACCCAAAAAGGTGATCGTCGTGCCCGACCGGCTCGTGAACCTCGTCGCATGAGACGCGTGCCCGCCTCGCTGCTGATCGGGCCGCTGCTGCTGGCTTCGCTGACGCTGGCGGGCTGCGGGCTGAAGCCGCTTTACGGCAACGGGTCGCGCGGCGCGGTTGCGCAGGCGCTCGGCCAGATCGAGGTCGCGCCGATCGAGGGCAAGGCCGGCTGGCTCGTCCGAAACGCCATCGTCGACCGGCTGGCGGCAGCCCCGCAGGGCACACCGACTTATCGCCTCAAGGTCGAACTGGACGATCAGATCACCGGCTTCGGCATCCGCGCCGACGATTCGGTGACGCGCGAACGGCGGACGCTGCGCGCGCGCTATCAGCTCGTCGAGGCGGGACGCGGCACGGTGGTGCTCGACGCCACCGCCGGATCCGATGCGGGCATCGACATTGTCAGCTCGGAATATGCGACCATCGCCGCCGAGAATACCGCGCTCGAGAATCTGTCGCAGGTGATTGCCGACCAGATCGTCGCCAGGCTCGCCCTTTACGCACAGCGCACGAACGAGGCGCCGCCGCCGTGAAGGCCAATAAGGGCCAGATCGAACGGGCGCTCGACGCGCCGCCGACCGATATCCGCCTGTTTCTGCTCCATGGCCCCGACGAAGCGGGTTCGCGCGCGCTCGCCGAACGGCTCGAACGTGCAATGGGGCCCGAGGCCGAACGCATCGATCTCGATTCCGCCACGCTCAAGGGCGATCCCGCGCGCTTGGCGGACGAAGCCGCATCGATCTCGCTGTTCGGCGGCGCGCGCCACATCCGCGTCGCCATCACCAGCGCCGACGACAGCCTGCCCGCGGTCGAGGCACTGCTCGCCGCCAATGTCGCCGGCAATCCCGTGGTCGCGATCGCCGGCACGCTGAGGGGAACGAGCGCCCTGCTCAAGCGCGCTCTGGCCGAACCCGCGATCATGGTGTTCGCCAGCTATGCTCCCGAGGGACAGGATGCCGAGCGGCTCGCCCAGGCGATGGCGCGCGATGCCGGCCTTCGCCTCGCATCGGTCGACGTGGCGCGACGGCTGACTTCAGCGGCCAATAACGACCGCGCGGTGCTCGCACGCGAGATCGAGAAGTTCGCAGCCTATCTCGACGCGGCGCCCGATCGCCCGGCCGAACTCGATCATGCCGCGCTCGACGCATTGTCCGCCGATGCCGATGAGGGCGACATGTCGCGGCTGGTCGACGCGGTGATGGGCGGTGAGCCGGGTGCGGCCGCCGCGGAACTGGCGCGGCTCGGCAGCGTCGGCATGGAAGGGATTCCTTTGATCCGCGCGGTGATGAAGCGCGCCCAGCTTCTCGGTCAGCTTCGCGCCGAAGTCGAACAGGGCAACAGCGTCGATGCCGTCATGACGTCATCGGGCAAGGCGATATTCTGGAAGGAAAAGGCGTCGGTTCAGCGCCAGCTCCAGCGCTGGAGCGCGGAACGCCTCACCATCGCGCAAACCAGGCTGCTGGATGCCGAGCGGGCGATGAAATCCTCGGGAACGCTCGGCGCGGTCGCGGTCGAAGCGGAATTCATCGCGATCAGCCGCGCCGCACAGCGCGCGCGTTGAAATCCAATAATTTAGGCCGATCGACCCCAGAGTTTGATCCATCTGAGTCGAAGCGCCACCCATGATGTCATTCCCGCGAAAGCGGGAATCCAGCTTCTTCTTCTTTCTGATGTTTCACGGAATAGCGGGATTCCCGCGTTCGCGGGAATGACAAGATGAGTTAATCTAGCCGGATCAGACTCTAGTTCCAGACACACGCTGCCGCGGTGCTGCGTGCATAGTCCGCGAAGTCGCGTGGCGGACGCCCCAGCGCCTCCTCCACGCCGGATGCGGTTTGCGTGCTGCGCCCGTCGAGAACGACCGTGAACAATTCGGTGAGGAGTTCGATGACATCGGCGGGCACGTCGGCGGCGCGCATCCCGCCGGCGAAGGTCTCCGCCGGGATCTGCGTATAGCGTATGGGCCGTCCCGTCGCGGCGGCGATTTCGGCGACGGCTTCGGCGAAGGTCAAGGCGCGTGGTCCCGTCACTTCGTAGAGCTTGCCCAGATGACGGTCGTCGGTCAGCGCGGCGGCGACCACATCGGCGATATCGTCGACATCGATGAACGGCTCGGCGACCGGCCCGGCCGGTAACGCGACCTCACCGGCGATGACGCTGTCGACCAGATAGCCTTCCGAGAAATTCTGGTTGAACCAGCTCGCGCGCACGATGGTCCAGGGGATGCCGGAGGCTTGCAGGGCCGCCTCCGCCCGTTGCGCGCCCGGCTCGTTGCGGCCGGAGAGCAGGACGATGTGCCGCAGCCCGTTCTCGCGGGCCAATGCGGCAAGCGCCGCGATCGCCTCCGCCGCGCCTTCAACCGAAAGATCGGGCTGATAGGTCACATAGGCCTTCTCGACCCCGGCGAGTGCAGCGGGCCAGCTTTCGGGCCTGAGCCAGTCGAAGGCGATCAGGGTCGAGCGCGAAACCGGACGTGTCGGAATATCCAGCGCCCGCAATCGCGCATCGACGCGCGCGCCCGATTTTCCGCTGCCGCCGATGATCAATATGGGAGACTGCGCCATGATTACTCCATTGCCTGTGCCGGGGATCGCCGATGTCCATGTTTCCGCATCGGCCGGAAGCGGACCAGATACAGGTCCATTGTCCGGGCGCCGTCGCCCTGCGCCGACCAGAGGAGGCGGTTCGGCACCGACCAATCGATCATCGCGCCATAGCTGTCCTTGTCCCGGCTATTGACGCCCTGCGGCAAAGGCAGGCCGGGATCATAACGACCATGGTGAAGCCCCGCTTCGTACAGCGCGACCCGATCGGTCCGCATGTTGCCGGCGCGCGCGAAGACGATCGTCATATTGTCGGGAAGAAAGGTCGCGTCGAATTCGTCAGCGGGCGTGTTGATGCCGCCGGGCAGCGCCGTGGCGGGCGCGAACCGCCTGCCCTTGCGGCGCGAGACCATGAGGTCGTGGCGGCCCGCGCCGCCGGGGCGATCGCTGGAGAACAACAGACGCTTGCCATCGGGCGAAAGCATCGGGGCGAATTCGTTGGCGGCGCTGTTGACGTTCGGGCCCAGATGTTCGGGTCGGGCAAAGCCCGTCTCGGTCACCGCGACGCGCCAGATATCGTCCCCACCCAATCCACCGGGACGGTCGGAACAGAAATAGACATGCGCACCATCGCGTGAAAAAGCCGGATCGAAATCGCGTCCGGGCGCATTGAAGGAAACCGGCAAGGCCGTTGACCATCCGCTCGTGCTGCGCCGCGACATCCAGATGTCGTAGCCGCCCGGCCCACCAGGGCGGTCGCGGCTGAACCAGAGCGCGGTCCGTCCGTCGGGACTGATCGTCAGGCGGATTTCGGCATATCCGGTCGTGGACGCGATGCCCGGCGCGAATATTTCGGCCGCATCGGCGATCTCGAACTGGGGGGAGGCGCCGGTCAACAGCAACCAGGACAGGGCAGCGATCATGCTTACGCCCCCCTTCGCCGGAAATCGCTGACCCAATTGACCTCCCAGGTCGCGCCCCCGTCCGGTGACAGCGCCTGCTCCCACCGCGCGGACTGCCCGGTGATCTGCGACCAGACGACCCGTGAAACGACTCTTCGTCCGTCATGTTCGTCATCGGCGAAAAAGCGTCCGGTGCCATTGGCGAAGGCACCACGCAGCGGCTTGCCGATATTCGCCGGATTGCGACCATCGAGCCACCAGCTCGACCATTGCCGCGTCTCGCCATCAAAGGTGCGAAATCCCACACCGCGATAGGAGCCGGCGGGGAAATGCATCACATTGTCCCCGACATTGCCATATCCGCCAAGCACGGGCCAATTGACGAGCGTGCCGGCAAAGACGTCCCATTCGGTGCTGCCGGCCAGCCGCTTTCTCAATCGGCGGTGGCGGACATCCCAGTGTCCGGCCAGGAAATCGAAGTCGTGCGGCGCGTCGGGAGCGAGGGGCAACACCGCCGGAATGCGGGCGGTCCGTGAAAAGGCGTTGGTGAAATTCATCTCCCAGGTGGCGCCGTCATCGAGGGAGAAGGACTGATCCCAATGCGGCCGCGCGCCGTGGATATCGTGCCAGCGAAAGCGCACTTTGACCGGTCGGCCCTTGTGCACATCCTCACCCAGGAAGAGGCCCTCATCGCCATCGAAATTTCCGCGCACCGGGGGATCGATGACGGTGGGATTGCGTCCGCTTATCCACCAGATCGCCCATTGCCGGC
>JASBTC010000285.1 GCA_030148625.1 Sphingobium sp. | reverse complement strand
TTGTCGGTGATCCAGACCCCGCCGGTCGACCGTCTGGCCGTGCGCACCTATGTCATGCCCTGGGATCCGGTCGTGCTGCGCGAAGCCTTGTTGCGCGAGCATTATCGCGGCGGGCAGAGCTTCTTCGTCACGCCGCGCATTGCTGACCTGCCCGATATCGAAGCCTTCCTCCGCGATGAGGTTCCCGAGATCAGCTATGTCGTCGCCCATGGCCAGATGGCGCCGGGCATGGTCGAGGAACGCATGTCCGCTTTCTACGACCGGCGCTATGACGTGCTGGTCTCGACCACCATCATCGAGAGCGGGCTGGATATTCCGAGCGCCAACACGTTGATCGTCAATCGCGGCGATCGCTTCGGGCTTGCCCAGCTCTATCAGCTGCGCGGACGGGTCGGCCGGTCGAAAACGCGGGCCTATGCCTATCTGACCACCGCGCCCGAACGATTGATGACCGAAACCGCGGAGAAGCGCCTCAAGGTGCTGTCCGACCTCGACAGCCTGGGTGCCGGTTTCCAGCTGGCAAGCCACGACCTCGACATACGCGGCGCAGGCAATCTGCTCGGCGACGAGCAATCCGGGCATATCAAGGAAGTCGGCTTCGAACTCTACCAGTCGATGCTCGAGGATGCGATTCTCGAGGCGAGAGCCGGTGGCGCGGGCCTCGAAGCGCCGCGCGAAGCCTTCTCGCCGCAGATCACCGTCGATGCACCGATCCTGATCCCCGACACCTATGTGCCCGATCTCGACCTGCGCATGGGCCTGTATCGCCGCCTCAACGAACTCGACGACAGCCAGGGCGTCGAATCCTTCGCGGCGGAGTTGATCGACCGGTTCGGCAAGCTGCCCGAGGCGACCGAAAATCTGCTGCGCGTGATCGAGATCAAGTTGAACGCCAAGCGCGCCTGCATCGCCAAGATCGATGTCGGGCCACGGGGCGCGCTTGTCACGTTCCACAATGACAGCTTCCCGAATATTCCGGCGCTGCTGGCCTATGTCGAGCGCCTTCAGGGTACGGCGAAGCTACGTCCGGACAACAAATTGGTCATCACCCGTGCCTGGAGCGACGCGAAGGCCCGACTCAATGGCGCACTTCAACTTTCGAAGGGATTGGCCAAAGCTGCCGCTTGACTTGCCGGCACGGTTTTTTAACCTTGTTTGGAGATGTTTCGTGGGGGCGAACGATCGTGAACGGACCGGTTTCGGCGAAACGCTGGACCAAATTGCTGGCGACGATCGAGGCCTTGAAACGGGCTGATACCATCGCCGATGTCGTCGATATTGTGCGCGATTCGGCGCGCGCCATCGCCAATGCCGACGGCATCACCATTGTCCGCAGGATCGGCGGGCGCGTCCATTATATCGCCGAGGACGCGATCGGGCCGCTCTGGACCGGTCAGGATTTTCCGATCGAACAATGCGTCTCGGGCCTGGCGATGCTGGCGCATGAGCCGATCCTGATCTCGAACATCACGCTCGACTCGCGCGTGCCGCAGCATCTCTATCTGCAGACCTTCGTGCGGAGCATGGCGATGTTCCCGGTCGGCATCGGCGAGCCGGTCGCGTCGGTCGGCCTGTATTGGCAAAGAACCGGCAGGATCGACGACGAAACGGTCGCGCTGTTCGAATCGCTCGCGCGTTCGATGGGTGCGGTGCTCTACAATATCGACAATATCGATCATGCGACCAACTATTGCACCGGCCGCAGAACGCCCTGGGGTGGCTCGCCAATTCCGAGTTATTGATCAGCCCATCCGGTCGACGAGTTCAACCAGCCGTGCGCCGTCCACCGGCTCGGAGCAGAGGAAACCCTGATAATAGTTGCAGCCCTCGCGTGCGAGCAGCGCGAGCTGGGTCGCGGTCTCGACGCCTTCGGCGACCACGCTCAGCCCCAGTGACCGCGCCATTTCGATGACGCCGCGCACCACCACGCGATCGCGGCTCGATCCCTCGATATCCTCGGCGAGCTTCTTGTCGATCTTGAGGTAATCGAGCGGCAGCGCCTTGAGATAGGCGAGGCTCGAATAGCCCGTGCCGAAATCGTCGATCGCGACGCGGCATCCGCCCGCGCGCAACGCCGCGAGCAAGGCCGCCGCCTGCCCCAGATCCTCGATCAGCCCGCTTTCGGTGATCTCGACGGTCAACCGCCCACGCGGAAAGCCGCTTTCATCGACCATCGCCAGGAAACGCTCGGCAAAATCGGTCACGGCAATGTCCGCGGCCGTGACGTTCACCGACAGCCTGAGCGCGGAGAGCCGTTCGGGCCAGGCCGCGGCCAGCGCGACGGCGCGGCGCTGAACATGCTCCGACAGGGGCAGCAGATAATCGGACCGCTCCGCCGCCGCGAACAATGTCGAAGCCCCCAACTCGCCCAGTTCGGGATGCCGCCAGCGCGCCAGTGCCTCGACGCCGTCGATCCGGCCGGTCGTGACCGAGATCTGGGGCTGGAACACGATCTCGATTTCATTCTGGTCGAGCGCGCGGCGCAGGTCGATCTCCAGCCGGCTGCCGAGCGCAACCGCCACGGCCTCGGCACCGCCGATGGTCCGCACCGTCCCGCTCTCCCCCGTCTTGGCTTCCGCCAGCGCGGCACTGGCGCGCCGCAACAGGCCGGTGGCGTCGTCACCCGCGCCATCCGCCGTCGCCAGCCCGATCCGGCATCCGAGCGGAACCATATGCTCGCCCGCCACGAACGGACGGGTCAAGACGCGCGACAGCTGATCGGCGAGCAATCGAGCGCGTTCGGCCGGCTCGCCTTCCTCCAGCCCGATCGCGAATTCGGCACCCGCGACGCGCGCGACCAGGACGGAGCGTCCACCGGCTTCGACGGCGAAGCGTTCAATCTGCCTGGCCGCCGATCGCATCAGCCCGTCGCCGGTCTCGCGACCGAACGCCGCGTTGATCATGTCGAATCGGCTGACCGACAGCAGCAGCAACGTCACCGGCGTTCCCACCTTCAATCGCGTCTCGAGCCAGCGACGCGCGGCAATGCCGTCGCGCAGACCGGTGAGCGCATCGCGGCGCCCGCGCGTTTCGGGTTCCTCCACCTCGTCGAGCGGTTCGATGCTGCCGGCGATCGCGCCGTCCGCATCGATATGGAGGTGATGCGCGATATGCTCGCCCGACGGCAGCCGGTGCGCGAACGCCGTCGTCCGCGCCCCCGCCCTCAGCCGGCCGATGGCGATCCGGGCGGCCGCCCGCCCGTCCGCGTCGAGCAGGCGATAGAGCGATACCAGCCCATCGATCCGCAATGCCACCACGCCGAGTCTGTCCCGGAACGGCTCGCCCAGCGTCAGCCCCGTGTCCGGCGTGTAGCGCCAGCCCAGCCCGCCATCGCTTTCGGTGAGCACCCGATCCCTGGCATGCCAGCCGCCCGACAGTCGATCGCTGTGGCGCTCGGCGAAACGCAACGCCTGCGCGAATTCCGCCTCGCCAAACGGACTGGTGAGATAATGAGTCGCGCCTGCGCCAAACAGCGCATCGAGCGCGCCGACATCGCTGCGCGCGAGAATCACGAGCAATGCACCGGCATTCGCTTCGACCGGATCGGCAAGCGTGCGCGTCGCGGCGAGCCCTTCCTCCAGCGCACCGCGCGTGTCGACCACGGCGACCACCGCGCCGCTTGCGATGAACCGTCGCTCGATTCCATCGGGTCGCCGCGCCGCGATCGCACGCCAGCCCACCTTTTCCGCCGATGCGGCAAGCGCGTCGCGATGGCGGAACGACAGCAGGAACAGCGGCGCCGGCTGGAGAGGTTGGGGCAGATCCGGTATTTCAGTCGTCACGCAGCCATCCCCTCGGCGCCAATGATTAACAATGCCCTTCATCCGCGCAATCGCCTTTATCTTGCCGGAAATGGGTACAGCGCCTAGCTAGGGGTATGCAGACGGCAGCACCCTCGCCGACATCCCTGACCGACGGCCTCGGCCGCCGGATCACCTATCTGCGCCTGTCGGTCACCGACCGCTGCGATCTGCGCTGCCGTTACTGCATGTCGGAGGCGATGACCTTCCTGCCGCGATCCAAGATCCTGAGCCTGGAGGAGATGGAGGCGATCGCCGATCGTTTCGTCGCGCGTGGCGTCCGCAAGATCCGGCTGACGGGCGGCGAGCCGCTGGTTCGCCGCGGACTCGACCGGGTGGCACGCCATATCGGCCGTCATATCGGCGCCGGGCTCGACGAACTGACGCTGACCACCAATGGCAATCGGCTGGACGATATGGCGGGGCCGCTGTTCGACGCGGGGGTCAGGCGGATCAATGTCAGCCTCGACAGCCTCGATCCCGACCGTTTCCGCCATATCACCCGCTGGGGCGATCTCGACCGCGTGTTGCGCGGCGTGGCGGCCGCCAAGGCGGCTGGGCTTGCGATCAAGATCAACATGGTCGCGCTCAAGGGGATGAACGAGGACGAGATCGAGCCGATGCTGCGCTGGTGCGGCGATGAGGGTTTCGGCCTGACGCTGATCGAGACGATGCCGCTCGGCCAGGTCGACGAGGATCGCACCGATCGTTTCCTGCCGCTGACCGAGGTCCATGCCCGGCTGACCGAGCGCTTCACGCTGCGCCCGCTCGACCTGACCACGGGCGGTCCCGCGCGCTACAGCATGGTGGAGGAACTCGGCGTCCGCATCGGACTGATCTCTCCGCTGACGCGCAATTTCTGCGACGGCTGCAACCGGGTTCGCCTGACCGCGTCGGGCAAGCTCTATATGTGCCTGGGCCATGACGACCGTGTCGACCTGAAACAGGCGCTTGCCGAGGGCGGAATGGATGCGGTCGACGCCGCGATCGACACCGCGCTGCGCCTCAAGCCCGCGCGCCACGACTTCAAGATCGAAACCCGCGGCGAAACACCCGCCGTCGAACGCCATATGAGCGTCACTGGCGGATGACCCAGGCCGAGTCCTGGGCGGAGAAGACTCGCGGCCTCGTCGTGTCTCCGACCGAAGCCGCGCAACAGGCCGCAGCCATATTGCGCGAAATCTATCAATGGGTGGAGCCCGAACGCGCCGACATGCTCGTCGTGCTGGGTGGCGACGGCTTCATGCTCCAGACGCTTCACCAGATGCTCGAACGACGGCGAATCGTGCCGGTCTTCGGCATGAACCTCGGCACCGTCGGGTTCCTGATGAACGAATGGCGCGCCGACCATCTCGAAATGCGCCTGGCGCAGACCAAGACCTTCAGCGTGACGCCGCTGCGGATGGACGCGACGACCATCGACGGGAAAAGCGTCTCGCTGCCTGCGATCAACGAAGTCTCGCTGCTGCGCGAGACGCGCCAGACCGCGAAGATCGAAGTGACGGTGAACGGCAATGCGGTTCTGCCCGAACTGGTGTGCGACGGCGTGCTCGTCGCGACACCGGCGGGCTCCACCGCCTATAATTATTCGGCGCAGGGCCCGATCCTGCCCTTGGGCTCCACGCTGCTCGCGCTCACCCCGATCAGCCCGTTCCGCCCGCGACGCTGGCGCGGCGCGATATTGCCGGAAAAGACGCGTTTCGGTTTCACGGTTCTGGACGCTGCCAAGCGCCCGGTCAGCGCGGTTGCCGATCAGCGCGAAATCCGCGACGTCGCCAGGGTCGAGGTCGCGATCGACCGGTCCTGCACGCTCAGCCTGATGTTCGATCCGGAACACGCGCTGGACGACCGCATCGCGATGGAACAGTTCGCGATCTGACCGCGCGCCCGTTCGCAACGACACCCGCCGCGCGGCCGGATTCGGCCGGAAATCAGCGAATGCGCTTCGCGACACACCCCGGAATCCGGACGTTTTCGCACTCATTTCGGATATCGCGAACCAGCGCTTGCCAACCGGCGAATCCCGCTGCTATAGGCCCGCCTCCGATCAGTGTTCCCCGGTAGCTCAGCGGTAGAGCATCCGACTGTTAATCGGACGGCCGCCTGTTCGAATCAGGCCCGGGGAGCCATTTTCGACAGTCCGATTTACCCGAGCCCTTGACGGGCTCGGGGGACGGTCCGCCCAGATGAAATTCCTTAAGCATTCCAAATGAATCTCGAAAGGTCACGGTAAGCTCACCGTTGGCCCACGAGCTGTTCGAAACCAAAAGATCCAAAGCGGAATTTTTGGCACCGGGCGGCCGTATATGGAACATGAGATGGGCCTTGTGAGCACGCGCTTTGCGAGCCCATCCGACAGGCTTGCCAGGGGCCAGCTCTGCAACCGAGCGATCGCAAGACAGGCCCTTATTTCGGCATCCCGCTCAAACCACTCGCCTTGCGAAGCGCGCTTCCATCCAGCCGGTACCCGTCGAGAAACACCGTCTCGACACGGCGCAGCTTGGTGAGATCCCTGGAGACGTCCCCATCGACCAGGATGATGTCCGCGGTCTTGCCAGCGGCAATCGATCCGATGCGGTCGTCCATGCCGGTCATGCGCGCCGGAACGATCGTCGCGGTCTGCAGCGCTTCCGCGTTGGTCAGACCCGCCTCCTGATAAAGTTCAAGCTCGCGGACCAGTTCCAGGCCATAACCGTCGGTGCCGGCGACGATGCGCACGCCCGCCTTATGCAGCCGGCCGACCAGGCCGACCATCTTGGCAAAGCTCTTGCGGAAATCGTCGCGGGTCAGGCCGCCGAACAACGGATAGCCGCCGATCCTCCACCCGCGCACGACCGAGGGCGGCGCGACGTCGGCAAAGGGCGCATATTCGGGGGCCAGTGCGGTGCCGTCCGAGGTCATCAGCGGCTCCCATACCGTCAGCGTCGGGTCGATGATCGTCTTCCGCTTTGCGAGCTCCGCGTAGAACGCCTTCATCACGGGAGAGTCGAGATCGACATCCTTGCCGTATTTCGCCGGGCCTTCGAGCCGGGCCGCGGTATTTGCTTTGTCGACCACATCCTGCGGCATTGCCTGCATCATGATGAAGTTGATGTGCGTGACCTCGTCATAGCCAGCGCGGACCGCTTCGAGCGGGCGCATACCGGCCGGGATATGGCCGTGCACGTGCAAGCCCAATTTGTGCGCCTCTGCCGCCCCGGGAGCGATCCAAGCCGGGTTCATCGAGGTGTAGAATTTGACGCCCCACAGGCCGGTCGCTTTCACCTTGTCGACCGCGGCGACCGTTTCCGCTGCTGAGGAGACGGTGAGCGCGCCCTGTGCGGCCAGCGGATCCTTTCGATCGATGATCACCGAGATCTTGCCGTCGGGTGCCAGCAGGTCGCCGGCGGCGCGGCGCTTGTAGATGCTCAGCGCGTCGTCGATCATCGAGCCGGGGCTACGATAATTGGTCATGCCGGTGGCCAGATTCTGCAGCAGGTTCCAGTCGTCGCCGACATGCTGATGCGAATCCCACAGACCGGGCAGGATCGTCTTGCCGCGCCCGTCGATCACGGTCGCGTCCGCGGGGGCCTTGATCGATCCGGCAGCGCCGACAGCAGCAACCTTGCCGTCCCTGATCAGCACCGCGCGATTGGGCAGATAACGGCCGGTGACCGAATCGAACATCAGGACGTTGTCGACCAGAGTCGCTGTGCGATTCGCGGGCGTCAGGAAGCGGTGCGCGACATCGCGGACCATCGCGGCGGTCGCCTTGTCCTGAATGTCCTTCAGCGCGGGCCCCTGGCTCTCATAACCCTGGGGCAACAGCGACATCCCGCCCGCGTTGCCGAAGAAGCGATTGTCGCCGTCGAGCCAGACCGGCGACGGCGAGAAGCCCGTGCCGGTGATGAAGGCGAGCTTGACGGTCTTCTTGCCTTGCGGACCGTCGATCTGCACCGGCTCGCCAATGGCGATGCTGGCATGACCGGTCGGCAGCAGGTCGACGCCCTTGTCGCCCGCAGCGACAAGCGCCTCGACCTCCAGCTCGCTGGCAAGCCAGGGGCCTCCATAACTATTGTAGCGCTTGGCGCCGAACGGAGCCGAGCCGGAGTCGACGACCGTCTTCCAATGCGCGACGCCGCTGGCATCGACGCTGAAATCCTCGGTGGCCTCCCCGGTGTCGGTATACCCCCGGATCGCGATCGCCGACGGGCGCCGGTCGGGCCCGAGCGTCACCAGTTCATCGGTTTCGGTGACCCAGCCGCGCAGCGACATCGACATGCGATAGGCGACCTGGCCGTCCGGCGTCTTCCATGACCAGATGTCGCCATGCTTCCCGGCGGTCGAGCTGATCGTATAATGCCGCGCCTCCGCGGGCGGCTTCATCAGCTGCTCTTTCGGGGTCGAGGCGCCAGCGATCGAAGCGGTGGCGGCAAGCAAGGTCGCGAGGATAGTTCGGTGCATGATGGTCGCCCCCGGCAAGAATATCACGAGAGTGGCAAGGCGGTCGGTCTGACGCAACCGCAGAATGGTCGGATGTGAACGACATCCCCTGACCGGGGCACCTACGGCTGACTTCCTAATTCAATCGGTCGGACGAGACGCAGGCGGTGGAGGTCATTTTGGAGCCGCAGCGATGCAAGAGCGGCTGGCGCACCAGCAGGTGGATGACGGCCCGAGTCTGATCGTGGACATTCCGTGGTCCAGCGTTAAGCTCGAAAGCCGCTCTTCCCACGGCGTTGATAAACTCCGTTGGGGCGCACCAATGCTTGGAGGTTTCGTGGCAGATGTTTTTCCCCATGGCACCGTCCATGAGGCAGGTGACGACCTTGAGGCGGCAATTCGATTTGATCCCAAAATCCTTGCATTGTGGGAACGCCTGACGCCGCTGGGACGGAATGAATTCATCTGCTGGGTCGATGACGCGAAGCAGCCAATGACGCGCCAACGCCGTATCGAGCGAACCTGTGAGGAGCTGTCGGAGGGGAAGAAGCGGCCCTGCTGCTGGGTGGGCTGCATTCACCGCACCGACAAGGCGCCAAGCCGATGGCAACAGGCAGTCCTGATCGATAAGGGAAAAAAGGGCCCAGAACCGGCCTGAGAGCGAATGTTGCTCTCCGGGCGGTCCAGGAGGACTCGCGGACAGCATTTCACCTTATGCATGCTTTTGAATTCGATCCCCCCTTGTCGGTGAGTTCGACGATTGCCTCATGGAAGCGGTCGCTTTCACCGGCGAAGCCCCAACTACTCTTCGTCCTCCAAACCTCCTCAGTGTACTGAATGCCGTGAGCGTCTCAGAGCACACGATGTTTACGACCCTGCCGAGTTCCTCGACCTGCTCGCCGAGCCAGGTTAGCTCCTCCTCGCTTACGCGATAATGCTTCGAGTCGGTGCGCGCTTCCCGCCGGACCGCCCGACCGGTGCCTATTCGCAGCAGCGATCGGGATCATCCGACGCATCGAGCGCGACCAACAGGCCGATGCCCCCAAGGACGGCCAGTCCCCCCACGACAACGGCCACGACGCCAGCGTCAGATAGATTGTTGCGCCCCTTCGCCGGCATCGACCTGCCAGGCGCATAACGCACCGGCGTCAGCCGCTGCCCGGCCAACGAGACGAGCGGCTCGGGCTCATCGCTCCTGAGCCCGAATTCCAGTCCTTCGCCGATCCGCCAGGCGAGGCCTTTGAGATCGCTGCCGCTGCTGCGCTGCATCGGCGCAACGGTCAGGCCCGCGCGAACGGCCCGCTTCTCCCCCTTTGCGCCGCCGAGCGATATACGGACGCGCGCGCCGGCGAAACTGCCCATCGATACCGGACCGGCGCCGTTCATATGCGCCGCCGCCCCGCTGGCCTGCGCGTGAAGCGGCGCGGCACAGCTCGCTGCAAGCGCCGCGGCCAGTATCGACTTTTGCATAGGAGATCCTTTTCCGGAGCTGGTCATGATTGCCTGAAAATCGGAAATCCGGTGGAATCCGGCGAAGGCGGGAATGCGATCGCGCGCCTTCATTTCTCGGGGCGACAATCGCCGAGGTAAAGCGTGGTGCGGGACGGGCGATACTCGAGAAACCTGCCCGTCAACCGGATGCGCTCACCCTTGCTCAAGCTGAGCGCATAGGTGGCCTGGTCCTTTGCCATCATGCAGTGAATATCGACCTTGAACTGCGGTGCACCGGGGCCCGGCGTGAACAGCAGCTTGCTGGGATCCGGAACATCGAAGGCAATGCGATATTGGGGACCATCCTGCTCCGCATAATCGAACTTGCCCGATACGGTGAAGGACTTGCCGGCATAGCGCAGCGGTATCGCGGCGGGCTTGTCCATCGTCTCACCGGCCAGCCGCTGCGACAGCGCCAGCGCATCGATCCTGGTCGGCGGGCTCGGCGCCACGACTGCCCTGCCCGCGGCGATACCCGCCTTGCCGCCGCGCAAGCGCGACAGGAGCGCACACATGTCTCGCCTGAACGTCTTCTCGCCGACGATCGAGCCCTTGTTGAACTTGGCGAGCAGTTCGGCCCGGCTGCCACCAGCCTCGCGCGTCGCGGTGAAGACGAACGGGATCGCGCGATGCGTCAGGCTCTGCGGCATTTCCAGCAGCATGTTGCCGCCCGCCGGATCTGCCGTAAGCACGTCGAGTTTTTCCGAGGGTGCGAGTGCGCGCATCTGGTTGACCGCGCTCTCCGGGGTCAGATCGGGCACGGTCAGTGTCGCGGTGTAGCGCGGCCCCGAAAGGACGTTGCCGCTGATCTTGAAGCTGTCCTCGCACGGCCCGGCCTGCGCCACGCCCGGGAAAGAGAGGCATAGCAGCGCGGTCAAAGGGACAAGGATATGTCGGCTCGTCACTGCCCTGGGCATCGCGGATTTCCTATCGATACTGCGTTTCCGGTACATTCGGAAAGCCGCTTCGAACCACGTCTTCGCATTCCGCCAGACATGTTTCACTAGCACAGATGCACTAGGTGCTTCACTTGCGGATCGGATGTAATGATCAGCATGATGGATGTCGGCACATCTGTTCTCAGCGGCTCGCAAACGGTCTTCCGAGGCCTGGCGGGATGACGAGTCCTGCCACCCGTCTCGCCGAGAGGATCGTCATCGCCGACGATCATCCGATGTTCCGCGACGGCGTGCGCCGGATCGTCCAGCGCCTGGCGCCCGATGCAGAGATTGTCGAAGGCGGCGCATG
>JASBTC010000276.1 GCA_030148625.1 Sphingobium sp. | reverse complement strand
GCGCGAGAACGAGGCGCGCACTTTCCACGAGATCGTCGAGCAGTCGCTGCTCGCCGAGGAAATGGGCTTCGACACCGTCTGGGCGGTCGAGCACACCGCGCTCACCCAATATGCGCATATGTCCGCGCCCGAGACTTTCCTCGCCTTTCTCGCGGGCAAGACCAGCCGGCTCGGCATCGGCCATGGCGTCGTCTGCCTGCCGCCCGCGATGAACCATCCGGTGAAGGTGGCCGAGCGCATCGCGACGCTCGACATCCTGTCGAACGGCCGCGTCCATTTCGGCATGGGCAAGGGCGGCACCCAGCAGGAAGCCGGCACCTTCGGCTATAACCTCGCCGATCTTCAGCCGATGATCGACGAATCCATGTACCTGATCCCCAAGATCATGGTGCAGGACGAGATCGAACATGACGGCGAATATATCCAGATCCCGTCGCGCCCGATCCATCCCAAGCCCTATCAGGATCCGCACCCGCCGCTCTACATGGCGTGCACGCGCGCCGATGCGCTGACCACCGCCGGCGCGCGTGGCATCGGCGCGCTGGTGCTCGGTTTCGCCGGCCCCGAGGATATCGCCAAGAAGAACGAAATCTATCGCGCCGCCTGGAGCAGCCGGAAGGTCGAGGATCAGGTGGGCTTCCGCCCGACCGAGCATCTGGCGGCGCTGTGCCCCGCGCTCGTGCTCGACGATCGCGAAAAGGCGCGCCGGATCGGCCTGCGCGGCCAGCGCTTCTTCGTCGAATCGCTGGGCTATTGGTATCAGGGCGGGCCCAAGCCGACGGTCGAGGATCTGTCGGGAGACGAGCAGGCCGCGATCCTCCAGAAGGAGAAGGAAGCGGTCGTCGCCTATCTCTCCGAGGAGAAGATCACTATCGGGTCCGAGCATACCGGCGCCTATGAGGAAGTCGCGGACGCGTACGGCACCGCGGACGATTGCATCCGTTACGTCCAGCGCCTGTTCGATGCCGGCGCCGACGAGATCCTGTTCCTGTTCCAGATGGGGGCGGTGCCGCACGATGTGATCATGGAGACGATCCGCAATATCGGCGAGAAAGTGATCCCGCACTTCCGCGCGCAGCAGGCGATCGCCGCCGAATAAGCGCCGGACCGGCTTTCCCGATACGACCGAAAATGTGGAGAAGCGCATGCGCGCAATGGTGATCGACGGCTTCGGCGGTGCGGACATGCTGCACTGGGCCGAACTGCCCCGGCCCGAACCTTGCCCCGATGACGTGCTGGTGCGCGTGGCCTGTGCGGGGGTCAATCCGGCCGACTGGAAGACGCGCGAAGGCAGATTGTCGGCCTTTATCGACTATCATTTTCCCTTCGTGCTCGGCTTCGATCTGGCCGGAATCGTCGAAGCGGTCGGTGCGGGCGTCGACGCGGTGAAGCCCGGCGACCGGGTGTTCGGCATGTCCAGGCAGGGGCAGGGCAGTGACGGTGCCTATGCCGAATTCTGTATCGCCGATGCCGCGATGCTGGCGCCTTTACCCATGGGCTGGAGCTTCGCCGACGCCGCGGTTCTACCTGTCGCGGGAACGACCGCCTATGGCGGCCTGGTCGATGCGGGCGCGCTGAAGGCGGGCCAGACCGTGCTGATCAACGGCGGTGCGGGCGGGGTCGGCAGCATCGGCATCCAGATCGCCTGGGCGCTCGGCGCGCGCGTCGCGGTCACCTGCAGCGCCGCCAATGCCGATCATGTCGTCGGGCTGGGTGCGGAATTGGCGATCGACTATCGCGAAGGCGATGTCGCGGAGGCGGTTCGCGCCTGGGCGCCCGGCGGCGTCGACCTCGTCCTCGATGCGGTGGGGCTCGATACGTTGCTGCCGCGCGCGACCGACATCGTTGCGCCGGGTGGCCGTTATGTCGAGATCGAGACTTTGATGTCGCGCGCGAGCGAGGCACAGGTTTCCGGCGCGGCGGCGGCCGGCATCCAGATCCTGTCCAACATGGTCGCCATCGCGCGGATCGACGAGCATCTCCGGGGGCTCGCGGCCCTGTGCAACGATGGCGGCGTCAAGCCCGTGCCGACCCGGCTGATGTCGCTGGGCGATGCCGTCGAGGCGCATCGTGCGATCGAAAGCGGCCATGCGCGCGGCAAGATCGTGCTCGAGGTGGCCGATCATGCCGGATGGTGAGCGCCCGCTGATCCAGGTGATCGACGAGATCGTCGCGCGGCCCGGCGAAGGGAAGGCGCTGCTCGACGATTATCTGGCGCGCTATGCGCCCGGCGCCCGCGCGCGCGGCATGGTGCTCGAACAGATATTGGTCAGCCCGCCGGTGTGGCTCGACGATCAGTCCAACACGCTCAGCTTCCGCTGGTCGCTCACCGATGCCGCGGCATGGTGGGGGATGCGCGCTATCGGCGGCGGCGATCCCACCGTCGCCGCCTGGTGGACAGAGACCGACGCCCGCGCGGTCAGCCGCCGCCGCATCTTTGCGTCGGATCCGGACGATATCGTGGAGCTTGGCAATGTATAAGCTGACCAAGCTGGTGACGCTGGCGGAGGCTGCGGATCGCGAACCGCTGGTCGCCGAATTGCGCGCACTGGTTGTAACGCACCGGCCGCTGCGGACGCTCGTCGCGCCCACGCTGGACGGCAGCTGGTTCGGCGGCGACCTGATCGTCCATCTCCAGTTCGACAGCGCGGTCGCACGCGCAACCTGCGATGCCGCTATCGCCGGATTGCTCGCGATGCCGGCTGTCGCATCGACCGAGACGGTACACTATCGCGGCGTCGCCGACGGCGTGCATGCACCGGGGCTTCGCAATGGCGTCTATCGCACGCTGTTGCTGCGGATCGACGACGGCACCGATGCGGCGACGGTCCGCCGCTTCGAGGACGAGACCCGGCGGATGCCGCATCACATTCCGGCGATTCTCAACTGGCAGCTGAGCCGGGTCGAAAACGCATCGGGCACGCAGCGCTGGACGCATGTCTGGGAACAGGATTACGCCGATATCGGCTCTCTGCTGGGCCCCTATATGCTGCACCCCTATCATTGGGCGCATATCGATCGCTGGTTCGATCCGGAATGCCCCGATCGCATCGTCGGCCCGCATATCTGTCACAGTTTCTGTGACGCCGCTGTGGGATCTCTGCTGGATTGATGGGATGCTTGCCCGTCGCGCCGGTCGGTCTATCATCCGGTAAAGACCATATGGCGCGGTGCGGATCGGAGCAGCCGCCCAAGACCGGGGAGAGGATCGCAGTGGCGGTCGCGGAGCGCTTTCACAGCCAGTCGGTCTATCTTGTCGACGCGCTCAAACGCGCGCTCAAGGAACGCGGGCTCACCTATGCCGATGTCGCGCTGGCGCTGGGGGTGAGCCATGCCAGCATCAAGCGCATTTTCGCGCAGCACAGCTTCACGCTCGCGCGGATCGACGAGATTTGCGAGCTGCTCGGTCTCAATTTCCTCGAACTCGCGCGGCTTGCCGAGGAGGGGCGCCCACCCCGGCCCGACACGCTCAGCGATGCGCAGGAACAGGCACTGGTGGAAGAGCCGCTGGCATTGTTCTGCTTCCACCTCGTTCTGGGCGGCTGGACGGTGGCGCGGATCGAAACCGATTACGGCATCGACCAATGTTTCCTGATCCCTGCATTGCTGATGCTGGAGCGGATCGGGCTGATCAAGCTGCTGCCGGGCAATGTGATCCGGCTGATGACCGCGCGCAGCATCAGCTGGCGCCCGGGCGGCCCCATGCGCCGCTTCTTCGACCGGCGCGTCAAGGAGGAGTTCCTCCAGCACGATTTCTCGGCGCCGGGATCGATCTGGGAGTTCGAGATCGGCGAATTGTCCGACGCGTCGCGCGCTTTGCTCGAACGCCGGCTGCACAGCCTGTTCCGCGAAGTGCGCGACCTGGTTGCGCATGACGCGGCGCTGCCGCCCTCGGTCAAGACCAATGTCGGGCTGCTCATCGCTTCCACGCCGATCCCGCTGCCGCTGGTGGCGCGCGATGTCAGTCATGGCTCGCTCGGCACTGAAAGTCGCACGAGGCGCAACTTCAGGGCTTAGCCGCCGCGACTTTCCTCCAAGCCTGTCGGCGGATGCGCTGCGCCGCGCGATAGTCGCACCATCGCCGGAACGGATACCGGCATGGAGGAGAGGATCGGATCATGCAGGCCGTTGCCATCGACCCGCCGGCGCTTCGCGGCGGAAAGCCCCTGTTGGGGCATCTGCCCCATTTTTTCCGCGATCCCGTCAAGCTGCTGCGCGAGGGGTATGAAGCGCGCGGGCCGATCTATTCCTTCCGCATGGGCGGGCGGAAGATGGTGGTGATGCTGGGCCCCGACAATAACCGCTTCGTCTTCCAGGAAACCGACAAGCTGCTGTCGATCCGCGAATCGATGCCCTTCTTCCACAAGATGTTCTCGCCCGATTTCTACTCCTTCGCCGAGATGGAGGAATATCTCCGCCAGCGCGCGGTGATCATGCCGCGCTTCAAGGCATCGGCGATGAAACAATATGTGCCGGTGATGGCGGAGGAGGCGACCGCGCTCTGCCACCGGCTGGGCGACAGCGGCGAGTTCGACCTGATCCCGACATTGGGCCCTGTGGTGATGGACATCGCCGCGCACAGCTTCATGGGGCGCGATTTCAAGCAGAAGCTCGGTCATGAATTCTTCGAGCTGTTCCGCGACTTTTCGGGCGGGATGGAATTCGTGCTGCCATTGTGGCTGCCGACGAAGAAGATGCGCCGCAGCCAGGCCGCCAAGAAGAAGCTCCACCGCATCCTCCAGAGCTGGATCGACCAGCGCCGTGCCAATCCGGTCGAGCCCGCCGACTTTTTCCAGGACATGATCGCTTCGACCTATCCCGACGGCCGGCCGATCCCCGACGAACTCATCATCAACCTGATCCTACTGCTCGTCTGGGCCGGGCACGAGACGACGGCGGGGCAGGTGAGCTGGGCGCTGATCGATATCCTCCAGAACCCCGGCTATCGCGACACGCTGCGCGACGAGATCGGCGGCATATTGGGCAGCGCGTCGGGCGCGGACCTGAGCTGGGAACAGGCGCTGGCGATGCAGAAGATGGATCTGGCGCTGCGTGAGACCGAGCGGCTCCATCCCGTGGCCTTCACGATGATCCGCAAGGCGGCGGCCGATTTCGAACGCGACGGCTATCGCATCCGCAAGGGCGACTGGATCCTGCTCGCGCCTTCGGTCAGCCACCGGATGCGCGAGGTGTTCGAGCGGCCGGACGCATATGAACCGCATCGCTTCGATACCGAACGCGCCGATACCAAGGTGGAATCGAATAGCCTGATCGGTTTCGGCGGCGGCATGCATCGCTGCGCGGGCGTGAATTTCGCGCGCATGGAGATGAAGGTGGTGATCGCCATCCTCCTCCAGCGCTACGAGATGGAATTGATCGACGAGCCGCGGCCGATCGCGGGTGCCGGCACCTATTGGCCCGACCAGCCGTGCCGCGTCCGGTATCGCCGCCGTGCCATCCCCGATCGCGCGCCCGCCGATATCGCCGCGGCCGCGGCGGCGGCCGGATGCCCTGCCCATGCGAAGGCGGACGGCTGATGGCGCGCGTCACCTATGTCCAGCCCGACGGCAGCGAAAAGACCTGCACCAATTTCGAGGGCATGGCGGTCATGCACCTTGCGGTTGCCAACCTTGTCGACGGCATCGACGCGCTGTGCGGGGGTGTTCGTCAGTGCGGCACCTGCCATGTCTATGTCGATCCGGCCTGGACCGATCGCGTCGGTCCGCCGGGCGAGGACGAGGCGGTCATGATCGAGGCGCTGGCCGACAATGTCGAGGTCCGGCCGACGAGTCGGCTGAGCTGCCAGATCCATATCACCGAGGAACTGGACGGGCTGCGTGTCCATGTCCCCACCGATCAGCCGGGCGTCTGACGCGCGGCAGGCAGGCATAAGCCCCGATCGCGCTTCGGTTTTTCGATTCTCCTGCGTTCCGACTGTGCATTTTGTGCAACAGCTGTCGATGATCATGCATAGTGCGTATTGTTTTCTTCAAAAAAATGCGCATAGTGCTACTCAATTGGCAAATGGGATACGGAATACGCCGGAAGCCGGCGGTTCAAAGGGGGAGGACGCCTATGCATTCGAAGACCGGTTTTCGCGCGGCTGTCGCGACATTGGCGCTCGTCGCCCCCTGGCTGACCGCGGCCGCGCTGGCGCAGGAGGCGGCGGAGGCCGCCCCCGATGCGCTGGCCGATATCATCGTCACCGCACAGAAGCGCGCGGAGAGCCTGCAGGATACGCCGCTTGCGGTGAGCGCGCTCGATGCGGAGGCGATCCAGCAGCGCGGCATCACCAATGTCGCCAATCTGGGCAGCGCGGCGCCCAATCTGGTGATCAGCGAGACGCCGTCGGCGACCGCCAATCCCTCGATCGCGATCCGCGGCATCGTCGACAATGATCCGATCCTGACCGCCGATCCGGCGGTGGGGCTCTATGTCGACGGTGTGATCGTCGGCCGTTCGGCGGGTGCATTGTTCGACATGATGGATCTGGAGCGGATCGAGGTGCTGCGCGGGCCGCAGGGCACATTGTACGGCCGCAACACCACGGGCGGCGCGGTCAACCTGATCTCCGCCAAGCCGAGCAAGGATTTCGGCGGCCGCGTCACTTTGGGCTATGGCAGCTTCGACGAATTCGTGATGAAGGCGACGCTCGACACCGGCGAATTGCTGGGATCGGGCCTGTCGATCAAGCTCGGCTATCTCCACAGCCAGCGCGACGGCACCGTCGACAATCTGCTCGAGCCTTCGGACAAGCGCGACCCGGGCGCGCGCAACACCGATGCGCTGCGCGCCGCATTGCGGTTCGACCGCGGCACCGGCTTCACGCTCGACTATTCCTACGACTTCAGCGATCGTAACGGCCGGGCCAATGCTTTCCAGCTGCGCGCCATGCGGCCCGATCTGCTCGCCTATCTCGGCTTCTCGCCGGCGTTCGGCGGCAGCGCGGTGCAGATCTCGCCCGATCGCCTCGCCGCACTCCGCCTCGATCGCGACGGCAATGTGCGCGATCGCGTCCAGGGGCACACGCTGACGCTCAATGTCGAGATCGGCGACGCCACGCTGCGTTCGATCACCGGCTATCGCAAATGGGACAATGTCATCGATGGATCGGATATCGACGGCAATGGCGGGCTGGTCGGCCTTCTCGTCAGCCCGGCGATCCTGGCGCCGCCCAATCCGTTCATCCCGCTCGGCATCGGCCCGGTCGACCTGTTCCACACCAGCAACGAGCGGCACCAGAACCAGATCTCGCAGGAACTCAACCTGATCGGCTCGATCGGCGACGATCTCGATTATGTCGTCGGCGCCTATTATTTCCGCGAGAAGGCGAGCGAGGACAATCCGCAGGGTTTCACCCTGGTGCTGCCGTCGCCGGTGCCGATCCCGATCGCGCCGGGCGTCAATCTCAACAGCTTCGGCGTCAATCTCGATACGCAGCTCACCTATCGCCACATCTCACGCTCGATGGCGGCATTCACCCAGCTGACCTGGAAACCGGCGGCGCTCGACAAGCGGTTCAGCATCACCGGCGGGTTGCGCTATACCGAGGATCGCAAGCACCTCATCCAGTCCTCGCCGCTGCCGACTGCGCCGCGCGACCTGCGCAGGAAGTTCAATCGGCTCAACTGGCTCGCCAACATCGCCTATGAATGGACCGATGACGTGATGACCTATGCCCGCGCCAGCACGGGCTACAAGGCGGGCGGCTTCAATGCGCGGGCGGCTGACAATAATGGCTTCAATCCCGAGGATCTGGTTTCCTACGAGATCGGGGTGAAGAGCGAATGGTTCGATCGCCGCCTGCGGTTCAACGTCGCGGCGTTCCACGCGATCTATGACGATCTCCAGGTCCAGCAGTTCCTGGCCGGCACGGGCGGTGCCGCGAGCACCACGGTCAATGCTGCCAAGGCGACCTATACGGGGATCGAGGCCGAGCTGCAGGCGCTGATCACGACCGGGCTCACCGTCGAGGCCTCGGTCGGCTATACCGATCGCAAGTACAAGAAATTCCTGTTCGTCGATCCTGTCACCGGCGTCGTCGGCGATATTTCGGACATCGCCAAATTCCAATATTCCGCGGCGAAAACCGCCAATCTCGGCGTGCAATATGAAACGCCGGTCGGCAGCATCGGCAAACTCGTCGCGCGTGCCGACTGGACCTATCGCAGCAAGATCTACTGGCACCCGGTCAATCCGTTCAACGAGGAGATCGCCGACGGCGGTGTCGGGTTGCTCAGCGGGCGGCTGACGCTCTCGGAAATCGCGTTCGGCGGTTCGCAGGCATCGATCTCGCTCTGGGGCAAGAATCTGACGAAGAAGGATTACGTGCTCTCTGGCATCGATTTCGGATCGCTGGGCTTTGCCGGCGTGATGTACGGCGATCCGCGCAGCTATGGCGTGGAGCTGGCGATCAAATTCTGATCCGCGGCATGCGACGATCCTGAGGCGCCGCCCCGGCTATCCGGGCCGGCGCTTTTGTATTGGTGGTTATAGGAAAGCAGGGGGCGGCTGACCATTCTCCTCCCTGCGCTTCAGCGCGGGGAGGGGGACCGCGCGACGCAGTCGCGTGGTGGAGGGGAAAATACGATATCCATCTCTGCACAGGGATTCGAGCAGTATTTATCGAACGATTTCCGCTGGATGCGGGGGCGTAGGATGCATCGCAATTCCCCTCCACCACGCCGCTTCGCGTCGTGGTCCCCCTCCCCGCACTGAAGCGCAGGGAGGAGAGGCCGCGGGGCGTTGGCGAAGGAGAATGCTCCCTCAGCCACCCCGCTTCAGCAGCTTGAAGAAATCATAGGACGGATCGCCTGGCCCCGGCCGGCCGAGCTTGGCGCCCGCCAGGAACGGATGGTCGAGATCGATGATCGAGGGCGAATGGACATTCGCCCAGTCGGCGACGATCGCGCGGTGGAGGAATTTCCACGCTCCGTCACGTTTCGCATATTTGTCGAAATAGCGGCCGCCGACGAGCACGTCGATCGGCCCGTCGGGCAGGCGTGCGCGATGGAGCGCGAGCAGATAGACCTCTCCCTCCGCATAATCGCCGTCGATCGCCAGATTGATCGTCGTCACATTGTGATGGAGGATCTCCATATTCGCCTGGATCTCGGGCAGCTTGTCGATGAACTCCATCGCGGGGCCGGAGAACATCGCACCATGCTCGTCGATCGCATCCTCATGATAGAGGCTGCGCATCTTCTCGTGATCGTGCCGGTCGGCGGCGTTGCAATAGCGGGTGATGAGCTGGCGGATCTCTTCGCGGTCGAGCAGATCCTGAATCTTGGCGTCGCGTGTCCTGCGGGTCTCCACATAAAAGACGGGCGGGACGACGATCGTCGCCCCGCCCGAGGTTCCCAGAGAGGAGCGTGGCGCGTCAGAAGCGCACGCCCAGGGTCACACCATAGGTACGGGGATCGGGATAATAGGCGACAGTGAGGCCGCCAAAGCCCGGCCCGAAATCGATGAAGTTCTGCGGCGCCTTTTCCTTGGTCAGGTTGCGGACCCAGAGCGACAGCTCGCCCTTGACCCCACCCAGCGGCAGATCGGCGAAAGTGCCGCGCAGATTGACGAGCGCTCGCCCGGGCGAGCGCGTCGTGCGCGCATTCTGGTCCGACGGATTGTCGACGCGCAGCGCATAGGGGAAGGTGTAATAGGCGGAGACGAAATTGAGGTCGCCGACCATGTTGAAGCGTCCCCAGTCACCCTCGACCACGCGCCAGTCGACGCCCGCCGATGCCGTATATTTCGGCGCATGCGGGAAGGCGCGATTGTTGGAGACGTCGGGACCACCCGGCACTTCGATGAAATTCTTGTACTTGGTGTCGAGCAGCGCGAACGAGCCGTTGAAGGTCAGCCAGTCCGCGGGGCGGATGATCGCTTCGAGCTCGATGCCGCGGATGCGCGCGGCCGCCGCGTTGCGCACGATCGACGCCGCCGACCCGGTGCCCAGGAACACCGAAAGCTGCAGGTCCTTATGCTCGTCCCAGAAAGCCGCGGCATTGAGCTGCAGCGTGTTGCCGAGCAGCCGCGTTTTCACGCCGATTTCATAGCTGTCGACCTTTTCGGGCCGATAGGGCTGGCACAGTTCGAGCGCGCCCGACGGGCAGTCGGGCGTCGGCGCCGCGACGACGTTGGTCTCGCCGTTGAAGCCGCCCGATTTGAAGCCCTTCGAATAGCGGGCATAGAGGTCGACATGGCGACCGGCCTCGTAGCGGACGGTGAAGGCCGGGCTCAGATCATTGTAGCTGACATCGGGCAGGCCGCCATAAGGCACGTTGATCAGCGTGAACGGCGGATTGGGCGCCGCCGTGATCGACAGCAGCCGCTTGATATCCTTCTTTTCGTGATTGTAGCGCAGGCCGCCGACCAATGTCAGCGCGTCGGTCACCGAAAAATCGAGCTGCGCATAGGCGGCGAGCGCTTCGGTGTGCGATCCGTAATTGGAGACGAAGGATTGCGCGCCGAAGAAGAAGTGCTGCGGATTGTCGGTCTCCGCCTTGTCCTTGAAGTAATAGCCGCCGACGACATATTTCAGCCGGTCGCCGAACGCGGTGCCCGAAAGCTGCAATTCCTGGCTGAAGGCGCGATAGCGGCTGAAGCGCTGGGTGAGCGCGATCGCCATCGGCGAACCGTCCAGGTCGATGCTGTCGGACCAGCGCAGCTTGCGATAGGCGGTGATCGACTTGAGCGTGGCGTCGCCAAGGTCGAGCGTCGCGGTCAGGGCATGGCCCCAGGTCTTGGATTTCTCGAACAGCGGATCGGCGTCGATGCTGCCTTTGCTTTGCCGTTCGTGGTTGGCGAACAGATAGAGCGGCAGACCCGAATAGGAAGGTGAGTTCGGATCGAAGATGTCGCGCAGGTCGCCGTTGCGGTTGACCTGGTAGAGCTGCGCATAATCGGGGCGCTGATTGTAGCGCGTCCAGTCGAACATATAGTCGAAGGTCAGATTGTCGGTGGGTTCCGCCCGCACCTGGACCATCGCGCTCTGGCCATCGATATCGTTGGTGCTGTTGACCGAATTGGGCCCGGAGAGGAACGCGGCCTGCGGGTGGGGATTGGGGCCGATCGCGATGAAGCCGTTGCGCTTCTGGATCTGGCCGGCGACCTTGACCGAGAAGATGCCGAATTTGGGCAGGTCGATCGCGCCCTTCAACTTCCAATAGTCGAAATTGCCATAGGTCGCCTCGAACGATCCGCCGAACTCGCCGCTCGGCTTGCGCGTGATCAGGTTGACCGCGCCGGCCAGCGTGTTGCGGCCGTAAAGCGTGCCCTGCGGGCCGCGCAGCACCTCGACGCGTTCGAGATCGGCGACGTCGAAGATCGAGCCCTGCGCCTTGGCGATATAGACGCCGTCGAGATACAGGCCGACCGCCGGTTCCCAGGTGATCGCGGGATTGATCGTCACCGAGCCGCGGATCGCGATCTGCGAGATCGTCTTGTTCGACGGCGCGCGGTCGATCTTGACGTTGGGCGCGATCGAGCCGAGCCGGTCGATCGAGCTGATGTCGCGCGACTGGAGATAGGCCGAATCGACCGCCGAGATCGCGATCGGCACGTCTTGGACATTCTCGGCGCGCTTCTGTGCGGTGACGACGATGTCGGCGATGCCCGCGCCGTCATCCTGCGGCGCCGCGGCTTCGTCCGCCGCGGGCGCCGCAACCTGCGCAAGCGCTGGCGGTGCGCCGAGTGCGGTGATCATCGCGAACAGGCTCGCGGTCGAACGATGAACTCGGTTTCTCATGGCAGACTGTCCCTCCGGATAGAAATAACGGGTCATACGGGCTCCGGCGCGACGAGCGCGCGGGCGTGATCGTGGTTGCCGCGCCCGAAAAAACGATCGAGCGCATCGCTGTCGGCGCGGGCGAAGGCGGCCTTGTCCTGCGGCAGGAGCGCGTCGAGCGCGGCGGTCGCGCGTGTCGCCGCCGCGCGTTCGGCGATCGCGTCGAACCAGCGCCGCACATTCGGCAGCGCGGCCCAGCCGCCTTGGGGGCCAAGCAGCGGAAAGATCGCGTCGCCCGTGCGCACGCCCGGCCAGGTCGCGATATCGGCCAGGCCATAATCGGCGCCGCTCAGCCAGGGGCTGTCGGCCAGCCGGTGTTCGAGCACGCACAGCACGCGCGCGGTCTCGCTTTCATAGCGCCGCAGCGCATAGGTCTGATCGGGCGCGTAGCGGAAGAAATGGACATATTGGCCGAATGCGGCGCCGACCGTCGATGCCTGGAAGAACAGCCATTGCAGGGCGATCGACCGGTCGCGATCGGCGCGCGGCAGGAAGCGCCCCGTCTTTTCCGCGAGCCAGAGCAGGGCCGCGCCGCTTTCGAAGATCGCGAAATCGCCATCGACGAGCACTGGCACTTTCGCATTGGGGTTCATCGCCAGGAATGCCGGTGCATGCTGCTCGCCCGCGAAGACGTCGACATGATGCAGTCGATAGTCGAGCCCGCATTCCTCGAGCATGAGCACGAGCTTCAGCACATTGGGGCTCGTCATCGCGTAAAGGTCGATCATCGCGCGACGCTCCCCAATATGTGGAAGGTGATCGCCGGATTGGGTTCGTTGAAGACGCGTTCGTAGATCCGCGTGTAGCGCGACCGTGCGATCTTCCAGGCGCCATCCTGAAGCACGTAGCGGTCGACATAATTGGCCGCGCCGATCGTCGTCAGATTGTCGTCCCTCAGGCTCATCGCATAATCGACCAGCCGCCAACGGCCATCGGCGGTGCCGTCGCCATGGACGTCGATGATCGGATGCTGGACGGCGTGGCAGCCGACGAACTCCGGATGGAATGCCGCCTCGATCGCGGCGAGGAACTCGGTGCGGCCGGTCGCCTGCAGGCGATAGCTGCCGCCCTGGTAATCGGCGCTGAAATCCTCGGTGAGGATCGCCTCGAGCTGAGCGAGGTCGCAGCGGTCGATCGCTTCGCAATAGAGATATTTGACGCGCTTGATGCGCTCGATCGCCTCGAGGTCGAGTGTCATCGTGCGTCTTTCCGCGCGCGGTGCATCGCCTCCGCACGTACCTTGAGCGCGAGGGCGGTGTCGTCGAAGGCGCGCTTCACCCACGACCCCGCGAACCGCATCACATGGATGCCGTTGGGGCCCAGAAAGGCGTCGGTCGAATGATAGGCGCAGGCCTCGGGGCCGAGCGTTTCGATGATCTGGTCGCGGCGCGCGGGATAGGGCCAGGCATCGTCATGGGGCAGTTCCCAGGACAGCAGCCGTTCGGGCTCGAACGCGCAGACATATTCGCAGTTCGGAAAGGTGACGTCGGGGTCGGTATAGCTTTTGAGCGTCATATTGACCGGCGCGCCCATTTCCAACGTCGATGTCGCGGCGATGCAGAACGGGTTCCATTCGCCGTAGCGCGGCAGGTCGATCAGGATTTCCCACACGATCGCGGCGGGGGCCGCGATCTCGACACGCGCCGAACGCACGATCGCGTCGGGGTCGACGCGCGTCAGTGTATCTTGCGTGTCGCGCATAACCTCTCCTGCTCAATGACGCATTGTGTCGGAATGAATCCGCAATGGTGTCTATTTGCGTAGGGTTTGCCGCAGTCAGGCCTGGTTCGTCAAGCCTGCTTTACGCATTTCGTGATATTTATGGGTTTATGATCACGCTTTGCGGATTGTGAGGCGGTTCACGCGCCCAGGTCGATCACGGTCACTGCGTCGCGCCCGCTTTCGTCGCCTGCGGCGGCAACGCCCTGGGCGAAGGCGTCCTGGATCATCGGGGTGGCCTCGATCAGCTCGATGAGCAGCGAAGGATCGGCGGGCTGCGCCAGATAGGCGACACGCGTCGCGCCGCCGGCATCGTCGGCGCGAAACACGCGTTCGAGGCCCGTGGCCACCGCATCGTCGGTGGCCGATACGATGTCGGCCACCAGCCAGGCGATATGATGAATTCCCGATTTCACGCGGCCATCGGCATGATGATAGGGGGAGGGGCCATCGCCGTGCGGGGCGATCAGCTCGATCTGCATGCCGTGCTGATAGGAAAGGCCGACATCGATCCTCACCGTTGCCGGCGCGCCGCGCAACACGCCGTCGAGCACGACGTTGCGATAGACGGTCCAGGGGCCGACCCCCATGATCGTCCGCCAATGCGCGATCGACCGGTCGAGATCATCGGTGACCCAGGCGATCTGGCGGATCGGACCATGGCTTGCGAGCAGTGGTGCGGTCATCGGATTTCCTCCTGTGCCGCGCCGGCCATCCATGGATCGGGCAGGCCGGGATCGGTGTTGCGGATGACATGTTTCAGCAAATGCCTGAGCAGCGCGGTCTCATTCTCGTCGAACGCGCCGAGCGCATCCTCCTCGGCCGCCTTGGCGGCGGCGGTGAGCTCGAGCAATGTCCGGCGGCCGCACTCGGTGAGCCACAGCCGCGCTTCGTCCGCATCCACGGACAGGATGCCGCGCGTTTCGAGCGAACCGATCCGCTCCGGCGTGACGTGCGCGCCGGTATAGCCGATCATCGCCTCGATTTCGGTGGCGCTGCGCCCGTCGCCGATGCCGAGCACGCTCAGGATGAAATGATCGCGCGCGTCGAGGCCGTGTGCATCGAGGCTCGCCTGCATGCGCGCGTAAAGCTGGAAATGCGCGCGGCCGAGCAGATAGCCCAGGAAATCCTCGCCAAAGCTTCCCGCCGGCTGCGTCGATCCGCCATGGTGGGGGGACAGCGCCTGCGCCCTGCGCGCGGCAAGCGCGTAGCGGCCGCCATGGAACAGCAAAGGTGCGCGATCCTGTTTCTCGAAGCCGATCACTTCGCCGACGAAGATGATGTGATCGCCACCTTCATATTGATAGGCGGTTCGGCATTCGAAGCGCGCCGAGCAGCCGGTCAGCAGCGCCAGGCCCTCGGTTCCGCGTTCGAGCGCGATGTCGGCGAACTTGTCGGTGCCGCTCTTCGCGAAGCGGTTGGAAAGCGCTTCCTGGTCGGCGGCCAGGATATGGACCGCGAAATGACCGGCGCCACGGAATGCAGCCATGCTCTGCGAACTGCGCGCAAGGCTCCACAGGATCATCGGCGGATCGAGCGACACCGAATTGAAGCTGCTTGCGGTCAGGCCGACATCGCATCCCTCCGCGTCGCGCGCGGTCACGATCGTGACGCCGGTGGCGAAGGATCCCAGCGCATCGCGAAAGGCGCGTGAATCGAGATTGGCCGTCATGCTTTGCCGCCTTCCTCTGCAAGGGACGCCGCTGCGTCGCATCGCGGGGTCTCACGGCAGGGTAGGGCGCGCTACATCCATTTGGGGGAGGCGGCGTGGACTCGGCCGAGCAGGGTGGGTGAATGGGCGTTATGCGACGGCGAGCACGCTGGTCAGGATGTTGCGAACCAGCTCGGCCTGGCCGCGCGCGCCGGTCTTCGCATAGATGCGCTTGGAATAATGGCGGCCGGTTTCCAGGCTGAGGCCGAGTTCCTCGGCGGCTTCGGCGATCGAGAGCCCGCTCGTCAGCGCCCAGGCGAAGCGCGCTTCGCTGGGCAGCAGGCCGAACAGCTCGGCCAATTGTTCGCAGCGATCGGCGCGCGATCGGCGGTCGCCGCTCAGATAGGCGATGGCGACGGGTGTCGAGCTTGCCGAGACCGAGCGGTCGTGAAGCGGCGCCAGCAGCATGTCCATCTGCGGATCGCGGCTGAGATTGATCGCCTTTGGCGGGCTCGCGGGATTGGCCGCATAATGTTTGACCAATCCGGTCAGCTCGCGGTCGAGCGCTGGATTGGCGGGAAACAGCCGGCCGTAGCGCCCGCGCCGAAGCACCATCGTCCTTTCCAGCAGGTGCTCGACATGCGGGGTCATGTCGATCACCCGGCATTTGGCATCGAGCGTCAGCCAGCCGAAGTTCAGCCGCCCGAACGCTTCGGACGTGACCGACGAGCGAAACCGCTCGCGTTCGAAGGCGACGAAGGTTCGCAACGCGATGCGCAGATGCGGCGCCAGCGCGCTCAGCACCGCGCCCTGCGCTGCGCCGATCGCGGGACCGCCGGCACAGCCCAGCCATGCCTCGACCCCGCTGGGCTCGCTGACGCGCACCGA
>JASBTC010000123.1 GCA_030148625.1 Sphingobium sp. | reverse complement strand
GCATCGACAGTCTGAGCGAGATGGATGCGCTGCGGCTCGAGGATGACGATCCCGGACCGGAGCGCAGGGTGAGCGCCCGGCGCGAACTGGAGCGCGTGCGCGGCCTGATCGCGGCACTGCCCGATCGTTGCCGCGAGATCTTCGAATTGCGCCGGGTGCAAGGCGTGCCACAGCGCGAGATCGCGGCGCGGCTCAACGTGCCGGAGCATATCGTGGAACAACAATCGATGCGGGGGCTGAAGCTGATCCTGAAGGCATTGTCGGACGTGGCGGACGATCCGCGGCCATCGGGCGAAACCGCGGGCGGGCATGCGCAGGAGGATCGCGGCAATGGATGAGGACGGCGCCGTACGCTGGGCGATCCGCCGCGATGGCGGCCCGTTGTCGCCGGCCGAGCAGTCGGAATTCGAGGCCTGGCTGGCCGCGGACGAACGGCGCGAGGGTGCGCTGCTTCGCGCCGAAGCCGCGCTCGCCTATCTCGATCGCGCGCGGGCGCTGGGCGATGGCGGCGAAGGCACCGACGGCCTGGAGTCCGACATTGGCGATCCGGACACCGGCGCGCGCTTCAGCCGCCGTCTCTTCCTGGGCGGCGGGGTGGTTGCCGGTGCCGCGGCGGCGGGCCTTGGCGCATTGCTGCTGCTGCCGGCCGGTGCGGAAACGGTTGCGACCGGGCTTGGCGAAGTGCGCCGGATGCCGCTCGCCGACGGTTCGGTGGCGACGATCAACACCGCCAGCCGCATCGCCGTGTCGATGGAGGCGGGACAGCGCCTGATCCGTCTCGACGAGGGCGAAGCCTGGTTCCAGGTCGCGCATGACCGGACCCGCCCCTTTCTGGTCGATGCCGGGCGTGCCCGCATCCGGGCCGTCGGGACCGCCTTTTCGGTGCGGCGGCATGCGGCGGGCGTCGATATCCTCGTCACCGAGGGCGTGGTCGAGATCTGGGCGGAGGGCAGGCCCGCGCAGCGGGTTCGCGCCGGCGTCGGCGCCCGGGCCTTCGTGCCCGAAGCGGCCGCGGCGATCGATGTGGCGCAATCGCCCGACGCGGTCGAGCGCGCCCTGGCCTGGCGGAACGGCGAACTGGCGCTGAGCGGCGAGACGCTTGCCTATGCGGTGTCCGAGCTCAATCGCTACAATCAGCGCAAGATCGTCATCGACGATGCCAGGCTCGAGCGCGAGCCGATCGTCGGTTATTTCCGGACCAACCAGCCCGAAAATTTCGCGCGGACGATCGCACCGCTGATCGGTGCCAGGCTCGAAATCGCCGATGGCGCACTGAGGCTGGTGCCCGACCAAAGCTGAATTTCGTCGGGCACCGTCGGAAATCGCCGCCCCGATCATCCTATCCTTCAACGCCGGAGCACAAGCAGGCTCGCGGATGATTTGGGGAGGAATTTCAGTCCATGCTGGTGATCGAGCAGCTTTCGCACGTCTATCCCAACGGAACACGCGCGCTTGACGATGTGAATCTGGAAATCGCGAAGGGGCTGTTCGGGCTGCTCGGGCCCAATGGCGCGGGCAAGTCGACATTGATGCGCACGGTCGCGACATTGCAGGCGCCGAGCACGGGCCGGGTCCGTTTCGGCGATATCGACATACTTGCCGAGCCCGAAAGGCTGCGCGCGACGCTCGGTTTCCTGCCGCAGGATTTTGGCGTCTATCCGCGCGTTTCCGCCTATGAGCTGCTCGACCATATGGCGGTGCTCAAGGGGATCGCCAATGCGGGCGAACGCCGCGACACCGTCGAGACGCTGCTCGACAAGGTCAATCTGTGGAGCGTGCGGCGCAAGGCGGTCGCGGGCTTTTCGGGGGGCATGCGCCAGCGTTTCGGCATCGCCCAGGCGCTGATCGGCGACCCTGGGCTGATCATCGTCGACGAACCGACCGCGGGGCTCGACCCGGAAGAGAGCAACCGTTTCCTCAACCTGCTCGCCGAAGTGGGCGAGAATGTCGTCGTCATCCTGTCGACGCATATCGTCGGCGACGTCGCCGACCTGTGTCCGCGCATGGCGGTGCTGGCGAGCGGGCGCATCCTGCTGGAGGGCGCGCCCGCGGAATTGATGACGGCGATGCGCGGCCGCATCTGGCGCAAGACGATCGATCGCGCCGAGCTCGATGCGCACCGCGCCGCGCACGAGATCATCAGCACGCGCCTCTTCGCCGGACGCACCGTCATCCACGTGCTTGCCGACGACAGGCCCAATCTCGGCTTCGAAGTCGCCGATGGCGGGCTTGAAGATGTCTATTTCTCGACGCTGTCGGCCATGCGCCGCGACGCCGCCTGAGGACGCCGCCCATGTTCGCCGACATCGCCCGTTTCGAGCTTCGCTACCAGATGCGCCAACCCGTCTTCTGGGTGGCGACCCTGGCCTTTTTCCTCTTCGCATTCGCGACCGTCACGGTCGATCAGTTCAACATCGGCGCGGGCGGCAATGTCCACAAGAATGCGCCCTATGCGATCGCGCAGACGCAGCTGATCATGAGCCTGTTCTTCATGTTCGTGACCACCGCTTTCGTCGCCAACGCGATCGTGCGCGACGACGATAGCGGCTTCGCGCCGATCATCCGGGCGACGCGGATCCGCAAGCGCGACTATGTGTTCGGACGCTTCACGGGCGCCTTCGCCGCGGCCGCGCTGGCCTTTCTCGCGGTGCCGCTGGGCGAGCTCATCGGATCGGCCATGCCGTGGATCGATCCCGAGACATTGGGCGCCACGCGCCCCGGCGCCTATCTTTTCGCCTATTTCGCGCTCGCGCTGCCCGGCCTGTGGCTGAGCGCGACATTGTTCTTCGCGGTGGCGACGATCACGCGTTCGATGATGTGGACCTATATGTGCGTCGTCGGGCTGCTCATCGCCTATGTCGTCACCGAAGCATTGCTCAAACGGCCCGGGTTCGAAACCGTCGCCGCGATCGTCGAACCCTTCGGCGTTTCGGCCTATGCGCTGGTCACCAAATATTGGACCGGCGCCGAGCGCAACAGCCTGACCCCTGCGTTCGAGGGCGTTCTGCTGTGGAACCGGCTGCTGTGGGGCGGGGTCGGCGTCGCGATGCTCGGTCTCGCCTTCGCGCTGTTCCGCCCCGAGGGCAAGGGCAAGGCGCCGGGCAAGCGCGAAGGCGCCGCGGCGCGGGACACCGCGCCGCGCGTGATCCGCACGCCGCTGCCGAAACCCGCACTGAATGCGGCCACGGCGCGCGCGCAATTGCTGGCGCGGACGCGCTTCGATCTTGCCCAGGTGTTTCGCGGCCCGGCCTTTGCCGTGCTGCTGGCGCTCGGGCTGTTCAACGCGCTGGCGGTGCTCTGGCTCACGGCGGACCTGTACGGTGCGACGATCTATCCGGTGACGCGCCATATCATCGAAACGCTCCGCCAATCCTTCAGCATCGTCCCCGTGATCGTCGCCATCTATTATGCGGGCGAACTTGTCTGGCGCGAGCGTGAGCGGCGGATGCACGAGATCGTCGATGCAACGCCCGCACCCGATTGGGTGTTGTTGCTTCCCAAGGCGTTCGCGCTTTCGCTCGCGATGATCGCGATGCTGCTGATCAGCGCGCTCGCCGGCATGGTGTTTCAGACCGCAAGCGGCTTTCCCGAATATGAGATCGGCAAATATCTCGGCTGGTACGTGCTGCCCGAAGCGATCGACTGGACGCTGCTCGCGATCCTCGCGGTCGCGTTCCAGATCGTCGCGCCCAACAAATATGCGGGCTGGGGGCTCATGGTCCTCTACATGGCGCTGACGATGATTTCCGGTCAGCTCGGCTTCGATCACAATCTCTATCTCTTCGGCAAATCGCCCGATGTGCCGTTGTCCGACATGAACGGGGTCGGGATCGCCGGCACCGCCGCCTGGTGGTTCCGCGCCTATTGGGTCGCCTTTTCGGTGCTGTTGCTGCTGCTGGCGCACGCCTTGTGGCGCCGTGGCAGCGAGACCCGATTGAAGCCCAGGCTGACGGGCCTGTGGCAAAGGCTGTCGCGCGGTCCCGCGGGCGGCATCGGCCTTGTCGCGGCGCTCTCCTTCGCAGGGCTCGGCGGCTTCATCTTCCTCAACACCAATATCCGCAACGATTATCGCAACAGCCTCGAGGGCGATCGCTTCGCCGCCGAACGGGAAAAGATGCTGCTTCGCTACGAGCGTTTGCCGCAGCCGACGCTGACCGACGTGAAGCTCGACGTGGTGATCGATCCTGCAAGAACCCGGATCGAGACGCGCGGTCGCTATGTCTTCGAAAACAGGACGCAGGCACCGCTGTCGCACATCCATCTCAACTGGAATCGCGAGGCCCGGATCGCGGCGTTGAAAATCGAAGGCGCGCGGCTCGAGACCGCCTATGCGCATCTGAACTATCAGATCTTTCGTTTCGACCGTCCGCTTGCACCGGGCGAGCGTCGTTCGCTGTCCTTCCACGCGACGCTCGGGCAGGACGGATTCAGGAACAGCGACAATATCACGCGGATCGCGGCCAATGGCACGTTCGTCGACAATATGATGTTCGCGCCGATGATCGGCATGTCGCGCTTCGGGCTGCTTGCCGATCGCGCCAAACGCCGCAAGTACGACCTGCCGTCCGAACTGCGCCCCAATGCGCTCGACGACGTCGATGGCCGTCGCTGGAACTATGTCGGCGTCGACCGCGTCAATTCGGACATCACCGTGACCACCGCCGCGGACCAGACCCCGATCGCGCCGGGGTCCCGCGTCTCGGACACCATCCATGACGGTCGCCGCACCGCGCGGTTCGTGTCCGACGCGCCCATCCATTATTTCTTCTCGATCCAGTCGGCGCGCTATGTGCTGCACAAGCAGGATCACAAGGGGATCGCGCTCGAAATCTATCATCATCCCGCGCATGCATGGAATGTCGGGCGGATGACGCAGGCGCTCGGCGTGGGGCTCGACTATTTCCAGGCGAATTTCAGCCCCTATCAATATCGTCAGGCGCGGATCATCGAATTCCCCGCCTATGAGCAATTCGCACAGGCCTTTGCCGGGACGATGCCCTATTCCGAAAGCATCGGATTCATCACCGATCTGCGCGATACGTCCAAAATCGACTACATCACCTTCGTCACCGCGCATGAGCTCGGGCATCAATGGTGGGCGCACCAGGTGATCGGCGCCAATGTCCAGGGCGCGACGAGCCTTTCGGAAACGCTCGCCCAATATTCGGCGATGATGGTGATGGAGAAGCTCCATGGACCGGATCAGATCCGCAAGTTCCTGAAATACGAACTCGACCAGTATCTGGGGAAGCGCGGCAAGGGCGTGACCGACGAACTGCCGCTGATGCGCACCGAGAATCAGGGCTATGTCCATTACAACAAGGGTGCGCTCGTCATGTATCTGCTGCGCGACCAGATGGGTGAGGCCGCGGTCAACCGCGCGCTGCGCCGGGAGAACGCGCGCTATCCCTTCAAGGCCGCACCCTATCCGATCTCGCGCGATCTGATCGCGGCGCTGCGTGCGGAGGCCGCGCCCGAGCAGCAGGCGCTGATCACCGATCTGTTCGAGAGGATCACGTTGTATGACGTGCAGACACTGGGCGCGGTGGCAAAGCGCCGGCGCGATGGCCGCTACGATGTGGCGGTCACGATCGAGGCGCGAAAGCTCTACGCCAACGGGCAGGGTGTGGAACGGGAGGCGCCGCTCGCCGAGCCATTCGACATCGGCCTGTTCAGCGCGGCGCCGGACAGTCTCGGCTTCGGACGCGACAAGCTTGTCCACTTCGAGCGGCGCATCTTGCGTTCGGGGCGGCAGATATTGCGCTTCGTGACCGATCGGCGACCGGGTTTCGCGGGCGCGGATCCGTACAACAAACGGATAGATCGCAATTCCAACGACAATGTCGTCGAGGTGGTTGGCTAGGGATCGGGCCATCCGGATCGGAACATCTTCGCACCTCCGCGTCTTCGCGTGAGTCCTTCGGTTTCGGCGATCACGTCAGGCTGACTGGTTTCACGCGAAGGCGCGAAGATGCGAAAGGAACGGAGCTGAAGAGGCCGATTGCCTGAAAGTTAGCGATCCTCCGCGTCTCTGCGCCTCCGCGTGAGCCTGTTGGCTCAAGCCGTCTGCCGAACTGGAATGGTTCACGCGGAGGCGCGGAGATGTTGCGTCGTGCTCGGATCCTGTCTCGGTAATGGGATTGCACGCTGGCCTTCCCGGATGATCCCCGCTTTCGCGGGGATGACACCAGGTGGGTCAATCGAGCTCGACCGCGGTCTGCCGGTTCATCGCGGACCAATGTGATTTTTACGTCGGCGCCGCCCGCTTTTTTGCGGGGGCGTCATCGGAAATCGTCCGCCCGGCCATCTATCCATCAACGGGAGCGCAAAGCATGCTCCCGACCAAGGGGGGGGAAGCAATGCGGGGCAGTTCGGGATTCCATGCACGGATGATGATGGGCACGATCGGGGTCGCCGCGGCGGTCGTGGCGATGCCGGCCCATGGCCAGGTCAGGAGCTTCGACGTTCAGGCGCAGCCCGCGGTGCGCGGCATCCCGATCTTCGCCAAACAGGCGGGGGTTCAGATCGTCGCCGGCGGAAAGTCGGTCCAGGCCAAGAGGACCAACGCGGTTCGCGGGCGCTATACGGTCGATGAAGCGCTGCGTCGCCTGCTCGCCGGGACGGGGCTCATGGCCGGGGCCAATGCCGCCACCGGCATCATCACCATTCGCGAGGCGCCTCGTGGCGGGCCACTGCATGCGGAGGTCGCCGAGCCTGAGGGTGAGGATATCGTGGTTACCGCGCGCAAGCGTGAGGAGCGCCTGATCGAGGTGCCGATCGCATTGACGGCGGTCCGCGGTTCCAAGCTCGAGAAACGCGGCGTGCGCAATCTCGCCGACATATTGCAGGAGGCACCCGGCGTCGCGATCGTCGATGGCGGGAACGGCAATGCGCAGATCGCGGTGCGCGGCATCTCGACCACGCTCGGGTCCAACGAGAATGGCTATTATCTCGACGAACTTCCCTTCACCGGGGTCAATGTCCCGCTCGCGCCCGACGTCCGGGCCTGGGATCTCGACCGGATCGAAGTGCTGCGCGGCCCGCAGGGAACGCTGTTCGGCGAAGGATCGATGGGCGGGACGATCCGTATCCTGACGCACAATCCGGCGTTGAACGGATGGGAAGCGAAAGGGATGGTCACCGGCTCTGGCACGCGTGGGGGCAAGGGCGACTATGGCGCCAAGGGCGCGGTGAACGTCCCGATCCTGGCGGACCGGATCGCGCTGAGGCTGGCCGGCACGCATGAGAAGATCGGCGGCTGGACCGACGATCCCTTCACCGATCGCCGCAACGTCAACGACCAGCGGATCGACACGTTTCGCGCCAAGCTGCGTATCGATCCCGTCGACCGGCTTTCGCTCAATGTCAGCTATTGGCTGTATGACGGCACTTTCGACAGTGGCAACCTCGCCATGGACGACGGCACGCTGCCGCTCTCGGTCCGCCCCGACAACGGCATGCGCTACGAACTTGTCGGTGCGACGGCGCGCTATGCTTTCGACGGGGTCGAGCTTTTCTATTCCTTTTCGCGCAACAGGCTCGATATTGATTTGTCGAGCGCCTTTCTCGGCGGCGAGATCGAGACCAGCTCGGCCATCGCGGTGAACGCGCACGAATTGCGGATGGCATCGACGGGCGCGGGGCCGTTCAAATGGACCGGCGGCTATTATCATCGCGACGCAAGCCGGGCGGACACCATCCTCTATCCGCCGCTGGCGATCGATTCGAAGGACAAGGCGACGTCGAAGACCAATGCGGTGTTCGGAGAGGGGACGTTGACGCTTGCCGGAAGGTTCGATCTCACCGCCGGCCTGCGCTATTTCCATGATCGGCTGGACGGTCGCGAGGAGAATAACGGCCTGGTGTCGCCGGCCGGCGGCAAGAGCTATGAAAGCTTCAATCCGCGTTTCGGCCTTGCCTGGCGGCCCGATCGCAACATGACGGTCTATGCCACGGTCGCCAAGGGCTTCCGTTCGGGCATGAAGCAGTCGCTGACGGCGCGCATGATCGGCGATGCGCTCGGCATCGCCCTGCCCGACAATCTGAGCCAGGATTCATTGTGGAGCTACGAGCTTGGCGCCAAGGCCGATCTTCTCGACGGGCTGATGATGGTCGAAGGTGCGATCTATCGGTCGCGCTGGAAGAATGTCACGGTGCGTCGGCTGCTCGGCGATACCGGCCTGAACGGGCTCATAAATTCCAAAGGCACGCGGACCACCGGCGTCGAGTTCAGTGCATCGCTGCGCCCGGCGGCGGGGCTGACTTTGGCCGCGAGCGGATCCTGGAACAATGCGGCCCATGTCGCGGAGATACCGGGCACCGACATCGTCCGGGGCACGCGGGTCGACGAGGTTCCGCGACTGACGCTCAACGGTTCGGTCGATTATCAACGTCCGATCTCGGCGGCGCTGACGGCGACGGGGCGGATCGGCGTCCAGCATAGTTCGCGACGGTTCAGTCCGTCGCAGACCGGATCGCGCCCCGGCGATCCGATCACGCGCCTCGACGCACGCCTGGCGATCGAGGCGACGACATGGAGCGTCGCGTTGTTCGGCGAGAATCTGACGAACGAGAAGGGGGCGACGAGCGCGCGCAGCGTCACGATGCTCGCGCCGGGACTCGAGGAAGCCTTTGCCTCGCGTCTTCGGCCGCTGACGATCGGCGTTGCGTTCAGCTTCAATTTCGAGGGCTGACGCACCCAATGGCGGCGGCCGGTGCCACATGCTTTGACATTCGCGATTTCATGTAACATAGAAAATTACATGATTTCCGATGGCCAGAAAATGTGAGCGAGCCGATGGATGCATTTTCCGATCCCCAGGCGGTGGCCCATTATGTCGAAGGGCCGCCGCGGCTCGTGCCCGGCTATGACAGCATGCAGCGCATGGCGACGCTGTTGCTGGCCGAGCGTGCGCCCGGCGATGGCCGGATTCTGGTCCTTGGGGCAGGCGGTGGACTGGAGCTGAAGGCGTTCGCGTCGGCGCAGCTCGGCTGGCGGTTCGACGGCGTCGATCCGTCGGCCGAGATGCTGTCGCTGGCCGAACGGATGCTGGGGCCGCTCGCATCGCGCGCATGTCTGCATCGCGGCTATATCGATGCCGCGCCGGACGGGCCGTTCGATGCGGCGACCTGTCTGTTGACCATGCATTTCATGCCGATCGAGGAGCGGCGGCGCGTCGCGATCGAGGTCCGCCGCCGGCTGAAGCCCGGCGCGCCGTTCGTCATCGCCCATCTCAGCTTTCCGCAGGGGGATGGCGAGCGTGCGCTCTGGCTGTCGCGATATGCCGCCTTTGCCGTCGCCTCCGGCCTCGACCCCGACAAGGCGGCGGGCGGCCGCGCGGCGATCGATGCGCGGACGCATATCCTGACCCCCGAGCAGGACGAAGCGGTGCTGCGTGACGCCGGTTTCTCGAACATCGGCTTGTTCTATGCCGGCTTTTCGTTTCGCGGCTGGGTGGCTTATACCAAGTCTTGATGAGCTTGCCTCATCGAGCCTTGGTATCAGCCCGCGCGGCGCTTGAGCGAACCGATCGAGGATGCGTCAGCATCTTCGAGATCGCGTATTACGCCTGACCCTCGCCGGCGCTCTCCCGCAATGAAGCTAATGGCCACCATGAATTGAATGATCAGGTCATCCGCCCTGCCGCCGGATAAAAGGTGGCCATGGGAAAAGATGGCGCCCCGACCGATGCGATCCTGGTCCAGCCCCTCATGCTGGATGGGGCGCCCGTGCCCGGCGCGGATGCGCTGCGCGTCGTCGTAAAGGACTCGATCGATGTCGCCGGGGTCGCGACGCGGAGCGGCAGCCGTCTGTTCGCCGACGCGCCGCCGGCGCGCGACCATGCCGATGTCGTCCGCGCGCTGCTCGATGCCGGATGCCGGATCACCGGCAAGGCGAACATGCATGAGCTTGCCTATGGCGTGACCGGCATCAATGGCTGGACGGGCACGCCGCTCAATCCGCGCTGGCCCGACCGCATCCCCGGCGGCTCCTCCAGCGGCTCGGCGGCGGCGGTCGCGGCGGGGCTGTGCGACGTCTCGCTCGGCACCGACACCGGCGGTTCGATCCGCGTGCCGGCCGCCTGTTGCGGGGTCTATGGTTTCAAGCCGAGCTTCGGACGGATCAGCCGGCGCGGCGTGGCGCCGGCCAGGAGCTCGCTCGACTGTGTCGGTCCGTTCGCGCGGGATCTGGCGACGATCGAGCGGGCAATGGCGATGCTCGATCGCGATTTCCGCGTGGACGCGTTGGATGCGCCGCCCCGGCTGGGCTGGGTGACTGTCGATGCGGATGCCGCCGTCAAGCGCGCCGTCGATGGCCGATTGGCGATGTCGGGATGCACGATGGTGCCGATGGCGCTGCCGGGCATGGCGGCGGCGTTCGATGCCGGGCTGGCCATCATCGCGGCGGAGACCTTCGCCGCATTCGGTTCCTATGCCGGATCGGACAGGCTGGGGCCGGATATTCGTGACCGATTGCAGGTGGCGGGCCGGATCACGGCGGACCAGCTTGCGGAGGCCGAAGCGGTGCGCCGCGCCTTCACCATCGAGGTCGATACGGCGCTCGATCATGTCGATGCGCTGATACTGCCGACCATGCCGGCTTTCCCGCCGACGCTTGCCGAGGCGGCCGATGCGCGCGCGGCGATCGGCGGGCTGACGCGTTTCGTCCGGCCCTTCAATCTTTCGGGCCATCCCGCGCTCAGCGTGCCGGTCATCGCCGCGAACGGTTTGCCCGCGGGCATCCAGATCGTCGGCCGGCGCGGCGGCGACGCGGCACTGTGCGCGGTGGCGCGCTGGCTCGAAATCCCAGGAGGAGAGGAAGAATGAGCGATGCGCTCAACGGCCTGCTCGACGAACTGATCGCGCGTCGCGCGCAGTTCGGCGCTGCCCGGCAGATGCCGTCCGATATCGTCGAGAAATTCAAGGCGGCGGGAGTCTATCGCGCGCTGGTGGCGAAGGAATTCGGGGGTGAGGAGAAGTCGCCGGCCGAATTCCTCAGGCTGGTCGAGACGATCGCGACCGCCGACGGTTCGGCGGGCTGGGTCGCCAGCTTCGGCGTGTCGGCGCTCTATCTGGCGGCGCTGCCGCGCGAGACGATCGCCGAAATCTATGCCGACGGCCCCGATGTGGTGTTCGCGGGCGGGCTGTTCCCGCCACAGGCCGCGACTCCGGTCGATGGTGGGCTGAAGGTTTCAGGCAAGTGGAAGTTCGGCAGCGGATCGACGGGCGCGGACCTGATCGGTGTCGGCATCAAGGTGGAGGGCGGGGCGGCGTCCGGCCTGCCGCGCATGGCGGTGATGCCCGCGAACAGCGTGACGATCGCGCCCAATTGGGACGTGATCGGGCTGGCGGGCACCGGCAGCCACGATCTGGTCGTCGAAAATGTCGTGGTGCCGGAGTGCTGGACCTTCGTGCGCGGCAGCGCGGCGACGCTCACCAGTCCGCTCTATCGTTATCCCTCGATGGCGTTCGCGGCGCAGGTGCTGGCAGTGGTCGGGCTGGGCGTGGCGCGCACCGCGCTGGATGAGATCACGCGGATGGCGGGCGGGCGCGGCTCGATCACCGGCGCACCGGTGCTGGCCGATCGCGCCTATGTCCAGATCGAGATCGCCAAGGCGGAGGCGGCGCTGCGATCCGCGCGCGCATTCTTCTACGACGCGACCGGGAGCGCCTGGACGAAGCTCGTCGCCGGTGAGGTGCTGGCGATCGAGGACATCAACCTGATCCGCCTGGCCGCCAGCCACGCCGCGCGGGTCGGTTCGGACGTGGCGCATACCGCCTTCACCCTGTCGGGCACGACCGGCATCTATGCCGACCATCCGATCGCGCGCCATGTGCAGGATGCGATGGTGGTCGTGCAGCATGCCTTCCTGTCCGAAGGCACCTGGCAGAGCGCCGGCCGCGTGCTGCTGGGTCTCGATTCACCGCCGGGTTTTCCCTGATCGTCGAAAGGATCTTCGCATGACCAAGCCCATTCGCACCCTGTTCTGCGGCGCCGTGCTCCAGCCCTTTTTCGACCTGCCGAGCGTGCAGATCCCGATGGTGCTGCAGGCCGCGGGCCTGCTGACCAAGACGATCCGCGAGATGCCCGGCGTTTCCGTGATCGGCACGATGGACGATGACGAGACGATGGTCGGCACGTCGCCGACCGGCTGGCCCTGGACCTTCTACATCCTGGCCGACGTCGCCGATCGCGAGACCGTGGTCGCGGCGTGCAACCTGTTCCGCACCATCGAGGTCGGCGAGCACCGGCTGTGGAAATATATCCGCGTCGAGGCCCGGATGGGCCGCGAACTGGCGATGCCCGAACCGGCATGAGCCAGACCGACGACCTTGCCCGCCTGTCCGCCCGTCTCGACACGCTCGAGGCGGAAAGCGCGGTGCGCCGGGTGATGGCGCAGTATTTCCGGATCTGCGACCGGCTGGGCCCCGAGACCGACCTGGCGGCACTGGGCGAACTCTTCACGCGTGATGCGGTGTGGCAGGGCAAGGGGCGCTATCAGGCGGCGTTCGGCGGTTATCGCGGGCGTGCCGCGATCGTGGAGATGATCGCGGGCTATTGCGCGCCGGTGCCGCATTTCCGGATGACCGGCCATTTCTTCTCGGCC
>JASBTC010000246.1 GCA_030148625.1 Sphingobium sp. | reverse complement strand
GACGGCAAGGTGATCATCTCGGGCCAGAAATCGGCATGGGTGTCGAACGGTCCGATCGCCGAACTGGCGATCCTTTATTGCGCCGCCGAAACGAACGGGGTCGTTGATACGCAGCGCGGCGCGGTGGTCGTCGTTCCGCTGGGCGCCGGCGGCGTCTCGAAAGGCAACCCGCTCGAGAAGATGGGCCAGCGTGCCCTCCCGCAAGGCGAGATATTCTTCGACAACGTCGAGCTGGATATCGACCATCTGCTGGTTGCGCCCGAAGACTATAAGAAGGGTGTTTACGCCATTCACAGCGAGGCCAATGCGTTGATGGGCGCAGCCTTCACCGGCTGCGCGCGCGCCGCCTACGAACATGCCTATGCCTATGCCCATGAGCGCAAGCAGGGGGGCGTCCCGATCATCCGTCACCAGGACGTCGCCAAGAGATTGTTCCACATGGCCCGCAAGGTCGAGATCTCGCGCGCGATCACGCGCCGGGTGACCAAATTCAACAGCTTCAATGACATGCCGGCCTTGCAGGCTGCGATGTTCGCCAAGGTCACATCGACGCAGCACGCCTTCGAGGTCGCAAGCGACGCGATCCAGATGTTCGGCGGCAATGGCGTGACATTGGAATATCCGGTCGAGAAGATCTTCCGCGACGCCCGATCTTCGCTGATCGAGGACGGCTGCAACGAGATTCTCGCCATCAAGGGCGGGACATTGATGATCGATCCCGACAGGCTGCCTTCGACCGCCTGAGCGCCATCGGGTCATTCGGGAATATGTCCGGACACTGCCGGGCGATGCGAACGGGGAATGCCAGCCATTCTCCGAGGGGAGAAAATTGTGCGCCAGAATGCAGTCATCGCAGGAGTCGGCATCACGCCGTTCGGCAAGCATCTCGGCCGTTCGCTGTCGAGCCTTGCCCATGAGGCGATCGCACAGGCCCTCGCCGACGCGGGCATCGGCCAGGATGCGATCCAGGCAGCTTGGGTGGGCAATGCCGGCGCGCCGGTCGTCACCGGGCAAGTCTGTGTGGGCGGGCAGGTCATACTCCGCCAGCTCGGCATCGGGCGCATCCCGGTCGTCAACGTCGAAAACGCCTGCGCAACGGCCTCGACCGCGTTCCAGCAGGCCTGCTCGATGGTGACTTTCGGGGCCTATGACATCGTGCTCGCGGTCGGGGTCGAGAAACTCTATCATGACGACAAGGCGCGGCCGATGGCGGTCTATGCCGGCTGCGTCGACACCGAACATCCCGAGGCCTTGACCGACTATCTGCTCGGCGACCTGACAGTCGCCGAACGCGCCGCGGCGCCGACCGACCAGCGTTCGCTGTTCATGGATATCTATGCCCGGATGGCGCGCAACTATATGGCGCGAACCGGGGCGACCCAGCGCGATTTCGCCGAGGTGTCGGCCAAGAATTCGCGGCATGGCAGTCTCAACCCCAATGCGCAGTATCGCGAGATCCTCACCGTCGACGATGTTCTCGCCGCGCGATCGATTTCGCCGCCGCTGACCCTCCCGATGTGCTCTCCGATCGGCGATGGCGCGGCGGCGGCGATCATCATGTCGCCCGCCAAGGCGCGCGAACTCGGGGTGACCGACCCGGTCCGCGTCCGCTGTTCGCGGATCGCGAGTGGTTTCGACGCCGCGGCCGGCGAAACAGGCGTGACGAGCAGCATCGCCGCCGACGTCTACGCCGACGCCGGGATCGCCCCGACAGAAATCGATTGTGTCGAACTGCACGATGCGACCTCGCCAGCCGAGCTTATCTATTATGAAGACCTCGGGCTCTGCGGTCGCGGCGAAGGACCTGCCTTTCTCGCGAGCGGCGCGACGGCGCTTGGCGGCCGCGTGCCGGTGAACCCCTCGGGCGGGCTGGTCCGCAAGGGGCACCCCATCGGCGCGACGGGCCTCGGCCAGATCCACGAACTTGTCTCGCAGCTTCGCGGCCGTTGCGGTTCGCGCCAGGCGCAGGGCGCGCGCATCGCGCTCGCCGAGAATGGCGGCGGGTTCATCGGCTCCGATGCCGCGGCGATCGCGATGACGGTGCTCGAAAGATGAGCGAGCCGCGGACCCTCCTTCGGATGGTGCAGGACGCTGCCGCGAAGAGCGACGCGAAGCGCCTGATCTTCGTCCACAGCGACGACAGCCAGATCGTCGAGGAAAAGCGCAGCCACGCCGATCTGCTCGCCGCCGGCGCGCGCATTGCTGCCGCGATGAAGCAGGAAGGCATGGGCGCGGGCGACCGCTTCGCGATCATCCTGCGCAACCATCCCGAATTTGTCGAGGCGATGGTCGGGTCGGAGATTGCGGGTACGGTGTTCGTGCCGATCGATCCGCGCATGCGCGGCGACAAGCTGGCCTATATGCTTCGCTTCTCGGGTGCCAAAGGCGCGATCGTCAGCGCCGATGTCCTGCCGAATGTCGAGGCGCTGCTTCCCGATCTGCCCGAGTTGCGGTGGATCTGGGTCATCCATGCCGGCGAAAGCGACCCGCGCGCGCTGCATCGCATCCTCGCTTCGGTCGATCCGGTGGTCGAGCTTGTTCCTCAACCGCTCGATGCGCCGATGCAGCTTCTCTTCACCTCGGGAACGACCGGGGATCCCAAGGCGATACAGTCGCCTTATGCCCGCTTCAGCGGCGTCGCGAGCCTTGGTGCGGTGATCGGCCTGCGGCCGGACGATGTCGTCTATACCGGCCTGTCGCTCACGCACGCCAATGCACAGCTGATCAGCCTCGGCAACGCAATCGCGCACGACCTCGAAATCGTGATCAGCCGCCAGTTCACCAAGTCTCGCCTGTGGGAAATTCTCTCGCGCTATGGCTGCACGACCTTCAATCTGCTCGGCGGCATGGCGACCGCGATCTTCTCCGAACCACCGGGACCCTTTGACCGCGCCCATAAAGTCCGCTTCGTCCTGAGCGCGGGCATGCCCGAAAGCATGTGGCACGATTTTGCGCGGCGCTTCGGCGTCGAGATATTCGAGTTTTTCGGTGCGGCGGAAGGCGGATTGACGCTCAATCCTCCAGGTGCCGGGCCGGTGGGTTCGATCGGCAAGCCGCCGCCGGGATCGGTCTGCGAAATCCTGGGAAGGGACGACAGCATCCTCGGACCGGGGCAGCAGGGCGAAATCTGTTTTCGCGGCGAAGATGGCAGCGTGGCGCCCATTCATTATCTCGATAATCCCGAAGCCTCCGCGGCGAAGACGCGTGGCGGATGGTTCCGGACCGGCGATGTCGGCTACAAGGATGCCGAGGGCTGGCTCTATTTTTGTCATCGCGACGGCCAGTCGATACGCCGCAACGGCGATTTTATCGACCCGCGCGTCATCGAAACGGCGCTGTCCGAAATGGAAGGGGTCAGCGACGTCTATGTTTATGGCGCGGCAACGCGGCAGAACACCCCCGGGGAAAAGGAGGTCGTCGCGGCTATCGTTCCCAAGGGCAAGGTCGAGGCGGCGGCATTGATCGGGCGCTGCGCCGAGCGCCTGGGTTCGGCGAGCACGCCGTCGGTCATCCAGATCGTCGATGAAATACCCAAGACCGCTTCCGAAAAACCGCAGGAGAGGTACCTGATCGCGATGCTCGGCACGCCCGATGCACAGTTGTTCGACCGCCGCGGTCCGACCCGACTGGAATTGAAAGAGAGGACTACCCCATGAGCGCACCCGTCATCGTCTATGGAGCCAGCGGATATACCGGCAAGCTGATTGCCGCCCATCTGGCGCAATATGGCATTCCCTTCATCGCGGCGGGACGCAGCCGCGAACGCCTGGAAGAGCAGATGGCGAAGGTGCCCGAACTTGCGGGCGCCGCTTACGAGATTGTCGCGGTCGACCATGACGAGGCGGCCCTGACCGAACTCTTCACGGGTGCCAAGGTCGTCTACAACGTCACCGGACCCTTCATGCAGCTTGGCGAGCCGGTGGTCGCCGCTTCGCTGGCGGCCGGCGCGCATTATCTCGACACGACGGGAGAAGCGGACTGGATGGCCTTCATCCGCGACAAGTTCGGCGCCGCATTCGCCGCGAAAGGTCTGCTTCTCTGCCCGGCTGCCTCCTATATGTGGGCGGCGGGCAATCTTGCTGCCGAGATCGCGCTCGAGACCCCCGGGATCGACAGCCTCGACATTCTCTACCTCGCCGATTCGAGCACCAGCGTCGCGTCGACCAAGTCGTTCCTGCGCATGTGCACCAAGCCCCAATATTATCTCGAGCACAACGAACTGGTGATGTGGCCCTATGCGACCGCTTATGACGTTCGCTCGCCCGACCAGCATCGCATCTTCAAGGCCTTGCCGTGGAGCGGCGGCGGCGAAGCGCTGTGGTATCTGGACGATCCGCGCGTAACGAACTGCACGACCCTGGTCGGCTTCAAGAACCAGCAGATGTTCGGCGGCGTCCTCAAGGTGCTCGAGGAGTTTGAAGAAAAATACCGCGAGCTTTCCTACGATGAGCAGGAAGAGGTCACGAACGCCCTTGGCGCCCAAATTACCGAAACCGAGCCCGATCGCGAGGACCCCGATCGCAACCGCTCGGTCATCTCCTGCGTGGGTCGAGGCAACATGGCGGGGGTTACCGTCGTGATGCGCGGCAACTCGCCCTATCTGCAGACGGGCGCACTCGCCGCCGAGGCCGCCAAGCGCCTGATCGGAGGCAAGCTGCTCGCAGCAGGGTTCCAGTCGCCCGCCAAGGCGTTTGGCGCCCGCAACATCGTCAACGCCTGGGCCGAGCTTGGTTATCATGCCTGGGAGGCCAGTCGCACCTGAGCGCAACCTATTACAACGAAAATCGGGAAATCGCCGAGGCGCGCACCCGGGACAATGGGAGGGTTATCATGAAAAGCACAATCTATAGCCGCAGCCGGCTTCTCTTCGTTTCCGCCAGCGCGTTGGCGATGGCTCAGCCTGCCTGGGCGCAGGACGCGGCCCCGGCTGAGGAAGCCGCGAGCGGCGGCATCGCCGAAATCGTCGTCACCGCACAGAAGCGCGCGCAGAATCTGCAGGACGTTCCGGTCGCGGTGTCCGCACTTGCCGGCGACGAGCTGGAATCGCGCGGGATCAGCGAAACCTCCGACTTGCAAGGCTTCGTCCCCAGCCTCCAGATCACGACGCCCTATGGCCGCACCCAGCCGAATTTCTCGCTGCGCGGCGTATCGGTCGCGAACGAATTTTCCGCCTCCACCGCCTCGCCGGTCGGTGTCTATGTCGACGAAGTCTATCAGAGCTTCCGCGCGAGCCACGGCCAGCAGCTCTACGACCTCGAACGCGTCGAGGTGCTGCGCGGGCCGCAGGGTACTCTCTATGGCCGCAACACAACCGGCGGCGCGATCAGCTTCTTCAGCAACAAGCCGCAGCTCGACGGCAATGAGGGCACGATCACCCTCGGCTACGGCAATTACGATACCAAGACTGTCGAGGGTGCGGTCGAGGCGACGCTGATCCCCGACAAGCTCGGCATCCGTTTTGCCGGCACCTATGCCAAGGGCGACGGCTGGCAATATAATCCGGTCCAGGATCGCCATGTCGGCACGACAAACACGGTTGCGGGGCGCGCTTCACTCCGCTGGAAACCGACCGATACGATCGACATCAACTTGAAGGGCTATTTCGCGCGCGACAATCCGCTGGCGCCCAATCCCTATGCTCTGGGCCAGCTGGCCGAGGGCCGCGACGTGCTCGGCTATTCGCGCTTCGATCCGGCGCAGAACGGCGGTGCCCCGCTCGGCAAGAATGAGGTCGCCGCCGACACGGGCGGACGCTATTACACCTCGTCGCAGGGCTTTGCGCTCAATGTCGCGATCGAACTCAGCGATAGCCTCTCGCTGACCTCGATTACCGGCTATGACACGGGCAAATATCGCAACTCGCCGTTCGACTGCGACGGCTCGCCCAACAGCGTCTGCGCGCTGCGCTACAATTCGTTCAGCAAGAATTTCAACCAGGATCTGCGCCTGAACTTCAAGGGCGACCGCTTCAACGCGGTGGCCGGGCTCTATTCTGGCGTCGACAAGATTGACACGCGCAACGAGATCGACTTCTTCGGCGTGCTGAAGCCGATCCTGCAGGGCGCGGG
>JASBTC010000242.1 GCA_030148625.1 Sphingobium sp. | reverse complement strand
GCGGTTGCTCTGCATTGGATCCCCCGGTTGCGTGCATAGCTTGCGGCTATGGGCTGCCTATCTCTTTGTTCTGGCGTTGTGCCGCGCGGGCAGGACTAATCCGCGCGCGCCGCCGGGGGAAGCCATGATGGCGAAGGGCGGGCGCGGATCGTGGAAAACGGGGAGCAGGCATGGCAAGATTTGTCACGGCATTGGTGATGGTGGCGCTTGCGTCGTCGGTGCACGCAACGCCCCTGACTCTCTCTCCCCCTTCGCCCGAAGCTGAGAAGATCCGCGCGGTCATCGGCAATACCAAGGGGCTCGACGCGCCGGGATGCGCGATCTCGGTCTTGCAGGACAGCAAGATCAAGCTGTTCGTCGCGGATGGCGCCGCGGACATCGCGGCGAAAAGGCCGCTCGATGCCGATACGCAGATGTACACTGCGTCGGTCGCCAAGCAGTTCACCGTGCTCGCGATCGCCCAGCTCGTCGTCGCCGGAAAAATCGGGTTGAACGACGATATCCGCAAATATCTGCCCGAGATGCCGGAATATCGCGTGCCGGTGACGGTCGCGATGCTGATCCATCACACCTCGGGCGTCCGCGATCTGCTCGAACTTGGCACCTATGCCGGCTATGAGACCGCGACCGCGGTGAGCCGTGCGGTGTCGCTCAAGCTGGTCATGTCGCAGCCCGACACCGCATTCGTGCCGGGCACGCAATATCGCTATTCGAACGGCGGCTATCTGCTGCTGTCCGAGATCGTCGAGCGCGTGTCGGGCACGCCCTTTGCCGATTATATGAAGACGAAAATCTTCGCGCCGATGGGCATGAAACGGACATTCGTGCTGAACGGTGCCCGCACGGCCGATGCCAATGCGGCGCATGGTTATGTGCCCGAAGGCGACGGGTTCAAGCTGGCCGATACCCATCCGCTCTATGGCGGTGCCGGTGGCGCGGTCTTCACGATCAACGATCTCGTGAAATATGATTACGACTTCAATTTCGGCCACAAGGTGTGGACCCCGGCGATCCGCCAGATCATGCTTGAGCCGGGCAAGCTGACTGACGGCCGGCCCGCTAATCAGCCGGACGCGATCTATGCCGGCGGGGTGATGCTCAACGGCCCCTGGGTGCAGCATGGCGGTTCGGGCGAAGGCTTCAAGAACGCCGTTGCCTGGCTGCCGGACCGCAAGGCGGCAATCCATATCCTGTGCAACAACGGCACGGCGACGCCTGCGAAAATGGCGAACATGATCGTCGACATATTGGGTGTATTGCCGTCGATGCGCGAGGCGGATGTCTCGCTGGCGGGCCGCTATGACAGCCCCGACCTGCCGGTCTTCTACACGCTGGCACCGAACGGCGCGGACAAGCTGACCGTCACCATCTCTCCCAAACCCGGCGGGCCGGGAGGCCATCGCGTGGTGGAACTGAGCAAGACACCGGACGGATCCTTCACCGGCCGGACGTTCAAGATCGTCCCAGACAACGACCAGCGCGGCTTTGCACTGGGTGACGATCGGCGTCGTGCCGGCGTGCTCCGTTTTCGTCGCGTCGATTGACTGAAATGAGAACAAGGTGGTGAAATCCTGATGCGAACCCGTTGGCTCCTGACCGCGCTGCTGATCGCGGCTGCCCCCGCCGCGACCGCCGCCGCCGAACGCAAGGCGGCGTCGTTCGAAGTGTTCGAGGCGTCGATCCCCGATCTGCAGACGGCGATGGCGGAACGGCGCGTCACCTCGCGCCAGCTCGTCCAGGCTTATCTCGATCGCATCGCCGCCTATGATCATCGGGGACCGGCGCTCAATGCGATCGTGACGCTGAACCCGGACGCGCTGGAGGAAGCGGCGGCGCTCGATCGTGAGCGCGCCGAAAAGGGGCCACGCGGCCCGCTCCACGGCATTCCGGTGTTGGTGAAGGACAATTATGCGACCGCCGATATGCCGACATCGGCGGGGACGCTCGCCCTCGCCACCTATCGTACGAAGGTCGACGCCTTTCAGGTGAAGCGGCTGCGCGACGCGGGCGCGATCATCCTCGGCAAGACGACGATGCACGAACTGGCGATGAGCGTGATGACGGTGGCGTCGCTCACCGGCGAAACGCGCAATCCCTATGATCCGCGGCGCTCGCCGGGCGGATCGAGCGGCGGCACTGGGGCGAGCATCGGCGCCAGCTTCGCGGCAGCCGGCATGGGCAGCGACACCTGCGGATCGATCCGCGTGCCCGCCGCCTATCAAAGCCTGTTCGGCATGCGCGGCACCGCCGGGCTTTCCAGCCGCGCCGGCGTGATCCCGCTGTCCTCCACGCAGGACGAGGCCGGGCCGATGACGCGCAGCGTGACCGATCTCGCGATCATGATGGATGCGACGGTGGGCGCCGATCCCGCCGATCCGGTGACCGCGGCGATGAAGGGGCGGCCCGCGCCCGCCTATGCCGCCGGGCTGCGGCCGGGCGCGCTGAAGGGCGCGCGCATCGGCGTGCTGCGCGCGCTGCTGACGCCCGAGCTGTTCGACGGCGCGATGCGCGACAGGACCAACGAGGCGCTGGAGGCGATGAAGGCGCAGGGCGCCGAGCTGGTCGATGTGGCGCTGCCCGACCTGGAGCCGGTGCTGAAGGCGGCGAGCGTGATCGCGCATGAATTCCGCTTCGATTTCGCCGACTATCTGGCGAAGCATCCCGGCGCGCCGGTCGCCTCGATCGCGGACATGGCGGGCAAGGGGCTGACGCATGAGGCGATCGACGCCCGGCTGAAGATCCGCGCCACCACCGACAAGCGCGACGAAAAGGCCTATGCCGAGGCGCTGGCGAAGCGCGACGTGGCGCGCAAGATGATCCTGGACGCGATGGAGAAGGCGAAGGTCGACGTGCTCGCCTATCCCAGCGCGATGCAGCCGCCGCTCTTCTGGGGCGCGGAGGCGTTCGGCATCGGCACCTGTGCGATGAGTTCGGAGACCGGCCTGCCCGCCATGGCGATCCCGCTGGGGCTGAGCGCGAACGCGCTGCCCGTCGGGCTCGACTTGCTCGGCCGCCCGTTCGACGAACAGCGGCTGCTCAACCTTGCCTATGGCTGGGAACAGGCCGCGCATCCGCGCACCCCGCCGTTCAGCACCCCGGCGCTGGTGAACGGCAAGGCGCCCGGCGCGGCGCGCTTCACGGTGAAGACGGCGGGCGCGCCGGCCGCGAACATCGCCTTCACTTATGATCCGCTGACCGCCGATCTCCGTTTCGACGCGCGGATCGCGGGGCTTGGCCGCGACGAGCCCGTGGCGCTGACTCTGCAGCGCAGCGACGAGGGCAAGCCGGGCGCGGTGATCGCGCTGCTGCTGCGCGCCGGCCAGCGCACGGGCGCGTCCGAAATCCGCCTCGACACCCGCGCCCGTGCGGACCTCGCCGCCGGGCGGCTGTTCGTCCATCTCTATACGCGCGACCATCCGCTGGGCGCGGGACGGGTGGCGCTGCCGGCGCGGTAGAACCTATCCCCCTCTCCCTCTTCAGGGGGGAGAGGGTGGTCGAGCTAGCGAGACCGGGAGAGGGGGGAGTCGGGAGAGGCTTTGGCGTCGGCATTCCATCCTGCCCCGACTTCCCCCTCTCCCCGGCCCTCTCCCCCTGAAGAGGGAGAGGGAGTGAGGAGCGGAAACTATCCCCCCGAACGCTCGAACACCATGTCATAGGCGCGGCCGTCGCTGACCTTCAGGCCGGTGACCTTGCCCGCGCCGTCGCGGACGAAGCTGATCAAGCCCATCTCGCTTTCGAACACGTCCTTGTAGGAGGGCGTCAGCTTGAGCGGCGGCCAGCCCGGGCGGTTGATCGCGATGCCGTTGCCGTCGCCGGAGACGATCAGCGCCACCGGATTGTCGATACTGGCGAAGCGGCCGGTGAAATCGGCGGCGCCCTGCAGCGTGACCGGATCGACCTTGCGATAAGGGACCATGATGCCCTCGCGCGTCAGGCGGGAGAGGCTGCCGTCCTTGCCGAAGATGAAGTCGCCGCCGCCCGCGTCCCACCGGCCCGGCGAGACGGGGTCGAGCGCGCGGCCGTCGGCGGTGATGCCCGTGGCGGTGGCGTCGATGCGGACGGGAAAGCCCGTCCGGACCTCCGCATAGAGGCCGGACGGGAAGGGGCCCTTGGCGACATAGGGCTTGGCCGGTGCCGCCGGGGGCAGGAAGATGTCCGCGACGCGGTGGCCGATCGCGGTGGTGTTCACGTCGGCGGCGTTGCACAGCAACGCGATCGACAGTTTCTGCGCGGGATAGCGTGCCGCCCAGGCGCGATAGCCGCCGGTCGCGCCCGAATGCGCTATCTCCTGCTGGCCGTCATGCTCGAGCTGGACGAGCCCGGCGGCATAGGCGATCGGCTTGCCGTCGTTGAGCACGGCGCGCGTCGCCAGCTTCTCCGAAATGCCCAGCGTGTTGCGGTCGAGCGCCTCGTTCCAGATCAGCAGGTCGCCGACGGTGGTGAGCAGGCCGCCATTGCCATAGGCGTCTTCGATGACGTTATCGATATAATAGCCGTCGGCGTTCTTGCCATAGGCCTTGGCGCGGCCGGGAACGAGCCGGGCATGATCGTCGCGCCATTGCGTGTGCGTCATGCCCAGCGGCTCGAACATGCGCTTGCGGCCGAATTCGGCCAGCGTCTGCCCGCTCACGCGCTGGACGATGATCGCCATCAGGTTGAAGTTGGTGTTGCTGTAGAGATAATAGTCGCCGGGCGCGAAGTTCAGGCCCTTTTGGCGGCGCGCGATCTCCAGCACATGCTCGTTGGCGGCGGTGCGGCTGTTGCGCGGCCAGCCTTCGAGCGCGGCGACCGAGCCCCAGTCGCGAAGGCCGCTGATATGGCTGACCATGTGGCGAAGCTGGATGGTCTTGCCGTAATCTGGCAGTTCCGGGATGTATTTGCGGACATCGTCGTTCAGGCTCAGCTTGCCGTCGCGCTCCAGCATCAGCAGCGCGGCGGCGGCGAACTGCTTTGATGTCGATCCCGCTTCATAGACGCTGGCGGGATTGGCGCGCACGTCCAGCTCCAGATCCGCCAGGCCATAGGCGCGTTGCAGCACCGGTTTGCCGTTCTTCGCCACGCCGACCGCGCAGCCCGGCGATGCACCGCCCGACCAGGGTGCGAAGATCGCGTCGACGCGCGCCGCGCTGTCGTCGGGCGCGGCGATCGCGGGGGCGGAAAGTGCGGCGCCGGCGAGAAGCGCCGAGATCAGGGTGGATTTCAAGGCTGGCATGCGGGGCTCCTGTTCGTGATGATGGCCACCGTCATTCGACGGGCGCGGCGCGATAGATGTCGAGGTCGATCTCGTTCTCCCAGCGCGCGACGGTGGTCGCTGCCGCCAGGTCGCTGGAGACGTTGGGGATGGTGCGGATCATGTCGAGCGGCCGGTCGATCGGCAGGATGAAGCCGACGAGCAAGGCGGTCTGTTCCGGGCTGATGCCGACGCCCGACAGCACTGCGACCAGCAGGAACAGCGCGGCTGAGGGGATGGGGGCGACGCCCATGGTGACGCTGACGATCGAGAAGAACAGCAGCGCATAGTCCGACGGCGACAGGATGATGCCGAAGCTCTGCACCGCGAACATGCAGAGCAGCCCCATATACATGGCCGATCCGTCCATGCACATCGTCGCGCCCAGCGGCAGCACGGTGGAGGTGACGGGCGGCTTGATCCCCAGATTATGCTCCGCGACCGACATGGCGACCGGCAGGGTGGCGGAGCTGGAGGCGGTGGAGAAGCCGACGAGCAGCGCGTCCGACGATCCCTTGAAGAAGGGCAGCACCGGCAGCCATGCACCCAGCCGGACCAGCCCGCCATGCACGAACAGCGTCTGCACCGCCGATCCCAGCACGACGCACAGCGCCAGCCAGAAGATGCTGGTGAAGGCGCCGAACCCGCTGGTGCCAACGAGTGTCGCCATTAGCGCGAAGACGCCGAACGGCGCGGTCTCCATGATGATGCCGACCAGCTTCAGCATCACGGCGGTCGCGCCGTGGAAGACATCGGCGACGATCTTTCCGCTCGGGCCGGCGACGAGGATGCCGATCGCGAACAGGATCGCGAAGAAGATGATCGACATCATCTCACCATCGGCGATCGCGCGGATCGGATTGAGCGGGATGATCGACATCATCTGTTCGGTGAAGGGCTTGGCCTGCTGCATCGAAGCACTTGTCGCGCCCGCCAGCGAGACGCCGGCGCCCGGCTGGATCAGCGTGCCGATCGACAGCCCGATCACCGCGCCGATCATCGTCAGCAGCAGGAACAGGCCCAGCGTCTTGACGCCGATCGAGCCCAGCTTGCGCGGATCGCCCAGCGCGGAGATGCCCGAGACGATGATGACGAAGACGAGCGGCGCCACGAGCATGCGGATCAGGCGGACGAACAGGTCGCCGATCCATTTGATCTGCGCCGCGCCATCACCCCATAGCCAGCCGACGAGTACGCCGACGATCAACGCGCCCAGGATGCGCTTCCACAGCGGAATATCGAACCAGTAGCGCGGGATCGCGCCGCCTTTGCCGGTCATGTGCAGGTTCCGGCGGGTGGGGTCTTGCGCAGCGCGCGTCCGGCGGTGGCGCCCGTGGGCTTGCCGCCATCGATCGCCAGCGTGCCGTTGACGAGCAGCGTGCGCACGCCTTCGCTCAGGCGATCTGCATTCACATAATCGGCTTTCGGGCGATAGGCCGCCGGGTCGAAGACGACGATATCGGCGAAATAGCCGGGGCGCAGATGGCCGCGCCGGTCGAGCCTGAAGGTGTCGGCGACGCGGCCGCTGCTCGAATTGATGAAATCGGCGAGCGAGATCGCCTTTTCCGCCAGTACGTAGCGCGCATATTTCTCGGGATAGGTGGCGTACATGCGCGGATGGCCCTGCGAACCGTCCGATCCGGTCATCACCCAGGGCTGTTTCATCAACCGGGTGATGTCGTCATTGTGCATGCCGAACGAGATGGCCGAATTGGCGCCGTCGGGATCGAGGATGACGCGCAGCGCCGCCTCGATCGGATCGACATTCCATTCGCCCGCGATCTCGGCGAGGCGCTTGCCCGTCCAGGGCTTGTTCTTGCTCGGCAGCAACATGGTGGAGGGGCCGCCGCGCAGCTTCAGGCTGGCCGCCATGTCCTGCCTGATCTTCGCCGCGAGCGCGGGATCGTCCAGCCGCTTGCGGAACGCCTCCATACCGCCGGCGACCGCCCAGCGCGGCACCAGCAGCGCGGCCAGGCTGGTTTGCGAGGCGGCCCAGGGATATTGATCGGCGGTGACCTTGAGGCCTTCGGCGCGCGCCGCCTCGACGGCGCCGATCATGTCGACCGACTTGCCGTGCACGCCGGGGCCGGCCGCCTTGAAATGCGAGAAATGGACGGGGATGCCGGTTTCGCGGCCGATCCGGATCACTTCCTGGACCGAGTTGAGCAGGCCGATACTGTCCGAGGATTCGTCGCGCTGGTGGGTGTCGTAGAAGCCGCCGCGCACCGCCGCCTCGCGGGTGACGGCGATCACCTCTTCCGTTTTGGCGAAGCTTTGCGGGGCATAGAACAGGCCGGTCGACAAGCCCAGCGCGCCTTCGCACATCCCCTTCGCCACCATCGCCTTCATGCGGCCGAGCTCGGCATCGTCGGGCGCGCGCGCGTCGGACTTTAGCACTGCCTGGCGGACCGCGCCGAAGCCGACATAGGCCGCGACGTTGAGGCCGTGGCCAGCGGTTTCGACATGCGACAGGAAACCGCCGACATCGACGGTGCCGCCGGGCTGGCCGTTGCCGTCCGATCCGGTGAAGATCGTCGTCACGCCCTGCATCATCCAGGGCAGGTTCAGCCGCAATTCGGGCGTGTCGCCCATGATGAACCGGTCGGAATGGGTATGGGTGTCGATGAAGCCCGGCGTGACGATCATGTTCGTGGCGTCGATCACGCGCGCGTTACGATAGCGCATCTTTCCCGCGTGGCCGACATGGACGATCCGGTCGCCCTTGATCACCACGTCGCCGATGACGGGCGTCTGCGACGTGCCGTCATAGATGGTGCCGCCGCGGATCACGATCGTGTCGGCGCGTTCGGGCGCCGCAGCGGCTGCCGGCAACGCGGCGGCCGCCAGAAGCGCAGCCGGCAGACGGGCTCGCACTCCCTTCCTTCGCTTGGATCGCATCACGCAGCATTTCCCCCATTATCCCTTATCCGCGGAGCATCGCCGATCGGTGCGCGCGGACAAGCGAAGATCATTCCACGCACCATAGACGCAGGCTATCGATTGCGCGCACCGGCTGTTGCCGACGGGCCCCGCGGAATGCATAGTGAAACCGCCATGGCCCTGATGAATCTCCGTCATATCGAAGTGTTCCACGCGGTTTATCAGGCCGGGTCGGTCAGCGGCGCGGCGCGCGTGCTTCAGGTGTCGCAGCCATCGGTCAGCAAGGTGCTGCGCCATGCCGAGAGTCGGATCGGCTTTCCGCTGTTCCGCCTGGTCAAGGGGCGGCTGATCCCGACCGACGAGGCGCATATCCTGTTCAACGATGCGCGAGACGTGCACATGCGCATCGAATCTCTGCACGAGACCGCCAAGAATCTGCGGCGCGGCGCGGAGGGGCATTTGCGCCTGGCGGTGCTCCATTCGCTGGGACTGGATGTCGCGCCCGCCGCGGTCGCCAGCTTCCGCCGCGATCACCCCGACGTCTCGTTCGACATCAAGACGCTGCACAATGAGGATATCGCGCGCGCGCTCTACGAACGGAATTGCGACATCGCCGTCGCCTATGACGCGCCACGCAATCCCCGGCTGGCCGAAGTGAAGCTGGGATCGGGCGAGCTTGTCGTGCTTTATCACCGCGCCGACCTGCCCGATGCGCCCGAGCGCATCTCGCTCGACATGATGGGCGATCTCAACCTGATCCGGCTGGTCAATGCCGGTTCGGTCGGCACCCTGTTCAACCGTTTCGTCACCGACGACGCCTTCGGCCCGTCGAGTATCCTGGTGCAGACCTATTTCGTCGCCGCCGCGCTGGTGCAGCGGCGCGCGGGCTATGCCGTCGTCGACGAATATACCGCGCTGGCGCGGCTGACGCCCGAGCTCGATTATCGCCCGCTGGCCGACAAGGTCGCGTTCGACGTGTTCGGCATCCATCTGGCTGATCGGCCGCTGTCGCAGCTCGCCAGCAAATTCCTGGAGACCGTACGCGGCGCGCTGGAAGCGGCGCGATCGTCACCCCCCGCGCGAGCGTAGCCCTGGGGGGTGCCCCCCGATCATAACCGACGTCTATACTTCCTGTCCGCCTTTGGGGATTGGCGCGGAGTGGATTGTGAACGAGATCATGGCCACATCCAAAACAGAGACAATGTTCGCGAGGTTCCAGTGATTCCACATCCCTATCTCCTGTATCTCGGCAGCGCGACCGACGAGCTTTCGGTCAAGACCGCGCGGGGCGTCGCTGCCTGGCGGCCCGAACTCTGCCTGGGTGAAGCGCGCGACGCGGGCGGCACCGTCAGCATCGGCCTGCCCCAGATGACTGTCGAGGAAGCGGTGGCCCAGGGCGCCAAGACCGTGATCATCGGCTTCGCCAATTCGGGCGGCTTCATGTCGGCGGAAACGATCGCGTTCGCGGTGTCTGCGCTGCGCGCCGGGCTGAACGTCGCATCTGGCCTGCATCAGCGCCTGACCGCGAGCCCGGAGATCCGCGAAGCCGCGGAGGCCGCCAATCTGAGCCTGTTCGACGTGCGTGAGCCGCCCGCGAACATCCCCGTCGGCAACGGCAAGCCGCGTGCGGGCAAGCGCCTGCTGGCGGTGGGCACCGATTGCTCGGTCGGCAAGATGTACACCACGCTCGCGCTGGAGCGTGAGATGAAGGCGCGCGGGATCGCCGCCGATTTCCGCGCGACCGGCCAGACCGGCATCTTCATCGCCGGCGCGGGCGTGCCGATCGACGCGGTGGTCGCCGACTTCATCTCGGGCGGTGCCGAATGGATCTCCCCCGCGCGCGAGGATGGCGGCTGGGATCTGATCGAGGGCCAGGGTTCGCTGTTCCACCCCTCCTATGCCGGCGTTTCGCTGGGCCTGCTCCACGGGTCGCAGGCCGACGCGCTGGTGCTCTGCCACCAGGCGGGCCGCACGCGCATCCGTTTCCTGGAAGGGCACCCGATCCCCGATCTCCGCACCTGCCTCGATCGCAATCTGGAAGCCGCGCGGCTGACCAATCCGGACGTGGTCGCGGTGGGCGTGTCGCTCAACACCTGGGGCATGGATGCCGAGGCCGCCAAGCGTGCCTGCGCCGAGGCGGAGGACCTGCTGGGCCTGCCCGCGCAGGACCCGGTGGCGATGGGCGTTGACCGGATCGTCGACAGGATCGTGCAATGCTTCGCGGCCTGAACGCCGAAATCGGACGCTGGCAGCTCAACAAGCCGTTCCGCATCTCGCGCGGCGTCCGTACCGCGATCGACGTCGTCACGGTAACGATCGATCAGGGTGGCGTGATCGGGCGCGGCGAATGTTCGCCCAATGCCCGTTATGGCGAGACCGCCGAAAGCGCGCTCGCCCAGATCCAGGCGGTGGGCGACGCGCTGCGCGAGGGCGCGACGCGTGAACAGCTTCGCACGCTGCTGCCGGCGGGCGCGGCACGCAATGCGGTCGATTGCGCTTTGTGGGATCTGGATGCCGCGTTGGGCGTGCCCGATGCGGTGGCGCTGCTCTCCGCGCCGCTGCCGGCGATCCACACCGCCTTCACCGTCAGCCTCGACACGCCCGAGAAGATGGGCGAGGCGGCGAAGGAGCTGCGCGGCATCGAACTGGTCAAGATCAAGTCCAACGGCGAGGATACCGAGGCGTGCCTGCGCGCCGTTCGCGCCTCGCTGCCCGGCTCGCGCCTGGTGGTCGACGCCAATGAGGGCTGGTCGATCGAGCTGCTCGAACAATTGCAGCCGGCGCTGGTGGAGCTCGACATCCGCATGGTCGAACAGCCGCTGCCCGCCGACCAGGACGGCGATCTGCTCGGCTTCAAGTCGCTGGTGCCGATCTGCGCCGACGAATCCTGCCACGTCGCCGCCGATGTCGAACGGCTGGCCGATCGCTACGACATGGTCAACATCAAGCTCGACAAGACCGGGGGCCTGACCGAGGCGCTGCAATTGCTCGCGGCTGCGCGCGCGCGGGAAATGGGCGTGATGGTCGGCTGCATGATGTCGACCTCGCTGTCGATCGCCCCGGCCCTGCGCGTCGCGGCGCATGCCGACTATGTCGATGTCGACGCGCCGCTGTGGCTGCAATCCGATCTCCCGGGCGGCATCTCGCTCGCCGAAGGGGGCAGGGTGGTCGTGCCCGCGCCCGGCTTCTGGGGCGATCGATCGGTGGTGGCGTCCTGACGATCGACCGCGTAACCCTTTGACACGAGGATCAGACTGTCAGGGGGTTAAGCGATGCGAAAGAAGGACCTGGGCTTGTGGCTGGCGGGCGCCGCCGCCGTGCTCGTCACGACGGGGGCGGCGATGGCGCATGGCCAGTCCGCGCCCGCGGCGGGGCCGAGCGAGACCAAGGCGCTGAACGCGGGCGTGGTGCCCGCGCCCGCCCGGCGGCCCGGCGAAGGGCTTGGCCCGTTCCGCAAGATGGTGATCCGTGGCGTCACCGTGATCGACGGCACGGGATCGCCGCCGCGCGGCCCGATCGACATCGTCGTCGAGAATAACCGCATCACCGCGATGCGGCCGGCGGGTACGCCGGGCCTGCCGCTCAAGGACGGCCGCGCGCCGAGCGACGCCGATTACGAACTCGACGCCACCGGCATGTATGCGCTGCCCGGCTTCATCGACATGCACGCCCATGGCAGCGGCACCGACAAGGCGCCGGACCTTGGCTATTCCTACAAGCTGTGGCTGGCGCATGGTGTAACCTCCGTCCGCAGCGTGCCGCTGGCGCCGCTGGAAGTGTCGCTGAGCGAGAAGCGCCGTTCGGCCGCCAACGAGATCGCGGCGCCGCGCATCTTCGCCTGCCAGCGCCCCGGTGACGGCGTGGGCTGGGGCGGCAAGCCGATCGATGGCGAGGCGGCGGCGCGCGCCTGGACGCAATGGGCGGCCAAGCAGGGCGTCGATTGCGTGAAGATCATGCTGCCCGCCGATTTCAGCCCGGCGGCGTTCAAGGGCGTGGTGGAGGAAGCACGCAAGCTGGGGCTGGGCACCACCGCGCATCTGACGCAGACCGGACTGTCGCGCATCGACGCGCGCAAGGCGGGCGCGATGGGGCTGGGCACCGTCACCCATTTCTACGGCCATATGGAATCGCTGCTGAAGAACGGCGCGGTCCAGCATTATTCGACCGATTATAATTTCAACGACGAGCAATATCGCTTCGCCGAGGTCGCCGATATCTGGGACCAGACCTATGAGCCCGGATCGGACGAGTGGAAGGCCTATCTGCGCGAGCAAAAGGCCAACAACGTCACTTTCGATCCGACGATGACGATCTATGCCGCCTCGCGCGACCTGATGCGCGCGCGCAACGCCGATTGGCACGAGAGCTATACCACGCCGCAGCTCTGGGATTATTTCCAGTCGAACCGCGAGAATCACGGATCCTATTTCTTCGACTGGACGACGCGGATCGAGGTGCAGTGGCGGCGCTTCTACGATCGCTACATGCGGCTGGTGAACGATTACAAGAATATCGGCGGCCGGGTGACGATCGGCACCGATTCCGGTTTCATCTTCAAGACCTACGGCTTCGGCTATCCCGAGGAGATGGAGTTGCTCCAGGAAGCCGGCTTCGATCCGCTGGAAGTGGTCCAGGCGGCGACATGGAACGGCGCGCTGACGATCTACGAGCCCAAGGGCGTCGCGGAGCCGCCGATCGGCGCGCTGCTCGTCGGGCGGCTGGCCGATATCGTGCTGGTGAAGGAGAATCCGCTCCAGAACTTCAAGACGCTCTACGGCACCGGCACGCCGCGCCTCAACGAGGCGACGCAGAAGCAGGAACGGGTGGGCGGCGTCAGCTACACCGTGAAGGACGGCATCATCTACGATGCGAAGAAGCTGCTGGCCGATGTGGCGGAGATGGTCGCCGCTGAGAAACGCCGCGCCGGCTGGCCCGATAAGGGCGTGCCGCGGCCGTGACCTGCCATCCTGGCATTCCCGCGAAAGCGAGAAGCCAGCTTCTTCTTTTTCTGACGCTTCACGGAAAAGCTGGATTCCCGCCTGCGCGGGAATGACAGTGGGGGGACTCCGCGTCCCGCGAAAGCGGGAATGACACGAGGTGCGTATCACCCCCTGAAACAACGCGGCCCGCGGAGCCGGGAGCTCCGCGGGCCGCACGCTCTAGGCCAAGGGAAGCCTAGAAACGAACTTTTGCACCGACCTGGAAATAGCGGCCGATCACATCGTAGATCGCCGACGTGTAGGTCACGTACGGCGGCGCACGATCGAACAGGTTGTTGACGGTGGCGTTCAGCGAGAAATTCTCGGCCACATTGAACTGGGCGCCAAGATCCACATAGGTGCGGCTCTTGATGTCGTTGTTCGTGATCGCCTGGAGATGGTTGTATTTGCCGCCGCCGACATAGCGGACACGCAGGTCGACGTTCACGTCATTGCCCTGATAGGTGATGCTGCCGGTGCCGCGCCATTTCGGCGTGGTGAAGGCGGCATTGTCGCCGACATCGCCGGCACGGTCATAGGTGCTGAGACCGTCATTGATGATCAGCTTGTCGACATAGGTCGCCAGCGCGCGGAAGCGCAGCGAACCCGCATCGAGCGGCTGGACATAGGACGCCTCGAAATCGATGCCCTGGGTCTTGTAGCTGGCCAGGTTCAGGTTGGTCGCACGGACTTCCTTGATCCGTGAATCCGCCGCTGCGGATTCACGAATGATCGCGGCGCACAGTATCTGATTGCCCTTGTCGCACTGGTTGATGATGTCCTGCGCGGTCAGCGATCCGATCACCTTGTCGATCTTGATCTTGTAGAAATCGACCGAGAAATTGAACCGGGGAATGAACTTCGGCGAGAAGGACGCGCCGATCGTCGTCGTTTCGGCGATTTCGGGCACCAGATCGGGATTGCCGCCGCCATAGCGGAAGACCTCGTAGACTTCCTTGTTCCGCTTCGGATCCGTGATCGTCTGGATGTTGGTGGTGCGTGTCGTGAAGAGTTCGCCGATGCTGGGCGAGCGGATGTCGCGCGAGCGGACGGCGCGCAGCAGCACGCTGTCGAACAGCTTGCTGGTCGCACCGATCTTCCACGACCAGATACCGCCGCTATTGCTGTAATCGCTGTAGCGCGCTGCACCGTTCAGATCGAGCGTCGCCGTACCTTCCGCATTGAGCAGCGGCAGCACGACTTCGGCAAAGCCTTCCTTGACGTTGAAACCGCCCTTCAGGCTGCTGAAGTTGAGCGTCGCGAACGAGCCGGTCTTGGACAGGGGGTCGACATCGCCGGTCACCTGGCTTTCCCAGCGCGCTTCGGCACCGACCGCGATCGAGACCGGTCCGGCCCAGGTCGAGAAGAGATCGCCGCGCAGGCTGACGCCCGTCGTGTCGAGCTTGGTTACGGTCCGGTTCGATCCGTTGCCGAAGGCGTAGGCGATCGCGTCGGCCGACGCATTGCCTTCGCCCAGGATATTGAGCGGGCGGCAGGGCGTGTTGGGATTGGTCAGCGCGATCCGGCAGATCGGCCCATTGGGACCGGCGACCGCATCGATCGCATTGGCGAAATTGGCGGTGATCCGCTGGTTCTTCAGCGTCTGCCAATTGGTCGCTTCGCCATGGCCATAATAGGCGCTGTATTTCCAGCTACCGCCCAGATTGCCGTCGATGCCGATCGCGCCTTCCTTGTTCTCGCGCTCATAGCCATAGGTCAGCAGACCCATCGGACCGATATCGGCGAGGATGCGGCCGAGGCGGAAACTCGTCTCGCCCGCGGCGGTGAGCTGATTCCGGATCGTCTGCGAGAGATAGGCATTGTCGCGCTGGATGACGAACCCGCCCGATGCCGCCGACGTCGCGGTCATGGGGTTCACCCGGGCGATATCGGGGAAGAAGCTGAAATTGGCCTGGATCTTCGTATAGCTGCCGTCGATCCAGATCTTGGCGGCGTCGCTGACTTCGTAGCTGGCCCGCGCGAAGACGTTGAAACGCTCATAGGGCGAAGACACGCTCAGATAGTCGTACTGGCTGCGCCCGTTGCCGCCGATCGTGGTGGTGGGCAGCGTACCCGGCAGGTTCGGCGCGCTGGGGCTGTTGACGGCGCCATAGCCGAACCGGCTGAGCGTGCCGTCGGGATTGAACGCCTGGCCGCCGAGAATGCCGGTCATGATGATTCCGCCCGGCGTGGCGTTGGCGTAGTTCACATTGTTCTGGAGCGAGAGCTGGCCGTTGAGCGAGAACAGCGAAGCGTCGAGATTCGGTCGCTCGCTGCCGTCACGACCCCAGGCGCCCTTGTCGTCGACATATTCGGCCGCGACCATGAAATGTCCGCGATCGTCGGCGAACTTGGTGCCGTA
>JASBTC010000229.1 GCA_030148625.1 Sphingobium sp. | reverse complement strand
GGTTCAGGATCGTACCGAACAGCGCGATCTTGCTGTCGCTGCCCGCCGGACGGAACAGCGTCACTTCGCCCGAAAGGTCGAGATAGAGCCGGCCGTTGACATAGAGCTTGTCGGTGATCTGCGCGGGATAGGGCTTGGTCGCCACCGGCTTGTCGCGGGTGACGATGCCGCCGCCGACATAGCGGCCGGTCAGGTTCACGTTGAACTGATCGGTGCTGTAGCCCGCGGTGCCGGTGACGCGCAGATGCGGCGAGCCGTTGATGCCGTCGATGAAGACCTGCGAGAGGGCGCCCGCCATCTCGGTCTTCACGCCGCCGTCGCCGATCAAGGTCAGCTTGTTGACGTAGTTGGCCAGCACGCGCAGATCGACATTGCCGTTCCAGAAGCTGGTCCGGTAACGCGCCTCGACATCGAGGCCTTCGGTCTTGATGGACTGGAAGTTGACCGGCGCAAGCTTCACGCCGGAGATGCGGCCGCCGCCCGCGTCGCGCGTGATGAGCAGACACGCACCGGCATCGGCCTGATCGTTGCAACGCGTGATGATCTGCTGCGCGCTGAGCGCCGCGACCGCACCCTCGATGCTGATATTATAATAGTCTAGTGAGATCTGGAGGTTGCGTGCCGGCGACAGCACGAGGCCGCCGGTGAAGGTGTTCGCGATCTCCGGCTTCAGGAACGGGTTGCCCGACGAGGTGCCCGACACCGAATAATTCTCTCCGCGCGCCGAATCGGTGATCGGATAGATCAGCGTCTGGCCCTTGGCGAACAGTTCCTGGAGGTTGGGCGCGCGAATGTCGCGCGACCGCGTCGCGCGAAGGCGGACGACATCGTTGACGGTGTAGTTGGCGCCGATCTTCCAGGTTTCGACCTGTCCCGACGTCTTGTCGTCGGTGATGCGGCCGGCGAGATTCAGGTCGAAATTCTTCGCCCAGGGCTGGTCGCTGAAGATCGGGATCAGGATTTCGCCGAAGGCTTCCTTGACTTCCTCGGTGCCGGCGAAGGGAATGGTGTTGCCGACGCGGTACACCGTTGCGCCGCCCGGCCGGCTCGCCGAAAGCTCATCGGAGAGCACGTTCACTTGGAACTTGCGCCAGTGGACGCCCGCCGCGATGGCGACCGCACCGGCCGGCAGCGAGAAGGGCTCGCCGCGGATGATCACGTCCGCGGTCTGCTGCTTCATGTGCCAGTCGCGGATCGAGCTGCCGGTGACATAGTCGATCGCGGCGGCCTGTTGTCCCGGCGCGATCACGCCGAACAGGTTGAGCGGAACGCAGCCATTGGTGGGGTTGGTCAGTGTCGAGCGGCAGATGGGATCGACCACGCCCGGCGTGCGCGGATCGTCGACCGCGTCGAGCGCTCTCTGCCAGTTGGCGGTATGCCGGGCGCCGGCAAAGTCGGTATAGTCGCGGCCCTTGCCATAGGCATAGGCCACGTCATAGCTCCACGATCCACCGATATTGCCGCGTAGGCCGATGATTCCCTGCCAGTTATACGTGTCCTTGTTGATATAGCCGCGCGCATAGTCGTTGAGGGCCCGGCCCATGACGAAGCTGGTGATCGTCGGATTGGCGGTCAGGATCGAGCGCACCGAAGCCGGGATGAAGACATTGTCGGCCTGGATGGTGATCTGGTCGTTGCCGGTGATCGACGCGCCCCTGTTCACCTTGGAATTCGCATAGCTGCCGGTGGCATAGAGAGTGGCTGCCGGCGAGAACTCGAATTCCGCCGATCCGAATGCCGACCAGCGCTTATAGGGCTGCTTCAGCACCGCATCGCAGATGCCGCAGACGCCGTCGCCGCCGCGATGCGAGTTGGTGGTCTGCAGATCGCCATAGTTGAACGCGGAGGTCTGGCCACCCCCCAGGAACTGGATGCCGCGCAGCAGCGCGGTGCCGTTGGTGCCTGTCGCGCTGTTGATCAGACCGCCATAGGATGTGTTCGAACTGCGCGGCTGGTTGACGAGTATGAAGGTCGGCTCGCCATTTGTCGTGGTGCTCGCCGGATTGGCAATGACGGCATAGTCGCCCCATTCGCGGCCGGCATAGTTGGGAATGCCCTTGCTCTCGGCGATTTCGCCGCCGATGATGATATGGCCGCGACCGTCGCCGAAGCGGGTGCCCGCGGCGAAGCTGCCGAGATAGCTCTTATTGTCGCCATAGTCGCTGACGCCGTACTGGACGCTGCCGCGCACGCCCTGCAGCTTGTGGTCGATCTTGAAGTTGACGACGCCCGCGACCGCGTCGGAACCGTAAGCGGCCGATGCACCGCCGGTCACGACTTCGGCACCGGCGATCACCGATTGCGGGATATTGTTGATGTTGACCACGCCTTCGGGCGAGGATGGTGTCGGGCGCTTGCCATCGACCAGCGTCAATGTGCGCAGATAGGTCAGGCCACGCAGATCGAGATAGTTGCCGCCCGACAGCTTCGACAGGTTGGTCGTCGCTTCCGGCGTGACGCTCGCTTTCAGCGCGGGCAGCTGGTTGAGCGCATCGGCGATGTTGGGGGCGCCGACGCGTTCGAAGTCGGCGGTGCTGACGACGGTGACCGGGGTCGGTGTATCGAAGCCGGTACGCGCGATCTGCGAACCGGTGACGATGATGTCCTCACCCGTTTCGACTTCGGCTGCGGTGGCCTGTTGCGCATGGGCCTGACCGGCGACGGAGAGCGCGGCACCGGCCGCGAGCAGGAGCAGCGAGCGCGATGCCCGGTGCATCTGGAAATCCCCCGCGAGTGCCGTCCCCGCCATCATTGCCCCGGCAATGCGACGATGCCTTTCGGTCGTTGAGATAGTGTTCGGCATTATTGTTCCCCCTGTGTATCGCGGATTTGCGGAAAAAGCCTCCTCCGCCTGCACGCCCCTGTTCGCGGTCAGGCAAATTTTCGATTCTGATAATTTTTTCTCAATTAGAAGAATGGGCGTCAAGTGCTAAACGCGCAGCCGTGCCGGATAATGCGGCTTCGCGAGCTGTCTTTCCCGATCCAGTCTACGATTTTGAGGCAGTCCGACGAATCCGGCGTGGCTCGATCGGAAAAAGGGGCGGATCGTTCCCACGAGCACCGAAAGCGGGGAATAGGGCGATCCGAGGCGCTGCGTCGCCAGTTTTTTCAAAGATCGAAAACATCGCTCGGGCAACACGCGCGATATCGCGATCGCCGGACAAAAAAAGGCGGCAACCGAGGTTGCCGCCTAGCATGGTCCGCCGCCTCAAGGGAGCGGCGGCGGACTATCGGGTCCTGGAATTTAGAAGTTGAAGCGGACGCCGCCGGTGAACTGCCGGCCGATCACGTCGTAGAGGTGACGTGCGGTCGCCCAGTCATAGCCCATGATCGGCGGATCGGTGTTCAGCACGTTCAGGATCGAACCGAACAACGCGACCTTGCTGTCGCTGCCGATCGGCCTGAACAAGGTCACTTCCGCCGACAGGTCGAGGTAGAGACGACCCTTGGCATAGAGTTTGTCGAGCAGCGGCGTCAAAGGCGGCTTGGTCGAGTCGGACTGGTCGCGGGTGATGATGCCGCCACCCACCCAGCGCCCGGTCAGGGCGGTGGTGAACCGTTCGGTGCTGTAGCTCGCCGTGCCCGTGATGCGGACATGCGGAGAGCCGTTGACGCCGTCGATGAAGTCCTGCGACAGCGCGCCCGCCTGCTCGAATGCGGCGCCGCCATCGCCGACCAGGGTCAGCTTGTCGATATAGTTGGCGAGCAACCGCAGATCGAGATCGCCGTTCCACAGGCTGGTCCGGTACCGCGCCTCGATATCGAGGCCCGAGGTCTTGATCGACTGGAAGTTGACCGGCGCCAGGGTGACGCCGCTGATGCGGCCGGGCAGGCCGCCCGAAGCGGCCTCACGCGTGATGAGCAGGCACGCACCGGCATCGCCGCCATTGCAACGGGTGATGATCTGCTGGGCGCTCAGCGCGGCGACGGCACCGCCGATCTTGATATTATAATAATCGAGCGAGACCTGCAGGTTGCGCGCCGGCGACAGGACGAGGCCGCCGGTGAAGGTGTTCGCGATCTCCGGTACGAGGAAGCGGTTGCCCGACGACGTACCCGATATCGTATAGTTTTCGCTGCGCGCCGAATCTGTGATCGGATAGATCAGCGTCTGGCCCTTGGCGAACAACTCCTGCAGGTTGGGTGCGCGGATGTCGCGCGAGCGCGTGGCGCGCAGACGGACGACATCGTTGATCGTGTAGTTGAGGCCAGCCTTCCAGGTCTCGACCTGTCCCGACGTCTGATAATCGGTGATACGGCCGGCGAGGTCGAGTTCGAGGCTCTTCGCCCAAGGCTGATCGCGGAAAATCGGGATCAGGACTTCGCCAAAGGCTTCCTTGACTTCCTGTGCGCCCTTGAAGGGGATCGTGTTGCCGACGCGGAACACCGTCGCGCCGCCGGGACGGCTGGCCGAGAGCGGATCGGAGCGAACGTCGACCTCGAACTTGCGCCAGTGGACGCCGGCCGCCAGGCCGACATCGCCGGCTGGCAGCGAGAACGGCGTGCCGCGGATGATCAGGTCCGCGGTCTGCTGCTTCATGTGCCAGTCGCGGATCGAATCGCCGGTGATGTAATCGATCGCGGCAGCCTGCTGACCCGGCGCGATCACGCCGAACAGGTTGAGCGGAACGCATCCATTGGTGGGGTTGGTCAATGTCGAGCGGCAGATCGGATCGACAACGCCCGCCGTGCGCGGATCGTCGATCGCATCGAGAGCATTGCGCCAGTTTGCTGTGATGCGTGCACCGGCGAAGTTGGTGTAGTCGCGCGCCTTGCCATAGGCATAGGACGCATCATAGCTCCAGCCGCCGCCGATATTGCCGCGCAGGCCGATGATGCCCTGCCAGTTCGTCGCCTTCTTGTTGATGAAGCCGCGCGCATAATCGTTGAGGGCGCGACCCATGGTGAAGCTGGTGATCGTCGGATTGGCGGTCAGGATCGAGCGCACCGAAGCCGGGATGAAGACATTGTCGGCCTGGATGGTGATCTGGTCGTTGCCGGTGATCGACGGGGCATTCTTCACGTCGGAGCGTGCATAGCTGCCCGTGGCATAGAGAGTCGCGGCTTCCGAGAATTCGAATTCGCCGGACGCGATCGCCGACCAGCGCTTATAGGGTTGCTTCAACACCGCGTCGCAGATGCCGCAGACGCCGTCGCCGCCCTGGTGCGAGAAGGCGGTTTGATTCGTGCCGTAATTGAACATCGACGTCGAGCCGCCGGCGCCGAACTGGATGCCGCGCAGCAATGCGGTGCCGTTGGTGCCCGTCGCGCTGTTGATCAGGCCGCCATAGGAGGCGGTCGAATCGCGCGGCTGGTTGACGAGGATATAGGTCGGTTCGCCGTTGGTCGGCGTGCTCGCCGGATTGTCGATGACGCCATAGTCGCCCCAGCCGCGGCCCGCATAGTTCGGGATGCCCTTGCTGCCGGCCATTTCGCCGCCGACGATGATGTGGCCGCGACCGTCGGCGAAGCGGGTGCCCGCAGCGAGGCTGACGAGATAGCCCTTATTGTCGCCATAGTCGCTGATGCCGTATTGCGCGCTACCGCGCACGCCCTGCAGCTTGTGGTCGATCTTGAAATTGACGACGCCCGCGACTGCGTCCGAACCATAAGCGGCCGATGCGCCACCGGTCACGACTTCGGCGCCGGAGATCACCGATTGCGGGATGGTGTTGATATTGACGACACCTTCGGGCGACGAGGGCGTCGGGCGCTTGCCGTCGAGCAGCGTCAATGTGCGCAGATAGGTCAGGCCGCGCAGATCGAGATAATTGGCGCCCGACAGCTTCGACAGATTGGTTGTCGCTTCGGGCGTGACGCTCGCTTTCAGCGCGGGCAATTGGTTGAGCGCATCGGCGATATTGGGGGCGCCGACGCGTTCGAAGTCGGCGGTGCTGACGACGGTGACGGGGGTCGGCGTGTCGAAGCCGGTGCGCGCGATCTGCGAACCGGTGACGATGATGTCTTCACCCTGTTCCACCTCGGCTTCGGCAGCCTGTTGCGCATGCGCCTGGCCGGCGACGGAGAGCGCGGCGCCGGCCGCGAGCAACAGCAGCGAGCGGGAGAAGCCGCGCGTGCCGAATTCTCCCGCCAGCGCGGTTCCCGCCATCATGTCTTCGGCAGTCCGTCGGCGCCTTGCGGCCAGTGTGATGATATTCGCCATTGGTGATCCCCCCTTTTTGGCAGATGCGCAGAAAAGCGTCCCTGGCCACGGTTCTTGTCGTTGGGGCCAGGAATTTTCGATTATGATAACTTTTTTCTCAATTTGAACAATGGGCGTCAAGCGTAAACATGTAACAGCGCCTAATATGAATGAATTGCTCACTTTTTCCCTAACGTGAGCGACGATTTCGAACCGACCCGCAGAATCCATGCTGTCCTGATCGGGTTGATCGACATTCTTGATGGAAAATGGATAGGCGAATCGGAGTGATTTGCCCGACTCCAAGACCGTGTTTCGACGGCGCTTTTTCAGAGATCGAAACATGATGTCCCTTGCAGGCTGGCGCCGGGGGCTTTCCGGGCATTTGTCGATCCGCTATCGCGATACGGTGTCGGCCTTTCGCAATATCGTCGTCCTCACCGGTGCGGGCATCTCCGCGGAGAGCGGTCTCGCCACCTTTCGTGGACCCGATGGTCTGTGGGAAGGGCATCGGGTCGAGGATGTCTGTACGCCACAGGCGCTCGCACGCGATCCCGGGACGGTGCATCGCTTCTACGATGCGCGCCGTGCCGCGCTGGCCACGGTCATACCCAATGCCGCGCATGAGGCGCTGGCGCGGCTCGACGCCGAATGGCCGGGCGAATTGCTGATCGTCACGCAGAATGTCGACGATCTGCACGAACGCGCCGGCGCCCGGCGATTGCTGCACATGCATGGCGAACTTCTCTCCGCACTCTGCGCCGCCTGTGGACGCGCCGAGCACTGGGACGGGCCGATGGGCGAGGGGCAGCGATGCGGCGGCTGCGGTGCGCCCGCACTCAGGCCGGACATCGTGTTCTTCGGGGAGATGCCGTACGAAATGGAGCGGATCGAGCGTGCGTTGTCGGGCGCGGACCTGTTCGTGTCGATCGGCACCTCGGGCGCGGTCTATCCCGCCGCCGGCTTCGTTCAGACCGCGCGGCATTACGGCGCCCGTACGCTCGAACTCAACCTCGATCCCTCGGCGGGCAGCTTCCTGTTCGAGGAGTCGCGGCAGGGGCCGGCAAGTCTGCTGGTTCCCCAATGGGTTGAGGACCTGCTTGCCGCGCGCTGAGCCGGATCGGATGTCCGGGCGGTGATGACGTCATGATGGCGCAGCGCCGGCCCACCGATTCATGGGGCTTGCATTTCCTTAGGAAAGGGGAAATTATCCTCCAAAATAGTCTGGGGACGAGGATAGATGCGCTCATTGTTGCGCCGGCAAGGCGATTGCATTCTGATTGGCACCTTCGCGGCCATAGCATGGGTCGCGTTGATCGGGACGATCGTCCTCAAATTCTGACCGGCTGAAAATTCCGAGCCGCTGACGGGCGTCAGTCGACCCAGTCGAGGCCGATATCGCGGTAGACGCCGCGATCCTCTTCCCAGTCGGGCTTCACTTTGACGTGCAGATACAGATGGACGCGCACGCCCAGCAGCGTTGCCAGTTCGGCGCGGGCGCGGCTGCCGATCTCCTTCAATCGCTGACCGCCTTTGCCGAGTATGATGGCGCGCTGGCTCGTGCGCCCGACCAGGATCTGCTGATGGATCTCGACCGATCCGTCCTTGCGTTCCTCGTATTTCTCGGTCTCGACCACGCAGGCATAGGGAAGTTCGGCGTGGAGCTGGAGATAGAGCTGCTCGCGCGTCACTTCGGCGGCGAGCATCCGGTCGGTCGCATCGGATACCTGATCTTCCGGGAAATGCCAGGGCCCCTCGGGCATTGCCGCGCCCAGCGCCGCCTTGAGATCGGCGAGTCCATCGCCGGTCGTCGCGCTGATCATGAAGATCTCGTCGAAGCCGAGCTGTGCGTTCAGCCGCTCGGCATGGACGAGCAGCCGCGCCTTGTCGGCGATATCGACCTTGTTGAGGATCAGGATCTTCCGTTCCGACCGGCCCTTGAGGACCTCGACGATGCTGGAGACCTTGGGGCCGAGCCCGGCCTTCGAATCGACGACCAGCGCGATCAGGTCCGCATCCTGCGCGCCGCCCCAGGCGGCGGCGACCATCGCGCGGTCCAGCCGTCGTTTCGGCTCGAAGATACCGGGCGTATCGACCAGCATGACCTGGCTTTGTCCCTCGATCGCGACGCCCATCAGCCGCGTGCGCGTGGTCTGCGCCTTGGGACTGACGATCGCGACCTTCTGTCCGACCAGTGCGTTGACCAGCGTCGACTTGCCCGCATTGGGGGCGCCGACCACGGCGACGAGGCCGCAGCGTTGTTGATTGATGTCGTTCACTCGCCCGCCTTTGCGCGAAATGGTGCGCGAGGCAAGGAAGGCGTGGAAATCAGGTCCGGCGCGCCGTCAGTTCAGTTGCGCCAACAGCGCCTTTGCGGCTGCGGTCTCCGCTTCCTGTTTCGACGCACCTGTCGCGCTGGCTTCGGCGAGCTTGCCGATCGAAACGGTGACGGTGAACACCGGTGCATGATGCGGACCGGAGCGGTCGGTGACGGTATAGATCGGTGGTCGCCGGTTGTGCGCCGCCGCCCATTCCTGCAGCGCGGATTTGGGATGGCGCGGCGCGCTGGTCTGGGTGTCGATCAGGTCGGCCCAGGCGCGACGGATAAAGGCGCGCGGTGCGTCGAGCCCGTTTTCCAGCCACAGCGCGCCGATCAGCGCCTCGACCATGTCGCCCAGGACGTTGTCGCTCTGCGCGGCGCCGTCGTCGCGCGCCTGCTTGCCCAGCCGCATATAGGGCACCAGGCCGATCCGGCGTGCGACCTCCGCACAGGTCTCTCCGGCCACGAGGGCGTTGAAGCGCGGCGAAAGCTTGCCTTCGGGTTCGTCGGGGAAACGCTCGAACAGCCAGTCGGCCATGACGAGGCCGAGCACGCGATCGCCGAGGAATTCCAGGCGTTCGTAATTGGCGGTGCTCTGGCTGCCGTGCGTCACCGCGCGCGTGAACAGCGCCGGATCGGCCGGTCGGTGGCCCAGCGTGTTTTCGATCCACTCCGAAAGGTCGGGCGTGCTCAGAAGCGTTCCCCGATTCGCTCCCAGCGTGCCGCGGTGAACCAGGTCCATGGCATCAGCCAGGACGCGGAACCATCGGTGGAGAACACGCTGATCCAGGCGCGGCCGACGAGATTTTCCTCAGGCACCATGCCGATCGCTTCGCCGTCGCGTGCCGGAAAGCGGCTGTCGGCGCTATGGTCGCGATTGTCGCCCATCAGGAACAACATGCCCTGGGGCACAGTATAGACCTCGGTGTCGTCGCCCGCCGTACCCTGTGCCGTGTCGAGCACCTCATAGCTCTTTCCGTTGGGCAGGGTCTCGCGATAGCGGGTGTAGCGGCACTGGCGGCCGCCCGGCAGGACCTCGATCGATTTCTCGGTCAGGCATTTATTGTACGGTTTTTCCGGCAGGACGAAATCGGCGATCTTGTCGCGCGGTACCGGCGTGCCGTTGAGGATGACCTGGCCGTCGCGGACCTGGATCATGTCGCCGGGCAGGCCGATGACGCGCTTGATATAGTCCTGGCGCTGGGTCGGCGGCGCCTTGAACACCACGACGTCGCCACGCTCGGGCGTGCTGGCGAACACGCGGCCGGGGATCAACGGCAGGCTGAACGGCAGCGAATAGCGCGAATAGCCGTAACTCCATTTGGAGACGAGCAGATAGTCGCCGACCAGCAGGCGCGGCATCATCGATTCGGAGGGGATATTGAACGGTGCTGCGAAGAAGCTGCGGAACAGGAAGACGAAGATCCCCAGCTTGAGCAGGAAGATCATGAAATCGGCGGTTTCCGACCGCTTCTTCTTGCGCGGCTTGGTTGCGGAGGTCTGGTCGGTCATATCCGTGCTTTGCGGCGCGCCCGCGAACGCGTCAAGCGACGCCCTCTACAGACAGTAGGCGATGGCGCCCTGCAGCCAGATCATCACACCCTGACTGCGCCACAACAGCCAGCCCGTCACGATCAATGGCGCGGCGATCGCGACCGTCACCAGCGAGGCTCGCCGCGTCATGCCGGCACCGCCCGACGCACCAGTGGTGCGTCGCGGATCGGCAGGTGGACGATCGCGGCCATCGCCGCCAGCGCGATCGAGGCGATCCAGGCCGCGTCATAAGATCCCATCCGGTCGAACATATAACCCGCCGCCCAGGCACCGAAGAAGCTGCCGACCTGATGCGAGAGAAAGACGATGCCGCCGAGCATCGACAAATGCCGCACGCCGAAGATCTGGCTGACCAATCCGTTGGTGAGCGGCACGGTGCCGAGCCAGAGGAAGCCCATCGCCGCGGCAAAGGCGAGCGCGGTGACATTGGTGAGCGGCAGCGCGAGGAACAGCACGAACACGAGGCCGCGCGCCGCATAAAGGCCGGCGAGCAGATAATGTTTGGGGTAGCGATCGCCCGACATGCCGAAGGCATAGGATCCGAAGATATTGAACAGGCCGACAAGTGCGAGCGCGGTTGCGCCGATCGCCGGCGGAATCTGCTTGTCCGCCAGATAGGCCGGGAAATGCGTCGCGATGAACGCGATATGGAATCCGCAGACGAAAAAGCCCGCATTGAGCAGCCAGAAGCTGCGCACGCCCGACGCCTCGCGCAGCGCCTCGCCGACGCTTTGTGCCGGGCCGTCCGCGTCCAGCGCCGGCGGCTTGCCCGCGACACCGATCGCAAGCACCGCGGCCATCCCGATCAGTCCGGCGAGCGCGATGAACGCCATATGATAGCCGAGCTCGCCGAGCAGCAGCTGCGCGCCCGGTACGACCAGGAACTGTCCGACCGATCCGCCCGCGGTGACGATGCCGAAGGCCATCGTCCGCCGTTCGGGCGGAACGACGCGGCCGACCGCGCCGAGCATCACGGTGAAGGTGACGCCGGTCATGGCGAGGCCGACCATGAAACCCAGGGTCAGATGGATGCCGAGCGCATTGGTCGCGAACGATGCGCCGACCAGCCCGGCGACATAGAGCAGGGCGCCCGCCAGCGTGACGCGGCCGGCGCCATGCTTGTCGGCGATCGCGCCGACAAAGGGCTGGGCAAGGCCGAGCATCAGATTCTGGATCGCCAGCGCCAGCCCGAAATCGGAGCGGCCAATATCGAGCGCCGGCCCCATTTGCGGCAGGAACAGGCCGAAGGACTGGCGCACGCCCATCGCCAGCGTGACCACGGCGGCGGCGCAGATCACGACCGTCCAGGGAGAACGGGTCTTCATGGCCGGATCTCCTCGATGCGGTCGAGCAGCGCGAACAATGCGACGCGATCGGGGCCGAGCACCGCGTCGACACGATGCTCGGCGGCTTCCCATGCCGGCAGGCAGCGTGCGATCGCGTCCTTGCCCGCCGGCGCGATCTCGACGATCCGCGAACGCTGGTCGCCGCCCTCCGCGAAACGGACCAGCCCCTGGTCGCGCAGCGCGCCGACCGTGCGGCTGATCGTCGTCCGGTCGTGCCCGGTCCGCTCGGCAAAGGCGGTCAGCGAACATGGGCCCGATCGGTCGAGCATGCGAAGCAGCGAGAATTGCGGCGTCGACAGGCCGGATCCCTCCAGTGCGGCGTCGTAGAAGGCGGTCACGGCCCGCGCCGATCGGCGGAGCTTGGTACAGGCGCAAACGGTGGAAAGCATGATTCGTGCATATACACGTGTTGCGTATGCGATCAATGGCGTTTCCAGAAACCCGCACAGATCCTATTGTCGCGCCCGATCAAGGAGAATCGCATATGGGTGACAAGGCAGCGATCTGGAAGGCCATTGACGGCACCGAGCGGAGGACGCTTGTCGAGCTCTTTGCCGCGGAGCCGGACCGGCTGTCGCGTCTCGTGGTCGAAGAAGCGGGCATCCGCTTCGACTGGTCGAAAACCCATCTCACCACCGGGCTGATCGACAATTTTGCGGCGCTCGCCGATGCTGCGGGGCTGGCCGGCGCCCGCGATGCGATGTTCGCGGGGAAGCCCGTCAATGTCACCGAGGGCCGCGCCGCCGAGCATAGTGCGGAGCGCGGCGAGGGCGCTCCGGAACGCGTGGTGCAGGCGCGCGGGCTCCATGCGCGGATGCGCGCGCTGATCGATGCGATCGAGGCCGATGCCTTCGGACCGATCCGCCATGTGCTGCATGTCGGCATTGGCGGATCCGCGCTGGGGCCAGACTTGCTGGTCGATGCGCTTGGCCGCGATTCGAACCGCTACGATGTCGCCATCGTTTCCAATGTCGACGGTGCGGCGCTCGAAGAGGCGTTCGCCCGGTTCGATCCGTCGGCGACGCTGCTTGCCGTCGCGTCGAAGACCTTCACCACCACCGAGACCATGCTCAACGCCGAAAGCGTGCTCGAATGGATGGCGGAAGCGGGGGTTGAGGATCCCTATGGTCGCGTCGTCGCGCTGACCGCCGCGCCTGACAAGGCGGTGGCCTGGGGCGTCGACGAGACCCGTGTTCTGCCTTTCTCCGAAAGCGTTGGTGGGCGGTATTCGCTCTGGTCGTCGATCGGTTTCCCCGCCGCGCTGGCGCTGGGCTGGAATGCGTTCGAGGAACTGCTCGAGGGGGCGGCGGCGATGGATCGCCATTTCCGGCTCGCGCCCTGGAGCTCGAACGCGCCCGTGCTCGCCGCTTTCGCCGATCTCTATTATGCGCAGGCGCGCGGTTGCGAGACGCGCGCGGTGTTCGCTTATGACGAAAGGCTGCGGCTGCTGCCCAGCTATCTCCAGCAGCTCGAGATGGAATCGAACGGCAAAAGCGCGACGGCCGACGGCCGGCCGCTCGACCGGCCGAGCGCGCCGATCACCTGGGGCGGGGTGGGGACCGATGCGCAGCATGCCGTGTTCCAGCTGCTCCACCAGGGTACGCATCTCGTTCCCGTCGAGTTCGTCGCCGCGATCGAGGCCGGTGACGCGCTGGTCGAGGATCATCATCGCCAGTTGCTCATCAATTGCTTCGCACAGGGCGCGGCATTGATGGCGGGCCGCGCGAGCGATGATGCGGCGCGCAGCTATCCGGGGGATCGGCCGTCGAGCACCGTTCTGCTCGATCGGCTCGACCCGGCGACGCTTGGCGCGCTGATCGCATTCTACGAGCAGCGGACCTTCGCCAATGCGGTGATGATCGGGATCAATCCGTTCGACCAGTTCGGCGTCGAACTGGGCAAGGAGATCGCGCGTTCGATCGACAGCGAAGGCACCGAGCGGTTCGATGCCTCGACGCGGGCGCTGATCGAACGCGCGGGGCTCAACAGATAATCGAATCGGCAAAGCAGGCGGTCGATCACTGCGATGGGGAAAAGCCGTTTGTTCGATCAGGCGGCAATCCCTAGATGATGCCTCCATTGTCATGCCCGCTTTCGCCGGAATGACACGAGAAGGAAGCCCCCGATGCCCAGCTATGATTACGACCTTTTCACGATCGGTGCCGGCTCGGGCGGCGTGCGTGCCTCGCGCGTCGCCTCGGCGCATGGCGCGAAGGTCGCGGTGGCGGAGGAATATCGCGTCGGCGGCACCTGCGTGATCCGGGGCTGCGTGCCCAAGAAACTGCTCGTCTATGGCGCGCATTTCGCCGAGGATCTGAAGGATGCGCGCCGCTTCGGCTGGAACGTGCCCGATTGCAGCTTCGACTGGAGCGTGTTGCGCGACAATGTGCTGGCCGATGTCGATCGGCTGGAGAAGGCCTATACCGAGACCCTGGGCAACCATAAGGTCGAAGTGATCGCGGAGCGCGCCGTCCTGAAAGGGCCGCACGAGATCGCACTGGCATCGGGCAGGACGGTGACGGCGGGCAAGATCCTGGTCGCGACCGGCGCCTGGCCGTTGACCCCCGATGTGCCGGGTGCCGAACATGGCATCACTTCGAACGAGGTGTTCCACTTGCCCGAACTGCCCAAGCGCGTGGTGATCGCGGGCGGTGGTTATATCGCCAACGAGTTCGCCGGCATCTTCAACGAGTTCGGCAGCAAGGTCACGATCGTCAACCGTTCGGATGCGATCCTGCGCGGTTATGATGAGCAGATCCGCGACCGCTTGCTCCAGATCTCGATGATCAAGGGCATCGAATTCCGCTTCAACGCGCCGTTCGAAAAGGTCGAGAAGCTCGAGAGCGGCGCGCTCAGGATCTTCATGAAGGGCTGTGAGCCGATCGAGGCCGATTGCCTGCTCTTCGCGACCGGCCGGCGCCCCAAGAGCGACGGGATCGGGCTGGAGGATGTCGGCGTCGCGCTGAACGACAAGGGCGCGATCGTCGTCGATGAGGATAATCGCACCAACATCGATAGCATCTATGCCGTTGGCGATGTGACCGATCGGGTTCAGTTGACGCCCGTCGCGATCCGCGAAGGCCAGGCCTTTGCCGACACCGTCTTCGGCAACAAGCCGCACCGGGTCGATTATGGCTGCATCCCCAGCGCGGTGTTCAGCCATCCGCCGCTTGCGGGCGTCGGCATGACCGAAGGGCAGGCCCGCAACAAGCTTGGCTCGATCAAGGTCTATCAGTCCGATTTCCGGCCGATGAAGAATGTGCTGGCCGGCCGCAACGAGCGCTCGCTCTACAAGATGATCGTCGATGCCGCGAGCGACCGGGTCGTCGGCCTCCATATGATCGGCCCCGACGCGCC
>JASBTC010000226.1 GCA_030148625.1 Sphingobium sp. | reverse complement strand
CTTCGCGGCATCGGCAATCCGATCGGCATGAAGTGCGGCCCGAGCCTGGAGCCGGACGCGCTGCTTCGCCTGCTCGACACGCTCAATCCGGCGCGCGAGCCCGGCCGCATCACGCTGATCACGCGCTACGGCCATGACAAGATCGAGGCCGGCCTGCCCAAGCTGGTCCGCGCGGTGATGCGCGAAGGCCATCCGGTGGTGTGGAGCTGCGACCCGATGCACGGCAATGTCGTCAAGGCCGCCAATGGCTACAAGACGCGCCCGTTCGAGCGCATCCTGGCCGAGGTCCGCGGCTTCTTTGCGGTGCACCGCGCCGAGGGCAGCTTCGCGGGCGGCATCCATGCCGAGATGACCGGGCAGAACGTCACCGAATGCACCGGCGGTGCCGTCGACGTGACCGAGCAGAGCCTGGCCGATCGCTACCACACCCATTGCGACCCGCGCCTGAACGCAAGCCAGTCGCTGGAGATGGCGTTCCTGCTGGCCGAGATGCTCAACCAGGAATTGAAAGAGCGTCGCAAGGCTGCGGCCTAAGCAGCTGACGATGATCGTGTAGCACGCCTCGCAGACCCCGATGGGTCTGCGGGGTGGAGCTCTGTCGCGCGCTTCGTTATGATCGATCCGGGCGCGTTATGATGCCCGGGAAAGGACCGTCATGCCCCAGTTCCATCGCCATACCGAAACCATCGTCAAATCCGGCATCAGCTTCGGCTCGGCACTCGCCATCGCGATCTCGTGGAGCGTCAACAAGTCGATCATCTGGGCAATCATCCACGGCTTCTTCTCGTGGCTCTACGTGATCTGGTATGCCGTGATGCGTTGAAGGAAGCAGTGCGCGATTCATATCGCTGACGGATCGAATCGACCTGTCCTGCGTCTAGTCTTCAAACCCATCGAAAGGGCAGCGAAGCATGACAGCGGACAATTATGCCGGATTCTCCAGGCGCACGGTGCTGGGCGGCGGTGCGGTCGCCTGCGCCGCCCCAGCTATGCCGGTATCGGCCGCGCAAACGAAAGTGCGCCAGGATTCCCGAAACACCCTCCTTCCCGTGACCTTCAAGGTCAATGGCAAGGAGATGCACCTCAATCTCGATCCGCGCACCACCTTGCTCGATGCATTGCGCGAGCATCTGCGGCTGACAGGTACCAAGAAGGGGTGCGACCATGGCCAGTGCCGCGCGTGCACGGTCATCGTCGATGGCCGGCGCATCAACGGCTGCCTGACGCTGGCGGTGATGCACGAAGGCAGCGACGTCACCACGGTCGAAGGGCTGGGCACGCCCGAGCGGCTGCATCCGATGCAGCGCGCCTTCGTCGTTCATGACGGCTATCAATGCGGCTATTGCACGCCGGGCCAGATCTGCTCGGCGGTCGCGATGCTCGACGAGATCGAGGCGGGCATTCCCAGCCATGTCACCGCCGACCTGAACAAGGTTTCCTATTCCGACGCCGAGGTGCGCGAGCGGATGAGCGGCAATATCTGCCGCTGCGCCGCCTATTCCAACATCGTCGCCGCGATCCGCGACGTGGCGGGAGAAAAGGCATGAGGCCCTTCACTTATGAGCGCGCGACAAGCGCCGCGGCGGCGGCACGCGCCGCGGCGCAGCATCAGGGCGCGCGCTTCATCGCGGGCGGCACCAACCTGCTCGACCTGATGAAGCTGCAGATAGAGACGCCGACGTACCTGATCGACGTCAACCCGCTGGGCCTCGATACGGTCAGCGAGACCGATCAGGGCGGGCTGCGGATCGGCGCGCTCGTCCGCAACACCGATCTGGCGGCGCATAAGCGCGTGCGCCGCGATTATCCGGTGCTCAGCCGCGCGCTGCTCGCCGGTGCCTCGGCACAGCTGCGCAACAAGGCGACGACCGCCGGCAATCTGCTCCAGCGCACGCGCTGCCCCTATTTCTACGACACCAGCAAACCCTGCAACAAACGCAAGCCCGGCAGCGGCTGTGCCGCGATCAAGGGGTTCAACCGCAATCTGGCGATATTGGGCACGAGCGATGCCTGTATCGCGACGCATCCGTCGGACATGGCGGTGGCGATGCGGCTGCTCGATGCGATGGTCGAGACCATCGCCGCTGACGGCACGACACGCGCCATCCCGATCGCGACCTTCCACCGCTTGCCTGGCGGCACGCCGCATATCGAAACGGTCCTTGCCCCCGGCGAGTTGATCACCGCGGTCACCCTGCCCCGCCCGCTCGGCGGCACGCATATCTATCGCAAGGTACGCGACCGCGCATCCTATGCCTTTGCCCTGGTCTCGGTCGGCGCGGTGTTCGGCAAGGACGGCAGCGCGCGGTTCGCATTCGGGGGTCTCGCTCCACGACCATGGCGTGTCGAGGCTGCGGACGGAGCCGCACGCCACGGCCCCGATGCCGTGGCTGATATCGCGCTCGCGGGCGCGACGACCACGCCGCTCAACGCGTTCAAGACCGATCTGACCCGGCGCGCTTTGGCTTCGGTCTATGCCGAACGGGAGGCACGGTCATGAAATTCGACCAACCCGCAACCGCCAATCCGATCGATCGCGGCCGCGTGGTCGGCATTCCGCACGACCGCATCGACGGCCCCGCCAAGGTCACGGGCAGCGCGCCCTATGCCTATGAGCGCCATGATGTCGCGCCCAATGCCGCTTATGGCTGGATGGTCGGTTCCGCGATCGCCAAGGGCAGCATAAGATCGATCGACACGCGCGATGCCGAAGCGGCGCCCGGCGTGCTCGGGGTCGTCACGCACAAAAATGCCGGACCGCTCGGCAAGGGCCGGATGAACACCGCGCATCTGCTCGGGGGACCCGGAATCGAGCATTATGATCAGGCGCTGGCGGTGGTCGTCGCCGAAACGCTGGAGCAGGCGCGCGACGCGGCGAAGTTGGTGCGGATCGACTATGTCCTCGAGGATGGCCGCTTCGACCTGAAAGCCGAAAAGGCCAAGGCGGTTCAGCCCAAGAGCGATCCCGATACCAAAGCGGGCGATTTCGCCGCTGCCTTTCCCAAAGCGGCGGTCCGGATCGACCAGACCTATACGACCCCCGACCACAGCCATGCGATGATGGAGCCGCATGCGACGACCGCGTCATGGACGGGCGGGAAGCTGACATTGTGGACAGCGAACCAGATGATCGCCTGGGCAGTCAGGGAATTGGCGCTGACCTTCAAGATGAAGGCCGAGGATATCCATGTCATGTCGCCCTATATCGGCGGCGGTTTCGGCGCGAAGCTGTTCCTGCGCGCCGATGCCGTCCTGGCGGCGCTCGGCGCACGCGCAGTCGGACGACCGGTCAAGGTTGCGCTGGCCCGGCAGCAAGTGCCCAACAACACCACGCATCGCCCCGCCACCATCCAGCGCATCCGCATCGGCGCGGGCAAGGATGGGGTGATCGACGCGATCGGGCATGAAGTCTGGTCGGGCGACTTGCCCGGCGGTGGCCCCGAGGTCGCGGCGCAGCAGACGCGACTGCTTTACGGCGGTACCAACCGGATGACCGCGCATCGGCTGGCGACGCTCGACCTGCCGGAGGGCAATGCAATGCGCGCGCCGGGCGAAGCGGTCGGCCTGCTCGCGCTGGAAGTCGCAATGGACGAGCTGGCCGAGGCATGCGGGATTGATCCCGTCGAGCTGCGCATCCGCAACGACGTGCAGTTCGATCCGGAGAAAGGCCCCGAGCGCCCCTTCTCCAGCCGCAAATTCGTCGAATGTCTGCGCCAGGGTGCCGATCGGTTCGGCTGGTCGCGGCGCAATCCCATCCCCGGCCAGGTGCGCGACGGCCGCTGGCTGATCGGCATGGGCATGGCCTCCGCCTTTCGCAACAACCTGACCCAGGCATCGGGCGCGCGGGTGAGCGTCGATGGGCAGGGCCGCGTCATCGTCGAGACCGACATGACCGATATCGGCACGGGCAGCTATACGGTGATCGCGCAGACCGCCGCCGAGATGCTCGGCGTGCCGCTGTCCGACGTCACGGTGCGGTTGGGCGACAGCCATTTTCCGGAATCGGCCGGATCGGGCGGGCAATGGGGCGCGAACAGCGCCACCGCCGGCGTCTATGCCGCATGCGTCGCGTTGCGGAGCAAGCTGGCGCGGCAGGCGGGCTTCAATGCCGAGGATGCTATGTTCAAAGGTCGGACGATCAAGGCCGCCGGCCGCACGATCCCGTTGAAGGACGCGGCGGGCCGCCAGGGCATCACCGCCGAGGACAAGATCGAGTTCGGAGACCTGACCGAACGCTATGCCCAGGGCACGTTCGGCGCGCATTTCTGCGAGGTCGGCGTCGACATGCACACCGGCGAGACGCGCGTGCGGCGGATGGGCGGCGCCTTTGCCGCCGGGCGCATCCTCAACCCCAAAGCGGCGCGCAGCCAGGTGATCGGCGCGATGGCGATGGGGGTCGGCGCGGCACTGATGGAGGAACTGACCGTCGACACGCGCTTCGGCTATTTCGTCAATCACGACATGGCCGAATATCATGTGCCCGTGCATGCCGACATTCCCGAACAGGATGTGCTGTTCATCGAGGAACTGGACGACAAATCCTCACCGATGAAGGCAAAGGGCGTCGGCGAGCTCGGCATATGCGGCGCGGGCGCGGCAGTCGCCAACGCGGTCTACAATGCCTGTGGCGTGCGCATCCGTGACTATCCGCTGACACTGGACAAGATCATCGGCGGGATGGCGAAGCAGTTGGCGTAAGGAGGCCCAGCGTACCGCCCGCACCGCCAACCGTCTTCACGCGAAGCTGATGAAATCCCAGCCGAGCGCGGCCTTGGCTTCGTGTAGCGAGGAAATCGGGTTTGGATCGAGCTGGAACGACACTGGCGCCTCGGCGCTGCCCTGATCGAGCGAAAGGGTGACGAGCTGCTCGGCGAGCGGTTGCGCGGTCTGCGCGCTGGTCGCGGTGACCGACTGGTCGCCGATCCTGACGGTCTGGCT
>JASBTC010000210.1 GCA_030148625.1 Sphingobium sp. | reverse complement strand
GACGGCATGGTCCCCCTCCCCTCCAGGGAGGAATTAGGAGGGCGCCAGGCCCTTGCGCAGGATCTCGTTCGCGGTCGCCGCGACCTCTTCGGGGCTGACATCCTCGTCCCAGACGCCGTAGCGCAGGCCCAGGAACACGTTCATGCCCATCACGGCCCAGGCATGGACCTCGCCGACATCTGCGCGAACCTCGCCGCGTTCGGCGCCCGCCTGCAGGCGTCTGGCGATGCGCTCGACCGAACTCGCATAATGCTGGCGATAGCTGTCGGGATCGACGAATTCCGATTCGTCGATGATCCGATAGATCTCCTTATGCTCGCGCACGAAGGTCAGGAAGGATTCGAGGCCGATCCGTTCGGCGTCGATCTCGTCGGTCGCGGCCTGTACGCGCGGGCCGACATGGTCGCGCACCTGCGCGCTCATGTCGCGCACCAGCGCGCGGAACACTTCGTCCTTCGAATCGAAATAGGTGTAGAAACTGCCCAGCGCCACGCCGGCCCGGCTCGTGATCCCGCTGATCGAACCGTCGTGAAAGCCCTTTTCTCCGAATTCCACTGCCGCCGCGTCGAGAATCGCGCGCAGCGTCCTGCGCCCACGCTCGGTACGCGGCGTCTTCGCTTCGCTGGTCGGGGACGTCCCCACTGTGTCCTTGGCGCTACGCTCGCCCGACATTTTTTCCTCCCGTCTTCAACCCAAGTTGAAACTTGGTTCAGGTTTCAGTATAGGCCCGTTTCGAACCGGCACAACCCACCAGAGGTCGAGCCATTTGTCTTGGGGAGGAGTGAAAGCCATGTCCCGTATCAATCTGTCCAGCCGCACCCTGTTCAGCCTGGGCGCCGCCCTCGCCGCGCTGTCGGCGCAACCCGCCTTCGCCCAGGACGCCGCGGCGCCCGAAGCGGCTGCCGAAGAGGATAGCGGCGACATCGTCGTCACCGCGCGTCGCCGTGAGGAAAGCCTGCTCGACGTGCCGATCGCGGTCACCGCCTTTTCGGGCGCGCAGCTCGAACGCGCGGGTGCGATCGACATCACCGATCTCGCCAACGTCACGCCCAACACCACGCTCGAGAATTCGCGCGGCACCAACAACACGCTGACCGCCTTCATCCGCGGTGTCGGCCAGCAGGATCCGGTGCCCGGTTTCGAGGCGGGCGTCGGCATCTATCTCGACGATGTCTATCTCAATCGTCCCCAGGCCGCGGTGCTCGACATCTACGACGTCGAACGCATCGAAGTGCTGCGCGGGCCGCAGGGTACGCTTTACGGCCGCAACACGATCGGCGGCGCGATCAAATATGTCACCAAGCGCCTGCCCGACGATTTCCAGGTCAAGCTGCGCGCCACCTATGGCAGCTACGACCAGGCCGACGGAGTCCTCACCGTCAGCGCACCGATCGGCGACATGCTGCGGATCGGTGGATCGCTGGCGCGGCTGTCGCGCGGCGGTTTTGGCGACAATCTCAACATTCCGGGGCTTGAGAATTACAACAAGGACGTCTGGGCCGGGCGCGGCACCGTCGAGTTCGGATCGCCCGACGACCGTTTCCTGATCCGCATTTCGGGCGATTATACTCGCGACAAATCCGATCCGCGCAACGGCCACCGGCTGATCCCCGGTCTGTTCTCGGGCGCGCCGGTGCTCGATGATGTCTATGACACGCGCGCCGGGCTCAACAGGCCGAAGCAGGATGTGGAGGCCTATGGTCTCGCGATGAACATCTCGGCGCAGCTGTCGGACGCGGTGACGCTGCGCAGCATCTCGGCATGGCGCAAGGATACCAGCTTCACACCGATCGATTTCGACGCCTTGCCGACGGTCGATGTCGATGTTCCCGCGGTCTATCGCAACGAACAGATCAGCCAGGAATTCCAGCTGCTCTACGAAAGCGACAAGCTCAACGGCCTAGTCGGCTTCTATTATCTGGATGCCAAGGCGGCGACGCTGTTCGACGTGGTGCTCGCGACCACCGGGCCGCTGATCGGCGTTCCGCTCGCCGGCGGTTTCGGACAGCAGACTCGCGGCGACGTCCGCACCGACACCTGGTCGGTGTTCGGCGACTTCACCTATGATCTGACCGATTGGGTAAGCATCTCGGCCGGCGGCCGCTTCACCCGCGACACGCGCAATTCCTATATCTTCAAGCAGAACCGCCTGGGCGGTGCCGATCCGATCTTCGGCGGCACGGGTACCGGGCTCGGCGCGCCGATCACCGATTTCCGCGGCAAGGCGACCTTCGAGAAATTCACGCCCCGCGCCTCGATCAATTTCAAGCCAAGCCGGGACCTGATGGTCTATGCATCCTATGCCAAGGGCTTCAAGGGCGGCGGCTTCGATCCGCGCGGCAGCGCGAACATCACGCCCAACACCGATGGCGTCGCCGGCCCTCCCAGCTATCAGGAGATCTACGACTTCTTCCTGTTCGAGCCCGAGGAAGTCGACAGCTACGAGATCGGCATCAAGGGATCGGCCTTCGATCGCGCGCTGACCTTCGCGCTCACCGGCTTCTATGCCGATTACAAGAATGTGCAGATCCCCGGATCGGTCGGCGTCGATGCCAATAATGATGGCGTCTATGAGGGATTCGCCGGCGTCACCACCAACGCCGCGGCAGCCAGTTTCAAGGGTGTCGAGGCTGAGGCGACCGCGCGCTTCGCTCGCGGTTTTGCAGGCGCGGGATCGCAGATCACCCTGTCCGGCACGCTCGGCTATATCGATGCCAAATATGATCGTTTCGACACGATCATCGCGGGCAAGGCAGTCGACGTTTCCGATTTCCGCAAGATCCAGAACACGCCGAAATGGACGGGCTCGGCAACGCTCGGCGCCAGTTTTGCCGCAGCATCGGGCATGATCAACGCATCGACCACCTTGTCCTATCGCAGCCGCACCACCCAGTTCGAAACCCCCAGCCCCTTTCTCGACCAGCCCGGCTATGCGCTGCTCGATGCGAGCCTGGTGTGGAATTCGGACGGGGATCGCTACTCGATCGGGCTCCACGCCAAGAACATCACCGACAAGAGATACATCACCTCGGGCTATCAGTTCGCGACGAGCGACCCGGTCACCGGCCAGCCTATCATCAATGCGGCCGGCAACATCACGCCATCGCTCGGCCGTGAGGGCATCGCGACCGCCTTTTACGGCAATCCGCGCCAGCTGTTCGTGACGCTGGGCCTCAAATTCTGATTTCTGAAATTCTGATCAGGTCAGCCTCTCCCTCCGCCGGCGGGGAGAGGCGGGGAAGGGAAAGCGTCACGTGACCGATACGGACTCCAGCGCTTCCTTTTCCGCCCCCATGCCGGACTCCCTGCCCTCTTCCCCGCAAGGGGGAGAGGGCATTTCCCGCTATCGTTTCGCCGTGCTGGCGATGCTGTTGCTGGTCTACACCTTCAATTTCGTCGACCGGCAGATCCTCGGCATCCTCGCAGGCCCGATCAAGGCCGAGCTGAAGCTGACCGATACGCAACTCGGCGTACTCGGCGGCATCGCCTTCGCCGCGCTTTATTCGACGCTGGCGGTCCCGCTCGCATTGCTGGCCGACCGCACCAGCCGCACCTGGGTCATCACCGGATCGCTCGCGGTGTGGAGCGGCTTCACCGCCTTGTGCGGCATGGCGACGAGCTTCTGGCAACTCTTCCTCGCGCGGCTCGGCGTCGGTGTGGGCGAAGCGGGCGGCGTCGCGCCGTCCTATGCATTGATCGCCGATTATTTCCCGCCGCGCGAACGCGCCCGCGCGCTGGCGGTCTATTCGCTCGGCATTCCATTGGGCGCAGCGCTCGGCGTCATGTTCGGCGGCTATATCGCGGCCAGGGTCGACTGGCGCGCCGCCTTTGTCGCGGTCGGCCTTGCCGGGGTCGTCATCGCACCGCTGTTCCGCCTGATCGTCCGCGAACCCGCCCGCGCGCCGAAGTCGTCCCAGACGACTCCGCTCAAGGCGGTGTTTCCGATGCTTGCGAAGAAGCGCAGCTTCTGGCTGCTCGCGCTCGGCGCCGCATCGAGCTCGATGCTCGGCTATGGCTTCGCGTTCTGGTTTCCCCAGCTTCTCCAGCGCAGCTTCGGGCTCGACCTTGTCCAGACGTCGCAATTCTATGGCGGGGTGCTGCTGCTCGGCGGCGTCGCCGGCGTGCTCGGCGGCGGCATGATCGGCGACCGGTTCGGCGCGCGCGATCGCGGGCGTTTCGCAAGCATCCCCGCGCTCGCCTTTCTGCTCGCCGCCCCGCTTTTCGCCGCGGGCATCCTCTCGGGCTCGGTCGCCCTGGCTTTCGCCTTGTTCATCATCCCGCAGGCGCTGGCCTATGTCTGGCTCGGTCCGGTGATCACCGCGGTCCAGCATCTCGTCCCGCCGGAAATGCGCGCGACGGCATCGGCCAGCTTCCTGCTGATCAACAATCTGGTCGGGATCGGCGGCGGTACGTTCGCGCTGGGCGCGCTCTCCGATGCGCTCACCGCGGGCTATGGCGACGGCGCGTTGCGCATCGCGATGCTGATCGCGCTGGTTTTCTACCTGCTTGCCGCATTGCTCATGGCGCTGGCGGCGAAGCCGCTGCGTGCGGACTGGGTCGACTGATCACCGCAATGACGCGGAGGGCGGGTTTTGCCTAAACCAGCGGGCCGTGATCGATCCTGGGCAGGACATGGCGCGCGAACAGGTCGGCCTCCGCCGCATGGGGGTAACCCGACAGGATGAACGCCTCGATCCCCATGGCGCGATAGCTTTCGAGCTTTGCCAGCACTTGATCGGGATCGCCGACGATCGCGGCGCCGCAGCCCGAGCGTGCCCGGCCGATGCCGGTCCATAGATTCTCCTCGGCATAGCCGTCGTCCGACGCCGCTTCACGCAACGCGACCTGCGCATTGACCCCGGCCGAGGTCGAATCGAGCGACTTGGCCTTGATCGCCGCCCCGGTCTGCGCGTCGAGCTTCGACAGCAACCGGTCGGCCGCGATACGTGCCTCCGCCTCGGTGTCGCGCACGACGACATGGGCGCGATAACCGAAGCGCAGGGTGCGGCCATGGTTCGCCGCACGCGCGGTCATGTCGGCGATGATCTCGCGAACCGCCTCCTGCCGGTCGGGCCACATCAGATAGACATCGCATCCCTTGGCCGCCGCTTCGCGCGCATCGGGGGAAAGACCACCGAAATAGAGTTGCGGCGCCTTGCCTGACACGGTGCCGATGCGCGGCGGATCGAGCTTGAGCTTCCAGAACTCGCCGTCATGGTCGAGCGCTTCGCCATTGAGCAAAGTCTTGAGGATATGCATCGCCTCGACCGTGCGGGCGTAGCGCGGCGCCGATGCCAGCGTTTCCCCCGGCATGTCGGACGAGATGATGTTGACGGTCAACCGGCCGCCCAGGATGCGGTCGATCGTCGCGATCTGGCGCGCAAGCTGCGGCGGCCAGGTTTCGCCGATGCGGACCGCCATTAGCAGGCGGATGCGCTTGACCAGAGTCGCGATCGCCGCCGCGAAGGCCGTCGTGTCGATGCCCAGCGCATAGCCGGAGGGCAGCAGGATATTGTCGAATCCGCCGCTTTCGGCTTGCATCACGATATCGCGGCAATGCTCCCAGCTCGATTTGAGTTTGGCGTCGGGAACGCCGAGAAACTCGTAATCATCGTCGCACAGGGCCGAAAACCAGCTGATCTCGCAAGCGCCCTTGGTCATGGCAGCCTCTCCCCCATCGATGTCTGCAAAACGGCGTACCATTCGGCGCGCGTCCATCTGGGCTTCAGCGCCTGTGGTATCTCCCGGATCCAGTCCGGCGTCTGGGTGCCCACGATCGGGATCGGGTGCGCGGGATGCGCCATGATCCAGCTATAGGCAGCGGCGGCGCGCGACACGCCATAGACCTCGGCTTTGGCATCGAGCAGCGCGGCAACGGCATGGACATGATCGTCGAGCGGTTTTGCGAGGCGACCGCCGCCGAGCGGCGACCAGGCGAGCACCGCCATTTCCTCCGCCATCGCCTGATCGAGCACGCCGTCGGTGAGCGGTCCGAGCGCCAGAGGCGAGAATTCGGGCTGATGGCTGGCCAACGGAAGCGTCAGAAACTTCGCGAGCGCCGCTGTCTGCGCCACATTGTGATTGGACACGCCGATCGCGGCGATCTTGCCCGCGCGGTGGGCGTCCTCGAGCGCGCGTGCCGCTTCCTGCGGGTGCGTCAGCATATCGGGACGATGGATCTGCCACAGCTCGACACGCTCGACGCCCAGCCGTGCCAGCGATGCATCGATCGCGGACGCCAGATAGGATGCGCTCGAATCATAGGGTGTGCCCATGACGATGCCGCCCTTGGTCGCCAGCACCATGGAATCACGCAGCGCCGGCGCTTCGGCAAAGACGCGGCCGAGCAAAGCCTCCGCCGCGCCGAACGGCTCGCCATTGTCGGGGCCATAGATATCGGCGGTGTCGAACAGGGTCACACCCGCTTCCAATGCCGCCTCGACCCGCGCGCGCGCCGCCGCGACGTCGTCGCCGCCAAAGCGCCACATGCCCCAGGCGATCGGGGAAACGGAGAGGCCGCTCCGGCCGAGCGGGAGCGTTGCAGGCGGCGGGGGAAGATTGTCTGACATCGCTGTCATATGACATGATCCTGTCTGTTTGCAAAGAGGGTGATCTTCATTCTTGCTCTCAGTGGGCGAGGATGGGCGGCGCTTCGCCGGGCAGATCCTCATCATCCGCGACGATTCGGGGCAGGATCAGCTGGACCGCCATCAGCGCGAGCAGATAGGTCACCGCACAGACCAGCAGCATCGGCAGATAGCCATGGCCGGCATCGAGCGACCAGCCGGCGAACTCGATCATGCCCATGCCGCTGAGATTGCCCGCGAAGGCGCCGATGCCGATCGCCGAACCGACGATGCGCGCAGGGAAGATGTCGGTGGTCAGGCCGAAGACGTTGGTCGAGAAACCCTGATGCGCAAACAAGGCGAGGCCGAGGATCAGCGCGGCGATCCAGGCGCTTTCGGCATGGACGAGCAACGGCACCGGCAGGATCAGCAGCGCGTAGATCAGCATCGTCGTCTTGCGCGCGGCGTTGAGGCTTTTGCCCGCCTTCATCATCCGCGCAGGCAGATAGCCGCCGGTGAGCCCGCCCAGCGCCGCCATGAAATAGACGAGCGCGACCGGCAGGCCGAGCGTGCCCTGGCTCAAGCCGAACAGCCGGTGGAACAGGTCCGGCATGAAGAAGAGCAGGAACCACCAGACCTGATCGGTCAGCGCCTTGGCGAGGATCACCGCCCATTGGCGCTGATCGGTCAGCAGCGATCGCCACGGGACTTTCGGCGCGGCGGCTTCCTGCCGTCGCTGCTGATGACGCGCGGATGGAGCGTCAACGCCGCACGCAAGACCTCGATGCTGCTCTATGCCTTGCTGATCCTGCCGGTGCCGTTGCTCGTCCACGCCGACAGCGCTTGGGTCGCCGCCGCG
>JASBTC010000208.1 GCA_030148625.1 Sphingobium sp. | reverse complement strand
CATGCTCATCCTGCGCCGCCGTGCGCCCGATGCGCCGCGGCCCTTCCGCACACCCGGCGCCCTTGTCGTCGGCCTCATCGCCATCCTCGGCTGCGCCTACCTCTTCTGGAGCCTCCCCAGCAAAACCCAGCTCTATTTCCTCATCTGGAACGGCTTCGGCCTCATCGTCTATTTCGGCTATGGAATGCGCAAAAGCCTGGTGAAGACGGGATGACGCAGTTCAGATTCGATCCTCAGGCGTCATAATCGAGCATGACGCCCTCACCGAGGGGAACCGCCTGGCAAGTCAGCACATAGCCGCGAGCCACTTCCTCGGCGGAGAGGCCGTAATTGGTCTTCATGCGTACTTCGCCGGCGACGAGCTTGGCCCGGCAGGTCGCGCACACGCCGGCCTTGCACGCGAAGGGCGCGGGCAGTCCGGCCTCGCGGGCATTGTCGAGGATGCTGCCGGCGCCGGCATGGAATTCCACGATACGGCGGCGGCCGTCGATGGTGATCTGCATCTTCAGGCCTTCGGCCTTCTCGGCCACCGCACGGTCGGCCTGCTCATCCGCCGCGCTGAGGCGTTCGGCGGTGAAACGCTCGACCAGCACGCGATCCGCGGGGACGCCCGCATCGATCATCGCGCGTTCGGCCGTGTCCATCATGGCCGAAGGGCCGCAGATAAAGGCGACGTCGATATTCTCCGGATCGACCAGCGACGACAATATCTCGGCGATCCGTGCCGCATCGAGCCGGCCGTTGAAGAGCTCGATATCGTCGGCCTCGGCCGTCAGGAAATGGTAGATCTGGAAACGGCTGAGATAGCGGTCCTTGAGGGCGGCGAGTTCTTCCAGGAACATGATCGAGCTGGAACTGCGGTTGCCGAACAACAGGGTGAACTGGCTGTCGGATTCGGTCGCCAGACCGGCTTCGATCAGCGACAGGATCGGTGTGATTCCGGATCCGCCGGCAAAGCACAGATAGTTGCGCTGCTTGCCGGGGGCGAATTCCCAGGTGAAGTGGCCGCGCGGCTCCATCGTCTCGATCGTGCCGCCGGGCTTCAGCGTCTCCATCGCCCAGGTCGAGAAGCGGCCACCCGCCACCCGCTTGATGCCGACGCGCAGCGGCCCGCCCGGCGCGACGCAGATCGAATAGTTCCGGCGCACATCCTCGCCGTCTATGTCGGCGCGAAAGGTGAGGTGCTGACCCGGCGCGAAGGCGAAAGCGTCGGCGAGTTCGGCGCCCGGTTCGAGCAGCACCGAAATGGCGTCGTCGGTTTCCCGGCGAACGTCGAGGATCTTCAGCGGGTGGAAGCCTGCAGACACGAGCTTAATTCCTCAATGACATTTGAAGCGGTCGAAGGGTTCGAGACAGGCCTCGCAGCGCCAAAGCGCCTTGCAGGGTGTCGATCCGAAGCGGCTCACCTCATGCGTGCGAACGGAGTTGCAGCGCGGGCAGGCGACCGGTTCGTCGCCGCCGAGCCGATGCGCCGCGGCGCCCCGCGGCGGCGGCGCAATGCCATAATCCTTCAGCCGTTCCCGGCCTCGATCGGTAATCCAGTCGGTCGACCATGGCGGCGCGAGGACGGTTTCGATGCCCACCTCGCCGAAGCCCGCCGCGTCGAGCGCGCTGCGGATCGAGGCCTCGATCGCAAGCGTCGCCGGACAGCCGGTGTAGGTCGGCGTGACCAGCACCGTCGGCGGCTTCGCGCGCAGCCCTCGCACGATGCCGAGGTCCGTCACCGTCACCGCGGGGATTTCGGGATCGGGAACATCGTCGAGCACCGCCAGGATGCGGGCTTCGGTCGCGGCGTCGAGCGCATGCATGGCGCTACCAGACGGCGTCGGGATAGACGCGCGGGAGGAACTGCATGGGCGCAAGCAGATGGCCGAGGTGTTCGGAATGATGTCCCACGCGACCGCCTCTTACCGCCCGGGGATATTCGGGTGGCGGCAGCGTCGCTTCGCGCAGCACGTCGTTCACGCGGGCGTCGAAGCGACCGCGCAGGGCGCTGCGGTCGACTGCGATGCCGGCTTCGACCAGCGACCGTTCCTGCGCGTCGACATCGAACATCTCGTCGACGAAGCGCCAGAACCAGTCGAGGCCTTCGATCATCCGGCGGCGGCTCTCCTCGGTGCCGTCACCCAGACGGATCACCCAGTCGGCCGACAGGTCCACATGATAGGCGACTTCCTTGACCGCTTTTGCCGCGATTTCGGCGATGCGCGGCTCGGTCGAGCCGGCCAGTCCTTCGAACAGGGCAAGCTGAGCGGTCGAGAAGAGAAACTGGCGTGCGATCGTCTGGGCGAAATCGCCATTGGGCTGTTCGACCAGCAGGCAGTTGCGGAAAGCCAGTACGTCGCGATGGAATGCGAGCCGGTCGCCGTCCCGTCCCAACCCCTCCACCTTGCCGGCAAGTTCGAGGAACAGCGTCGCCTGGCCGATCAGGTCCAGGCCGATATTGGCGAGGCTGAGGTCGATTTCGAGCGCCGGCGCATTGCCGCACCATTCGGTGAGCCGCTGGCCCAGGATCAGCCCGTCGTCGCCGAGCCGCAGGAGATAGTCGAACAGCGAAGGGTGCCATTCGGTCGCTGCGCCATCTTCGCGCTGAAGGGTCGGAAGCGTCGCCATCAGATGTGCGTCACGACGTCGGGGATGTCGTAGAAGGTCGGATGCCGATAGACCTTCGTCTCGGCCGGTTCGAACATCGGGCCGGCCTGCGCAGGGTCGGAAGCGACGATATCGCTCGACTTGACCACCCAAAGGCTGATGCCTTCGAGCCGGCGCGTATAGACGTCGCGTGCGTGGCGCACCGCGAGTTCACCGTCGGGCGCGTGGACCGAGCCGACATGTTTGTGGCTGAGCCCGCCTCTTGAGCGGATGAACACTTCCCACAGGGGCCAGTCATGGCTCATTGTCTTGTCCTGTTGTTCGAGGTTGATCAGGCGGCACGCCGCGCGGCGCGTTTCGCTTCATGGGCCGCGGCCGCTTCCCGCACCCAGGCCCCATTCTCCCAGGCTTCGATGCGCGCCTTCACGCGTTCCTTGGCGACGGGGCCTTCGCCGCGAACCACCGCGTAGAATTCCTCCCAATCGACAGCACCAAAGTCGTAGCCCTGCTTCTCCTCATTCCATTTGAGGTCGGGGTCGGGGACGGTCAGGCCCAGGAATTCGGCCTGGGGCACGGTGATGTCGACGAATTTCTGGCGCAGATCGTCATTGCTGTCGCGCTTGATGCGCCAGCGGAAGCTCTGGGCGGAGTTGGGCGAGTTCGCATCGGGCGGGCCGAACATCATCAGCGACGGCCACCACCAGCGATTGAAGGCATCCTGCGCCATCGCCTTTTGTTCGGCCGTGCCGTTGGCCATCACCATCATGATCTCGTAGCCCTGACGCTGGTGGAAGCTCTCCTCCTTGCAGACGCGCACCATTGCACGCGCATAGGGGCCGTAGGATGTGCGCTGCAGCGGCACCTGATTCATGATCGCGGCGCCGTCGACCAGCCAGCCGATCGCGCCGATGTCCGCCCAGGTGAGCGTCGGATAGTTGAAGATCGTGCTGTACTTTGCCTTGCCCGAGTGCAGCGCCTCGACCATCTGCTCGCGGCTGGTGCCGAGCGTCTCTGCGGCGCAATAGAGGTAGAGGCCGTGCCCGCCCTCGTCCTGCACCTTGGCGAGCAAGACCGCCTTTCGGCGCAGAGAGGGCGCGCGGGACAACCAATTGCCCTCGGGCAGCATGCCGACGATCTCGCTATGCGCATGCTGCGAGATCTGGCGCACCAGCGTCTTGCGATACGCCTCGGGCATCCAGTCCTTCGGTTCGATGAACTCGTCGGCTGCCACGCGCGCTTCAAAAGCGGCGAGCAGTTCCGGATCCTCGGCAATGATCGGAACCGGGGCCTTGGCGTCTTTGCTGAGCTCGGTCGTGTACATGCGTCATCCTCATCGACTCGATGGACTATATATATAATAACCTGACCGGCCGGTCAATTAAATATCAGACGCGCTCCACTGCCAGCGCGATGCCTTGCCCGACACCGATGCACATGGTGCACAACGCACGGCCCGCGCCGCGGCGCGTCAGTTCTTCGACGGCGGTGAGGACGAGGCGTGCGCCCGACATGCCGAGCGGATGGCCGAGCGCGATCGCGCCGCCATTGGGATTCACATGCTCCGCATCGTCCGGAAGGCCGAGGCGGCGCAATACGGCAAGCCCCTGCGAAGCGAATGCCTCGTTGAGCTCGACGATGTCGAAGTCACTGATGCTGAGCCCCAGGCGAGCCATCAGCCGTTCGGATGCTGGCGCGGGGCCGATGCCCATGATCCGCGGCGGGACGCCGGCCACGGCGGTGCCCGTCACGCGCGCGCGCGGGGTCAAGCCATATTTCGTCACCGCGGCTTCGCTGGCGACGATGATCGCGGCCGCGCCGTCATTGACGCCCGATGCGTTGCCGGCGGTGATCGTGCCGTCCGGGCGGACGATCGGCTTCAGCTTCGCAAGCGCCTCTGCGCTCGTCTCGCGGGGATGCTCGTCACGCGCGACGAGGATGGGATCGCCCTTCTTCTGGGGTACCGGCACTGCGACGATCTCGGCATCGAAGCGGCCATTGGCCTGTGCGGCGGCGGCGCGGCGCTGGCTCTCGGCGGCGAACTTGTCCTGGTCTTCCCGGCTCACCGCGAAGTCCTGCGCCACATTCTCGGCGGTCTCGGGCATCGAATCTATCCCGAACTCGGCCTTCAGCGCCTTGTTGACGAAGCGCCAGCCAATCGTCGTATCGAACACGGCGTTGGCGCGCGAGAAGGCTGCGTCGGCCTTGGGCATGACGAACGGCGCGCGCGACATGCTCTCGACGCCGCCGGCAATGATCAGATCGGCTTCTCCCGCCTTGATCGCACGCGCGGCATAGGCAACCGCGTCCATGCCGGAGCCGCAGAGGCGGTTGATTGTGGTCCCCGGCGCATCGGTGCCGAGCCCGGCGAGAAGGGCCGCCATGCGCGCGACATTGCGATTGTCCTCGCCCGCCTGATTGGCGCAGCCCATCAGAATATCGTCGAGCGCGGACCAGTCGATGCCGGGATTGCGCGCCTTGAGCGCGCGCAGCGGGATCGCTGCCAGATCGTCCGCACGGACTCCGGCCAGCGCGCCGCCATAACGTCCGATGGGGGTGCGGATCGCGTCACAGATAAAGGCGTCGGCCATTCGATGAACTCCTTGGCGGGTGGGGTGCGCGGATCGTCATGCCGGCACCAGCGCGTGAATCTCCATGGCTTCTTCGACTAGCGTCAAAAAATTGGGTTGCCAATAATAGTCCGACTAGGCAGTCTATTTATTCCCAGTCGAGACGGAGATGGATCATGACGTTCGAAACGATTGCGCTGGAGATTGCCGAAGGCGTCGCCCGGCTGACGTTGAACCGTCCGGATCGCCTCAACAGCTTCACGGTCCAGATGCATGGCGAAGTCGCCGAAGCGCTGGATCGGATCGAGTCGAGCGAGGATGTGCGCGCTCTGGTGATCACCGGTGCCGGACGAGGCTTCTGCGCCGGGCAGGATCTCTCGGATCGGGCGGTGGCACCTGGCGGAGCAGCCGTCGATCTGGGGGATTCGGTGGAGCGCTATTATGCGCCATTGATCCGTAGACTGACGAGCTTGCCCAAGCCGGTCATTGCCGCGGTCAACGGCGTGGCGGCTGGCGCGGGCGCGAACATCGCGCTCGCCTGCGACATCGTGATCGCCGCGCGGAGCGCGAAGTTCATCCAGTCCTTCGCGAACATCGGACTCATCCCCGATTCCGGCGGGACCTGGGTGCTGCCTCGCCTCGTCGGCCAGGCACGCGCACTGGGCCTCGCACTCACCGGCGAGCCATTGCCGGCCGAGACGGCGGAACGCTGGGGCCTGATCTGGAAATGCGTCGACGACGACCTGTTGTCCGCAGAGGTCGACGCGCTCGCCACCCGCTTTGCCAGGGGAGCAACCCGCGGTCTCGCCCGGACCAAGGAACTGATCCGGGCCTCCTCGCTCAATTCGCTCGACCAGGAACTCGATCTTGAGCGCGACGCGATGCGCGAGCTCGGCTTTAGCCAGGATTATCAGGAGGGCGTCGCCGCCTTCACCGCCAAGCGGCCGCCCGTCTTCACCGGCCGCTGACCAACCGCATTTTCCCAAAAGGACCAAGAGATGACCGCAACGCTTTCAAATTATGCCGTCGACAGCTGGACCCAGGCGACGGGCGGCCTCGCCGATCTGCGCTCCGCGGTGACGGGCGAGATCGTCGCCCGCACCGGCAGCCAGGGCCTCGACTTCAAGGCCATGCTCGATCACGCCCGCACCGTCGGTGGACCGGCGTTGCGGAAAATGACCTTCCATGCCCGTGCGCGGATGATCAAAGCACTGGCCACCGCGCTCATGGAACGCAAGGAGGAGCTCTATGCGCTTTCCTGGGCGACGGGGGCGACGCGGACCGACAGCTGGATCGATATCGAGGGCGGTGCCGGGACCCTGTTCGCGGCATCGTCGAAGGGGCGGCGCGAACTGCCCGACGATACGATCCTGATCGACGGCGCGATGGAGCCGATCGGCAAGCGCGGAACCTTTGTCGGCCAGCACGTCTATACGTCGCTCCAGGGCGCCGCGGTCCATATCAACGCCTTCAACTTTCCGGTCTGGGGCATGCTGGAGAAGCTCGGTACGACCCTGCTCGCGGGCGTGCCCGCGATCATCAAGCCGGCATCGTCGACCGGATATGTCGCCGAAGCGGCATTCCGCATTATGATCGAGGCGGGGGTGCTGCCACCGGGCGCGATCCAGTTGATCATGGGATCGACGGGCGATCTGTTCGATCACCTCACCTGCCAGGACGTCGTCTCCTTCACCGGATCGGCCGAGACTGCGATGAAGCTCCAGGCATATCCCGTGATCGCGCGGGAAGGCGTGCGCTTCGTCGCCGAGAGGGATTCGCTCAACGCCTCGGTGCTTGGTCCCGACGCCGAACCCGGCAGCCCCGAATTCGACCTCTTCATCAAGGAAGTCGTCCGCGAGATGACGGTGAAGGCGGGCCAGAAATGCACTGCCATCCGCCGCGCCTTCGTGCCCGCAGCCCTTCTGGACGCGGCGGAAGCTGCGCTCAAGGAGCGCCTCGCCAAGATCGTCGTCGGCGATCCCCAGGCTGAAGGCGTGACGATGGGCGCTCTCGCCAGCATCGCGCAACTGGAGGACGTCCGCGCCAAGGCGCGGATTCTGGCAGGTCAGGCGAGGCTCGCTTTCGGCGATATCGACGAAGTCTCGCTGACCGGCGCCACCGCCGGCGACGGGGCGTTCATCTCTCCCTTGCTTTTCCGTGCCGACGATCCCTGGACCGCCGATCTCGTCCATGACGTCGAGGCCTTCGGTCCGGTCTCAACGCTGATGCCGTACCGGGACATCGCCGACGCGATCGCGCTCGCCAATCGCGGCAAGGGCAGCCTTGCGCTGTCCTTCTTCACCTATGATCCGGACGCCGCCCGCGATTTCGTCCTGGGCGCGGGGGCCTATCACGGCCGTATCGTCGTCATCGATCGCGACAGCGCGAAGGAGTCGACCGGCCACGGCTCGCCGCTCCCGATGCTGATCCATGGTGGTCCCGGCCGCGCGGGCGGCGGCGAGGAAATGGGC
>JASBTC010000195.1 GCA_030148625.1 Sphingobium sp. | reverse complement strand
GCCGACGCACGCACCGACCGGATCGATGCTCGAATCATGGCTGATCACGCCGATCTTGGCGCGGCTGCCCGGATCGCGCGCGGCGGCCTTGATCTCGATGATGCCGTCGTAGATTTCGGGCACTTCCTGCGCGAACAGCTTCTTCATGAAGTCGGGATGGGCGCGCGACAGGAAGATCTGCGGCCCGCGATTCTCGCGGACGACGCGCAGGATCAGCGAACGGACGCGGTCGCCGACGCGGACCACTTCGCGCGGGATCTGCTGGTCGCGGCGGATGACGCCTTCGGCGCGGCCGAGATCGACGACGACATGGCCGAATTCGACGCGCTTGACGACGCCGGTGATGATCTCGCTCGCGCGGTCCTTGAATTCTTCATATTGGCGCTCGCGCTCGGCGTCGCGGACCTTCTGGAAGATCACCTGCTTGGCGGCCTGCGCGGCGATGCGGCCGAATTCGATCGGGGGCAGCGGATCGACGATGAAGTCGCCGACGACCGCGTCCTTCTGCAGCTTCTGCGCTTCCTTCAGGTTCACCTGCTTGAAATAATCGTCGACCGCCTCGACCACTTCGACCACGCGCCACAGGCGAAGGTCGCCGCTATTGGGGTCCAGCTTGGCGCGGATGTCGTTTTCGGCGCCGTAGCGCGCACGTGCGGCGCGCTGGATGGCGTCTTCCATCGCCTCGATGACGATGCCCTTGTCGATCATCTTCTCGCTGGCGACCGCATTCGCGATCGCGATCAGCTCAGCCTTGTTGGCGGAAATGGCTGTGGCCATGGCTTAGTCCTGTCCTTCCACTTGAATGCTGTCTGCGCCGTCCGTCGAAAGGGGCGCGGTTGCGGCGATCAGCCGATCGGTCATGACCAGCTTCGCACCTGCGACATTGGCGAAGGGCGTGCGCATCTCGCCCGCCTTGTTGACGTCGATGACGATGGTTTCGCCATCGAGTCCGATCAGATTTCCGGTCAACTGCTTGCGACCGTCCTGCGGCTCGGCAAGATTGATTCGCGCTTCGTGGCCGGCCCAGTCGATGAAATCCTGAAGGCGGGTCAGCGGCCGGTCGATGCCCGGCGAGCTGACTTCGAGCCGATAGGCTTCGTCGATCGGATCGCGACCCTCGGCCTCCAGCGCATCGAACCGGTCGGAGATGCGTCGCGACAATGCGGCGCAATCGTCGATGTGGAGCTGGCGCGTATCGGGGCGCTCGGCCATCACTTGCAGCGTGCGATCGCCTTCGCCGCCGAAGAGCTTGACGCGCACCAGTGCAAAGCCCAGCGCTTGCGCTTCGGGCTCGATCAGGCTGGTCAATACGTCGATGTCGGCCATCGGGTCTCCGGAAATGAATATGCGGCTTTGCCGCCGGAACCTTGCGGTTGCCGGCCTCGCCATTGTTACCGATGTCGAGAAAGCACGTGCGATATAGTGCGGGAGCGCGCCCGGAGCAAGCGGTGATGAGGCTATCAGGCTCAGGCCGGATTATGCTTGTCCAGAAATGCCTCGAGCCGGTCCAGCCAGTCTTTCATATTGGCCGGATCGTTGAAGCCGTGCCCTTCGGTTTCATAGGTACGGAACTCGACATCCTTGCCCGCGCGTTTCAGCGCTTCAGCATAAAGGCTCGATTGCTTGTAGGGAACGGTCTTGTCCTCCTTGCCGTGCGCAAGCAGCACGGGAATACGGAGTCGCTCAATCTGCTGGAGCGGAGAGATGGTGGCGAGATCGAAGCCCGGGCCGCCACGTACGGTGTCGCGCCAGTTCTTCCGGTAGCGTTTGGATATGGCGTAGGCGAGGCTGTATTTGAGCTGGCGGCTGAAATCGCTGACTCCAGCGAAACTGGCTGCACAGCGATATCGTTCGGGATTGCGTGTCGCGCCCCACAATGCGGCATAGCCACCATAGGAACTGCCGACGATGCAGACGCGCTTGGGATCGATCAGCCCCTGCTTCGCCAGCCAGTCCATGCCGTCGTCCAGATCGTCCTGCATAGCACGGCCGATCTGTCCCTCACCCTTCTCGTAGAATTGCTTGCCATAACCGCCAGAGCCGCGGAAATTGGGCTGAAACACGGCATAGCCGCGATTGGCGAGGAACTGCACTTCGGCATCGAAAGCCAGCTTGTCACGCACATCATACGGGCCGCCATGAGGCATTATGATCAGCGGCAGGTTCTTTTCCGGTTTGCCGCGCGGAAGCGTCAGATAGGCGCTGATGCCGAGCCCGTCGCGTGCCGCATATTCGACGGCCCGCGTCTGCGACAGCTGGCCGGCAGGCAGATCCTTGTTCACATAAGCGACGCGCCGCAGCACGCCGTCGTCGATATCGTACAGATAATAATAGCCGGGATCGCTGGGTGAACCGATCCAGAACAGCATCCTCTTTCCGTCGAGGCTGCGGTTGATCAGCCGGCTATGGCGCCCCTTCAGCGCGGCGTCGATCTGGGATTGATGCTTCTTCATCTCGGGGTCGAACCAGACGACGCGATCCTGATCGTCGACGAAGCGGATCGCCGCGACAGTGGATCCGTCCCTGTCCAGATCGACATCGGCCAGATCATATTTGGGATCGCCATACACCAGTTCCCCGCGTGTACGGGTCGCGTAATTGTAGCGATAGAGCGAGAAACGGCCGGTATCCTTGTTGGACAGAATATAGCCCTCGTCCGATTCGCGGTCGAAGCGCAGCAGGTCGATACTCGCTTCCTCGTCGTCGTAGCGGGCCTTGCCGACCTTGCGGAATTTCTCATCCGCGCTCTTGCGATAGATCAGCGACCAGACCCGCTCGCTGAAACCCATGCCTGCGCGCACCGTCCCTGCCGAATCCGCGAACCATTCCCAGATCGTCGCCACCGGCTTGACGATTTCCTGCATCGCACCGGTGGCCAGTTCGACGCGATAGACTGAGGGCCAGTCGTAGATCGTCTTTTGCATCTGCATCAGCAGATAGGCACCCTGCGGATCGACATAGAGTACGTCGTCTCCCTCCAGCCCCTGACTCTTTCGGCCCAGGAAGCTCATCTTCTGACTGGTCAGGTCGTAGGTGACGAGGCGGGTCAGCCGTGCTTCGTCGTCGAAATAGGGAACGGTGGAGGCGATGCTGATCAGGATGCGGTTGGGGCCGGCCCAGCGATACCAGGCTATCTCGCCCTTCTCCGGCTCGGCAAAGGAAGCATAGGCGCCGGTTGCAAGCGTGAAGATCGCGACGCCCTCGCGCCCGGCGCTATTGGTCGTACTGGCGAGCAGCTTCAGCCCGTCGGGTGAGAGCTTGGGACCGCGCAGGGTCGGCTGCTTCGCAAAGGTGGCGCTCGGAATCCTGACTGGTGCGTTCGGCTGATCGACCTCGGATGCCGATGGAGCGGGCGGTCTCGGTGCCGTGACCGCCGGCGTTTGAGCAAATGCGCCGCACGCACTGGCGAAGGCCGTGCCCAGCGCCAGCGCCAAAACCGGATATCTCAAGCCTGCTTCCCCCAAACATCTGCTTCCCGAGCATCGGGTTATGAAAGCACAGGGGCGCGTTCAAGCGGTTCGGTCCATTCCGAACCTAATAAAAAACCCCGCCCGGATCGCTCCGGACGGGGTCAGAGTTCGTCGATGCGCGATGAATTACATCGCGCCGTGCGCCAGTGCCGCGAGCAGCAGCAAAGCGACGATGTTGGTGATCTTGATCATCGGGTTCACCGCCGGGCCGGCAGTGTCCTTATAGGGATCGCCAACGGTATCGCCGGTCACCGCGGCCTTATGGGCCTCGCTGCCCTTGCCGCCATGATGGCCGTCCTCGATATATTTCTTGGCATTGTCCCATGCGCCGCCGCCCGAGGTCATCGAGAGCGCGACGAACAGGCCGGAGACGATCACGCCGAGCAGCAGCGCGCCGAGAGCCGCGAAGCCATTCGCCTGACCCGCCGCCGCGGTGATCACGAAATAGACCACGATCGGTGCGAGCACCGGCAGCAGCGAGGGGATGATCATCTCCTTGATTGCCGCCTTGGTGACCAGATCCACCGTGCGGGCATAGTCCGGGCGGCTGGTGCCATCCATGATGCCCTTGTTGCTGGCGAACTGCTCACGCACGTCCTTCACCACGTCGCCCGCCGCACGGCCGACCGCAGTCATGCCCATCGCGCCGAACAGATAGGGAAGCAGTGCGCCGAGCAGCAGGCCGACGATCACATAGGGATTCTCGAGGCTGAAATTGACCTGGAGATCAGGGAAGAATTCCCTGAGGTCGGTGGTGTAGGCGCTGAACAGC
>JASBTC010000185.1 GCA_030148625.1 Sphingobium sp. | reverse complement strand
ATCATCAGGCCATAGCGTGCCGATGGCGGTCCGGTGAACAGGGCCGAGATCATCACGAGCAGCGCGCCGGCCGCAAACAGCGTGGCCGCGATCTTCACGCCGATACCGAAGCGTTGTCCCCCGCCAGCTGGAGCCAGGCGGAAGACCGCGAGCCCAGCGAGCCCGTAGAAGAGCCAGCTCGTCACCACCACATAGCCGAGCAGCGCGTCGAACGAGCCGAGCGCCGTCAGGATCGCGGCGATGATCGCGCAGAGCAGAACGGCAGGCAGCGGCACGCGCGTCCGCGCGGATAGCCCGGCCAGCGCATGAGGCAGAAATCCGTCGACGGCCATGGCATAGACAAGGCGCGATCCGCTCAGCAGCGTGGCATGCGCTGCGCTCACGATCGCGACAAGCACGATCACGCTGATGGTGTTGGCGATCAGATTGAGGTCCGCCGTCCTCAGCGCGGCTTCGATCACGTTGGGCGCCGATGCGAGTTCGGCGGGCGGCAGCCACAGGCTGACCGCAAGCGTGACCAGCATATAGGTGACCCCCAGGACCACGACGCCGGCGACCAGGCCGAACCGGATGGTGCGTCCCGGATCGGCGACTTCGCCGGAATTGTAGGTGACATATTGCCAGCCCTCGAAGGCCCAGAGCACGGCGATCAGCGCGACCGAGATGTTGACGGTGGTGGGCGCCTGCAATGCGCCGCCGGCATTGGCGTGCATCGGCAGCGGCAGCACCAGCAGCAGGATGGCGATCGCGATCAGTGGCAGCAGCTTGAACAATGCCGTCCAGTTCTGGACGTCGCCCGATCGCCGGATCGATGCGCAATTGGCCAGGCCTATGGCGAGCACGACGAGCAGGCCGATCGCGGTCGGCCCGATCGGCAGCACGAAAAGTCGGGAGACGATGCGGGCAAAGGCGGTCGCCAATGTCGCGATCGCGCCTGAAATCCCGACGAACAGCATCATCCAGCCGAACAGGAAGCCGGCGGTCCGCCCGAAGGCGTCGCGGATGTAGATATAGACGCCGCCCGCTTCCGGCCGGGATTCCGCGAGCCGCGCATAGGTGAGCGCGCCGCACAGGGCCAGGGCGGCGCCGATCGCCCAGATGAGGAGCGCCAGCCCCACACTCATGCCCGACGCGGTCACGACCGTGCCGGGAACCAGGAAGATGCCGGAGCCGATGACGTTTCCGACCGTCAGCATGGCGACGTCGCGCCGCCCCAGCGCGCGGCGCAGGACGGGCTCGGTGGCCGGCGCGGTCATCGACATGCCAGGGACAGGCGCGTGTTGTCGGAATCTGCTTCGACGCGATCGGCCATATCCACCTCGCTTCCGATATCCGGCGGATGCACGCCCGATGTGATATTTCTAACCTGATCGCAGACTATGGAAATAATAGGGCAGCCACAAGCACGCCGTCATCCCGGCCTTGCGTGTCGTCACATGGTCGTTCCGTCGTTCCGGTGCATCCGGTGCCGGTGCCCGTCTTGGTCGAGTGCGAGGTCGCGCAATTCGCGTTTGAGCACCTTGCCGATCTCGCTGCGCGGCAGTGCGTCGATCTCGACGATGTCGCTGATCCGCTGGGTCTTGCCGACGCGCTGGTTGAGCCAGCTGCGGATCTCCGTCGTGGGCGTCCGATCCCCGGCGCGGCGGACGATGAAGGCGACCGGCGTCTCGCCCCATTCGCTCGACGGCATGCCGACCACCGCGACATCCTCGACCGCGGGATGGTCGCGCATCACTGCCTCGATGTCGGACGGATAGACGTTGAAGCCGCCCGAGATCACCACATCCTTGCGGCGATCGAGCAGGGTGAGGAAACCGTCATCGCCGAAGCGGCCGATATCGCCGGTGCGGATATAGCGGCGGCCCTGCTCGTCGAACCATTCGGCGTCGCGCGTCTGCGTCGGTCGATTGTGATAATGCTTCATCATCAGCGGCGAATGGCCGACGATCTCGCCGACGCTGCCCGGCGGAAGCGGGCGGCCATCCTCATCGATCACGCGCATGACATGCCCTTCGACCGGCACGCCGACCGTGTCGAGCTTGTCCGGATGGAGATGCGCGGCAAGCGTCGCGGTGCCGCCGCCTTCGGTCATGCCGTAGATCTCGATCAGCCCGCCCGGCCAGCGCCGAAGGATCTCCGCCTTCAGCTCGGCCGCAAAGGGTGCGCTGGTGCAGGTCTTCATGCGGAACGCCGACAGGTCGAAACGGTCGAATTCCGGATCGTTCATCAGCCGCCGATACTGGACGGGCACGAGCATGGCATGGGTGACGCGGTGGCGCTCGGCAAGTTCCAGGAAGCGCCGCGCGTCGAACTTCTCCATCAGCACCAGCGTGCCGCCATTGGCGAGCGTGGGCACCACGCTGACCAATGTCGTGTTCGAGCAGAGCGGGGTCGAGATGATTGCGATCGCTTCGGCGGTATAACCGGCCATCCGCCCGCGCAGCACATGCTGCCAGCGCATGCCATGATCCTGCACGATACCTTTGGGGCTGCCGGTCGTGCCCGAAGAATAGATGATGTTGAATATGTCGTCCGGCGCCAGCGGTACGGGTATCGGCACCGCACCTTCAGCGGGCAGCCAGGCGGAGAGCGGCGTGCCGACCGGCGTATCCTCGTCGAGCGCTATGACCGTCGCGTCGGACAGGGCATCGGCGAAGCGCGCGCCTGTCGTCGTATCGACGAACGCCAGTTTCGCACCGCTGTCCGCGATCACCGCGGCCAGCGCGTCGGGGCTCGACGAGGCGGCGATCGGCGCCACGACGGCGCCGGCGCGCAGTATCGCGAGGAACAGCGCGACATGATCGATCGAGGTTGCCGCGACGATCGCGACGACGTCGCCTTTGCCGATGCCGTCGCGCTGCAAGCCGGCGGCGATCCGGTCGATACGCGCGTCGAGTGCGCGATAGTCGAGCTGGGCCTTGCCATGGACGAGCGCGACATGCGCGCCGGCGCTCTGTGCATGAAGCCGGACGAGATCGGGCAGGGTGGCGAAGCTGTCGAACTGCATGGCGATCGGTTCCGCGTGCATGTGTCAGCCGGCGGGCTGCGGCTCGATGACGATCTCGATCCGGCCCGGCCGCGTCGCATCGATCTGCACGAACTGGTCCGATACGACGATGCCAGCCCTATCGTCGCCGATGGCGCGCGTCGAGAAGCCTTGGGGATATCGGCTGCGCGGCACATAGATCCGCGTCGGCGCGGCGATCGCGGGATCGGCGTCGAACTGGAGCGTGAAGCGGCGCGATGCGCGGTCGAAATGCATCCGTGTGATCCGGCCCTGGACGGCATGGGCAAAGGGGCGGCAGAAGCCCGCGATCGCACGGCCGCCGGAATCGGGATCGGCGGGATCCTCCTGCTGGTCGAGCGAGAAGATCGACAGATCCTCCTGGTTCCAATTGTCGCCGATGCGCAGATCGTTGCGGTTCGACGCGGTGTAGTTCCATTGCGTGGCATGAAGCTGCAGCGCGTCGAGCGCGTCGTACATCAGCCCGAGCAGCAGGATATGCTTGTGCCAGATCGCCGCATCGCGCTCCCCGCGCGCCCAGGCCTCATAGGCTTCGCCTTCGTCGAGGTCGTAGGGAATGCCGAACTCGCCGATGAGTGAGGGCGCGCCTTGCGGCGAGAAACGCGCGGCAGGGGCGGCCTTGTGCTTCATCTGGTCGATGAAGCGGGCGAGCACCTGTTCTTCGCCAACCGCGCGCGCGCCGGTCACGAAATCGAACGAATTCTGCGGGTCGAAGATCTTCAGATACAGCGTCGAGGCATCGTACCAATGGCTGGCATTGACGGTTCGTTCGGGCATGTCGACGGGGAAGGGCCGGCCCGCCGCCGCGCCCATCGCGTCGAGTTCGGCAAAAACCAGCCAGTCCGGATTATGCGCACGCACCGTCCGCGCGACCTGGTGGAAGAGCGGGCCGAAACCGTCCTCCGAAATGGTGATGCGCCGGCCGTCGCGTGTACGGAAGAATTCCTCGTCGCGTGCGACGGCCACCCCATTCTCGACCCCATAGGCGCCTGCCGCCTCGAACGGGCAGGCGACACCGTCGCGCCAGATCGAGATGCCTTGCGGGTTGACCACGGCGAAGCCCGCGGGTTCCGCGATGCTGGTCTGGGCATTGCGCCTGAGGATCGGCACTTCGACCGGCAAACCGCGCGCCGCCGCCAGGCCATCGAGCGCCGACATCGCCTTGCCCGGCCGTGCGCGCGTCGTGTTTTCCGCGCTCGGCGCGACATGCCGGTAGCTCAGCCCCTCGCCGATCCAGCCGGTGCCGGGTTCGTTGAGCGTGTCGAAACCCAGGACATGCGGCATGTCGCGCAGGCGCGCCGCGACCGCATCCATCGATCCGAGATAATGGCGCTGTAGATAATCCTGGATATTCTCGCCATCGACGCGGTGATCGGGTGTCAGCAGGCGGCCACCCCAGAACAAAGTCCACATGATCGCATTGGCGGGCAGCCGGTAATTGCCGCCCCAACTCATCTGGGGGTAATCGGACTGACGCCTGGTCTCGCTCGCATAGTCATAGACATGCTGCATCACATGGGCGGCGCCCGCCGCATGGAAGCGGGTGAAGTCGAGCCCGGCCGCTTCGAAGGTCCAGCCCGGCGCGCCGTCTCCGCCCGACATGCGGCTCCATACGTCCTGATGGAAATCGACGAAAAGATTGAGGCCGTGATGCGCCGCGCGCGTGCAGATTTCGGTGAAATAGTCGAGATAGGCCTGATCGTGCAGACCCGGCCCGGCATGTTCGACGGCTTCCCAGGTGGTCAGCAGGCGCAGGCAGTTGAAGCCCCAATGCGCGAGCCGGCCGAGATGCGCGTCGGCCTCTGCGATCGGAAACGGGCGCCCGACGAACGAGACGGTACGATGATCCGCGAAATCACTAGGGTGCTGCGTGCCGCCATCGGGCCATGGCACCTTGCAGTCGCCGCCCAGATTGACGCCGCGCAACATGACCTGTCGGCCGTCGGCATCGACCAGGCGGGGGCCTTCGATGCGGATTGTCGGAAGATGCGGGTTGCGGCCGGCGCGCATATGTTCAACCTTGCTCAAATTGATCGATGACCATAAAAATGGATCGAAAACACATCGTCAAGGCAAATTTATATCGAAAATAAGCATCAAGGCGATGCAGGCGAGGAGGAGAGTGGCGTGTCCAAGAGCGAGCAGGGCGCCCCGCGCCTCAGCATGAAGCGCAAGGCGGGGTTCGCGATCGGCGACTATGCCTGCAACCTCTACTGGCAGAGCATCTCGCTGTTCCTGATGTATTATTATACCGATGTCGTCGGCCTGCCGGCGACGACGGCGGGCGTCATCTACATGATCGCATCGATCTTCGACGGTGCGATCGATCCGGTGATGGGCGCGGTGGCGGATCGCACGCGCACGCGCTGGGGGCGCTATCGACCCTGGATCCTGATCGGCGCAATCCCGCTCGGCTTCTCCTTCGCCGCGCTTTACTGGAAACCCGGTCTCGACGGGCTCGGTCTGATCGGCGTGGTGCTCGCCACCCACCTTGCCTTCCGCATCGCCTACACCGCCGTCTCGATCCCCTATTCGTCGCTGACCGCGCGGATCACGACCAGTTCGGACGAACGCAACGGGCTTGCCGGCTTCCGCATGTTCTTCGCGACGCTGGCGGGCCTCACCATATCCTTTCTCACCCAGCCGATGGTCGCGACGTTCGGCGGCGGCGATCAGGCGCGGGGCTTTTTCTATGCCGCCTGCACGATCGCGCTCGTCTCCACCTCGATCCTGCCGCTCGTCTTCCTCGCGACGCGCGAGCCGGTGTTGCCGTCCGACGATCAGCCGATGCCGGGCATGCGCGATTATTGGCGTTCGATCCGCGTAAACCGCGCTTTCTGGCTGGTGATGGTCGCGATCACATCCGCCGCCTTGTGCAGCACGGTGATCGGCAAGTCGGTGCTCTATTATTTCAAATATTTCGTCGAGGACGAAGCGAGCGCGCGTTACGCACTCTCGATCAAGTCCGCTGCCGGGCTGCTGATCATTCCGAGCTGGGTCTATGTGACCAAAGTGACGGGAAAGCGCGGGGCATGGTTCACCGCCACCGGATGGGCGCTGGTCGGTCTCGCCATCTTCGCGCTGCTCGATATCCGCGACGTCGTTGGTGCGTCGCTGATGTTCCTGTTCCTCCATGTCGCCATATTGGGCCTCAACATGACCTATTGGTCGATGCTGCCGGACACCGTCGAATATGGCGAATGGCGCTCGGGCGTCCGTGCCGAATCCTTCATCTTCGGCTTCGGTATCTTCTTCCAGAAAGTCGCGCTCGGCGTTGCGGCGGGATTGCTCGGCGTCACGCTCGATCTGGTCGGCTATGTGCCCAATGTCGCGCAAACCCCAGAAACATTGGCTGGCATCAAGCTGATCATCACCGTCTTTCCGACGATCGGCCTGGTCATCGCCGCTATCGCCATGTGGCTCCACCCGCTGCGGCGCGGCGAGCATGAGCGGATTTCGCGCGAGCTGGCCGAACGCCGGCTGGCGGTCGTTCATGCCGGCGATTGAGGGCGGTTTGCGATCGAGCAATTGACATTCGTCAATATTCGGTCGAAATTCATCTTAATAACGATATACGAATCGAATATCAGGGAGGGGTGGGATGATCGGCACCTGGATTCTGTCGTCGGAATTTGCGCGTCTTCGTCGCGGCTTGCTGTGTGGAACGGTATCCGGGCTTGCCCTGATCGCGGCCCCGGCATTCGCGGCGGGCCAGGCCGAAAGCGCCGCGCCCCAGGCGGCCGAGACCGCGTCCGAACCCGGCGATATCGTCGTCACCGCGCAGAAGCGGGCCGAACGCTTGCAGGACGTGCCGATTTCGATTGCCGTCGTGGGCGGTGAGACGCTCTCGGCGCTCAACCTCAACGAAGCGACCGACCTTCAATATATCGTGCCGGGCGTGCAGGTGCTCAACGCCGCCGGCCCGCGCAGCTTCGGCTTCTATATCCGCGGCATCGGCACCACATCCTTCTCCTCGGAATCGGTCGAGGGCAGCGTCGCTTATGTGATGGACGGCGTCGTGCTCGGTCAGTCGGGCGCGTCGCTTGCCGATCTTCCCGATATCGAGCGGATCGAGGTGCTGCGCGGCCCGCAGGGCACCCTGTTCGGCAAGAATGCGTCGGCGGGTGTGATCAACGTCGTCACGCGCCGCCCCTCCGATCATTGGGAAGGCAAGGTGACGGGCAGCTGGGCCTGGCCGCTCAACGAGCGCAAATTCTCCGGGCTCGTCACCGGCCCGATCAGCGACGATGTCCGTGTCCTGTTCTCGGCGCGCCTCAACAAGCGTGACGGCAATGTCGAGAATGTGTTCGACGGGCGCCGGCTCAACAATCGCAACGATTACGGTTTCCGCGGCAAGATCGAAGCGACGCCGGGCAGCAATTTCACCTCGACATTGATCGGCGACTGGTGGCGACGGCGTTCCGATTGCTGCATCTGGACTTTGCGCTCGGTGACGGTGCCGCCCAATGCGATCGAGGCGAGCCAGATCGCGGCCGGCATCGTGCCGTCGCCGACCAACGAAAAGCAGAACGTGAACGGTCTGGTCCGCTCGGATATCGACAGCTGGGGCGTCTCGCTCGACAATGAGTATGAGACCGACAGCGGCTATGCGATCAGCTCGATCACGGCTTTCCGTTCGTGGCACACGATCGACGGGCTCGATACCGACAGCTCGCCGACCAATATCTACGACGTCAACTATGCCGATTTCGACCAGCGGCAATTTTCGCAGGAATTGCGGCTGACATCACCCAAGGGCGGGTTGATCGACTATGTCGCGGGCGTCTTCTATTTCCACAGCGCCGTGACCTCGGTGTCGTACCAGGACAACAAGTCGAGCGCCGCCGCCTATGCCGGCCGTGTCGTCACCAACAATGCGACGACCGACAATTATGCGGTGTTCGGCCAAGCGAATATCAACGTCGCCAAGAATTTCCGGCTGATCGCGGGCGCGCGCTGGCTCAGCGAGACCGCGACCGCGAACAAGCTGCGGCTCGACACGCGCAGCAGCGCCACCCAGTTCGCGCAGGCGAAGAAAACCGATACCGGCTTTGTCTGGCGGCTCGGTGCGCAATATGACCTGAGCGAGGACGCCAATGTCTTCGCGACGGTCACGCGCGGCTTCAAGGCGGGCGGTTACGATACCGGCATCGGCTTTCCCGAACTGCGCAATGTCGATCCCGAACGGCCGACCAATTGGGAACTCGGTGTCCGTACGAGTTGGCCCGATGCGGGGTTGACGGTCAATCTCACCGCCTTCCACCTGACCGTCGACAATTATCAGATTTCGGCGCGCGCGCCGGGGCCGACCTCGATCTATTATCTGATCAACGCGGCCAAGCTCGAATCGAACGGCGTCGAAGGCGACATCAGCTGGCGGCCGCGCGGTGACGTGGATTTCACGCTCAGCGCCAGCGCATCCTATATGGATGCCACCTTCAAAAGCTTCCCCAACGCGCAATGCTATCCGGGGCAAACCGCGGCGCAGGGCTGTGTCGGCGGGCAGCAGGATATTTCGGGCACGGTACTGCCGCATGCCCCCAAATTCTCTGCCAACCTCCAGGCCAGCTATGTCGATGCGCTAGGCGGCGGACCGGTCAAACTGCAGCTCGATGCCAATATGAACTATCGCTCGGCCACCGCTCAGGGCTTCCCGGTCTTCGATCCGCTGATCCAGCCGCGCTACGCATTGGTCAACGCATCGATCGCGATCGCGAGCAGCGACGATTTCTGGCAGGTCCAGCTCTTCGGGCGGAACCTGACCGACAAGAATTTCGCGACCACGATCGGCGGCACCGTGCTTGGCAGCGCGGGCAATACGCAGCAATATCCGCTGTACGAGGCGAGGCGGGTGATCGGCCTGGGTTTCTGGCTTAACTTCTAAGGATTCGATCGAATCGAGGAAATCGACGGCGATTTCGCAAGAGACTGTTCATCCTGCCCCGGCGGTGCTTAAGGTGACACATTATCCGTCAACCGAAAGAGCTGCCGTGGCACGTCTGGTTTCCGTTGCAACCTTCAAGGATCCTCGCCTTCAGGCCGGAATCGATGTCCGCACCAATCCCACCCAGGCGGCGGCGCACTGGCTGCGGCGCGACATCGTGCGCGGCGTGTTCGAGCCGCTCGAACGGCTGAAGGTCGAGCAGCTCACCAAATTCTACAATGTCGGCCACAGTCCGGTGCGCGAGGCGATCCTGCTGGTTTCGGCGAGCGGGCTGGTCGTGCACGAGCACCAGAAGGGGTATCGCGTCGCCGGCATATCATCGACCGACTATGCCGATCTGATCGACATCTATCAGCGCACCTATCATCTGGCGCTGACGATGGCGGTGGAGCGTGGTGACGAGGATTGGGAGGAGCGCGTCGTGCTGGCGCTGCATCGCTCGATGAAGATCCGCAAGGTGATGACCGATGCTGAGCCCGAAGATCGCGAGCTGTGGCAATATGCGTACAAGAATCTGCACAACGAGATCCTGTCCGGCTGCGGATCGCCGTTGCTGATCGGCATCGTCGGCGACCTGGGCGATCGCGCCGAGCGCTACGTCAATCTCTGCGCCGACATGGCGACCGATCGCGAGCGCGACAGCCATGCCGAGCATCGCGTGATCGTCGACGCGATCGTCGCCGGCGATGTCGATCACCTCAATGCGTTGCTCGACCGTTTCTTCGAGACGGGCGAACCCATGCGCGTATCGATCCGTGCCTCGCTGGCGGCGCTTGAGAACAAGCCGCGCCGGCGCCGGGCCGCATCGGCTGGTGCGCAGTCCACGGCGGCATAGGGGCGGACGATGGAGCGGTTGCGCATCGGCCTGTTGGGCGCCGCGCGTATCGCCAAGGCGGGCATAGTCGATCCGGTCGCGGCGGAGCCGCGCGCGGTGCTGGCCGCGATCGCCGCGCGCGATCCCGGCAGGGCGGCGGACTTCGCACGCGAACATGGTGTCGGGATCGTCGCGGCCGATTATGCGGCTCTGGTCTCCCATCCCGAGATCGATCTGATCTATGTCGCGACGCCGCCCGCGCATCACGCCGAATGGGCGGCGCGCGCGATCGCGCACGGCAAGCATGTGCTCGTCGAAAAGCCGTTCGGACTTGATGCGCACGAGGCTGAGCACGTGCTCGCGCTGGCGCGGCAATATGGCGTTCGCGTGTTCGAGGCGATGCATTCGCCGCATCATCCGCTGTTCCGCAAGGTCGCGGCGATCGTCGCGGGTGGGGCGCTCGGCCCGATCCGGCGCGTCGTCGCGCGGTTCGACGTTCCGCTGCCGCGCACGCCGGGCGAATTCCGCTGGGATGCCGCGCAGGGCGGCGGCTCGCTGATGGATCTCGGCGTCTATCCGCTCGCCTTTTGTCGCAGGTTGCTGGGCGAGGCGTTCGAGATCGAGTCCGTGACCGCCGATCTGGTCGACGGTGTCGATGCCGATGTTTCGGCAAGATTGCGTTTCGACCGGGATGTGGTCGCCGAGATTTCGAGTTCGTTCACCAAGCCTGTCGTGATGGAATTGTCCGTCGAGGGCGATCGCGGGACCTTGCTTGCCGACAGGATCGTGGTTCCCCATCGCGGCAATCGGCTCGAGACGCGGATCGACGGTGCGGTCGAGGTGGAGGAAGTGCCGGGACCGAGCAGCTGGACCGCGCAGCTGCACGCGATCTGCGACACCTTGCTCGATGGCCGGCCATTCCCGTTGCCGGAGGATGATTTTGTCCATTCGATGCGGGCGATCGACCGGATCCGTAATGCCGGCGGGTGGTGAATCCCTCGGCTGTCATTGCGAGCGAAGCGAAGCAATCCAGGGATGCACGAGCCACTGGATTGCTTCGCTTCGCTCGCAATGACGAGGATCATAAAATAGATCGAATCTGTTGACTTGATATCATTTTGAATAAACTATTCCCGCAACCAAGATATGCGGGAGGATTCATGGCGCCGGTGCCCAATACCAATGACGGGTCGTCGCGCGCGCCGCGTCTGCTGCACGGGATCAGCTTCGTCACGCCCGCAGCTTTGCCGGACTGGTCGGCCGGACCCAGGGGGTCGACCGAGACGATCAATGCCGCACTCAAGGCCGCGGGTTATGAAGCGCTGCAGACGATCGAGCCCGACAAGGCGGTCGCCGCCGGGCTGATCCCGACGGGCATGATGCGAATCTTCGACGATGTGGCGCAGATGCGCGAACGCGTAAGCATGTTCCGCGATGCGGGATGCGACTGCACCACCGTCCATCTCGGCACCGGGCTGGAGAGCGACGACGAGATGGTCCGGCTTGCCGAGGCGATGCTGGAGATCGCCGAGAGCGAGCGGCATCCGGTCTATCTCGAAACGCATCGCGCGACGATGACGCAGGATATCCGGCGCACGCTCGACCTGATCGAACGCCTGCCCGAACTGCGCTTCAACGGCGATTTTGCGCATTGGTATATCGGCCATGAATTCACCTATGGCGATATGGAGATGAAGTTCACGGCGCTCGCGCCGGTCTTCGAACGCACGCGCTTCCTGCATCTGCGCGTCTCGTCCAACGCCTTCGGACAAGTGACTGCGAGCGACCCGGCGGAGGCACGCCACACCGATTATTATCGCCGGATGTGGACGGCGGCCTGTGAGGGCTTTTTGCGGTCGGCGGGGCCGGGCGATTATCTGGCCGTCCAGCCCGAACTGCTGCCCGCGCGGGCCTTCTATCCCCAGATGGTCCCCGGCCCCGATGGCGAGATGCGCGAGGAAAGCGATCGCTGGATCGAGGCCCGCCATCTGATCGACATTGCCGAGCAATGCTTTGCCGCGGCGCGCGCCAATCTGGCGATCGCCGCATGAGCGGTGCGCCTGCGCAAAAGCTCGGATTCGGGCGGATCATCGGCTTCACCGTCGGCGACTATGCGTTCAACCTGTATTGGCAGAGCGTCTCGTTGTTCCTGCTGTTCTTCTACACCGATGCGGTGGGGCTGAGCGCGGGCGTCGCCGGGCTTATCTATATGATCGCCTCGATCTTCGATGCGGTGATCGATCCGTTCATGGGGGCGATCGCCGATCGCACGCGGACGCGCTGGGGGCGCTACCGCCCCTATATCCTGTTCGGCGCGCCGTTCGTCGGCATCGCCTTCATGCTGCTCTATTACCGGCCGCCATTCGAAGGAGCAGGGCTCGCGCTGTGGATACTCGCCGCCCACATCATTTTCCGCATCGCCTATACCGTTGCGTCGATCCCCTACACCGCGATGTCGGCGCGGATCACGCCGGACTCGCTGGAGCGGGGCACCATCGCGGGCGGCCGCATCATCTTCGCGACGCTGGCCGGCCTGACCGTCGCCAGCCTCACTCAGCCGCTCGCATTGGCGCTTGGCGGCGGCGACGTTGCGCGGGGCTTTTTCTGGGCGTCGGGCATATTCGCGATGATTGCGACGATCGTGCTGCCGCTCGTGTTCCTCGCGACGCGCGAGCCGGAGGAGACCGGGCTCGACAAGGGGCCGGAAAGGCTGGCGGATTATTGGCCGGCCTTGCGCGACAATCGCGCGCTCTGGGTGGTGGTGATCGCGATCTGCACGGGGGTGGTCTGCTCGACCGCGCTCGGCAAATCGGTGCTTTATTATTTCAAATATTATCTGCACGACGAAGCTGCGGGCCGTCAGGCGTTGAGCGTGACGGCGGCGAGCGGCCTGCTGATCGTACCGGCCTGGGTCTATATCACCAAATGGATCGGCAAGCGTGCCGCCTGGCTGGCTGCGGTGGTCTGGGGGCTGGTCGGGCTCACGGTCTTCGCGCTCGTCGATATCCGTTCGGTCGGCCTCGCGATCGGTTTCTTCGTCTGGATGCATGTGACGAGCCTGGGGCTGGCGCTGGGCTTCTGGTCGCTGCTGCCCGACACCGTGGAATATGGCGAATGGCGCACCGGCATGCGGACCGAGAGCTTCGTGTTCGGGCTGGGGGCGTTCTTCCTCAAGGTCGCGCTGGGTCTGGGTGCCGGCCTTTACGGCTGGCTGCTCGGTTTGATCGGCTATCGTGCGAACGTCGCGCAGAGCGTCGAGACGCTGGCGAACATGAAATTGCTGATGACCGCGCTTCCCGCCATCGGCCTCGTCGTGGCCGGGATTGCGATGATCTACTACCCGTTGCGCGGGCGGATGCATGACGACATCGTCCACGAACTGGCGGAGCGAAGGGGGTGAACTATACCGTCATCCCGCCGGCTCGACGATGAACTGCCGCTCTGCATCGTCCTGGACGACCGCCTCGCCATTGATGATCGTATACGCGCCATCGGGCGCATATTGCAGGATATAGGCCTTGCGGACGCTGCCGTCGCGCAGATTGGGGCCGGTGCGATGCGGTGCCAGCGACGAGAACAGGATGATGTCGCCGGCCTTGCCGGGCACCGCCACGCCCTCGGCATCCTCCAGGCATTTGAGCCCGATCGGCGTCGCCCAATGTTCGAGCGTGCCGCCGCGATGCAGCCCCGGCACGATCCAGGGGCAGCCATTCTCTTCATCGACATCGGCCAGTGGGATCCAGAAGGTCAGATATTGCTGGGGCTCGATAAAGGTATAGCCATTGTCCTGGTGCCAGGGGAATTCCTGCTTCTTGCCCGTCTTCTTGTAGACCGACTGATCCCAGTAGAGCCGGGCCGTC
>JASBTC010000181.1 GCA_030148625.1 Sphingobium sp. | reverse complement strand
ATTGTCCTCATAGCGCTCCATGAAGCGCATCCGGCGTCGATGTTCCTCAAGCATCTGGGGGTGGATCAGCGTGCCGTCCGGTGCGTATGCGAGCAACTCCACGACTGCGATCCTGGCGCGCGCCATCGCCGCCTCGGCGGCCGGCAGGCCCATTTTTGCGGGCGGATCCGCGTCGACCGGCCTGACCTTGCGAACGAGCCAGCCCAGGCTGGAGCCCTGCACCACGACCGTCGCGAAGATGACCGCGAAGGCGCAGATCAGCATCAGGTCGCGCCCGGGCATGTTCATGGGCAGCGTCAGCGGAATTGCTAGCGTCACCACGCCGCGCATGCCCGCCCAGCCGAGAATCACGGCCTGTCGCCAGCCGAGCGGGCGCGCCCGTTTCAATCCCGCCTTGTACGCGATTTCGAGGATCGCCTCCGATCCGAAGATCCAGAGGAAGCGGACGAGCGTGACGGTCAGCACGACCCCGAGCACTGCGAGGATCATCGATGCGGGCACTGCGTCGATCCCGCCGATCCGTTCCACGGCGCCGCGCAGGGAAAAGCCGATCAGGATGAAGACGAGCGCTTCGAGCACGAACACCAGGATACGCCAGACCGAATTGCCGAGCAGCCGGACATCGGCGGAGAGCACCACATGCTGGTACCAGCCGAGCACCAGGCCAGCGGCGACGGTGGCGATCACGCCCGAAACATGGACGGCCTCGCCGGCGAGATAGGCGGCCCAGCCGAGCGCGGTCGGCGCGACGACCACCAGCATCCGATCGCGCAGGTAGCGGACGACAAAGACCCAGATCGCACCGACACCCAGGCCGACGATCACGCCCCCGATCGCGACCATGGCAAAGCTCTGCACTGCCTCACCGGTATGGAAGACCCCGCTCAGGGTCGCGGCGACGGCGAAGCGGAACAGGATCAGTCCGGTCGCGTCGTTGAGCAGGCTCTCGCCCTCGAGCAGCGCGGACAGCCGCCGCGGCAGGGGCACGTCCTTGAGCACCGCGCGTGCCGACACCGCGTCGGGCGGCGACACGATCGCGCCCAGCGCGAAGCAGGCCGCCCATGGCAGTTCGGGAACGAGCCAATGGGCGACCAGCCCGACGGCGAGCGTCGTGAAGACCACCGCGCCCACGGCAAGCGAGAGGATGCCCGGCAAATGACGCCGGAAGCGCCCGAGCGCGGTGTAATAGGCGCCGTCCATCAACAGGGGCGGCAGGAACAGGACCAGCGCCAGTTCCGGATCGAGCGAGATCGCGGGCAGGCCGGGCACGAAGGCGAGCGCGCCGCCGCCGACGAGAAGCGCGGTGGCCGGCGGCAGCCGCAACTTGAGCGCCAGCCAATGGAGTGCGACGACAAGGGCGAGCAACCCGAGCACGAGCTCGAACGCTTCGACGCCGTGCATCAGCGCCGGCTCCAATTTTCGGCGTCACCGAACGACATGCATGAGCCCCCGCTTCAGGAAAACCGGACTGTACGCATATCTGCCGCCGTTTGTCCCGACGATCAACGCATCGGACCCGCGGCTTTCAGCGCGTGTCCGGGGCCTTTCACGGGAAAGTCAAAACGGCCCCGGGGCGCCGCGAACGACGGCCCGGGGCAGTTGCCGACCTCAGAACGAATAGCCCACGCCGATCGAGACGCGCGCGTCGTCCTCGCCCCGGCCCCAGCGGCCGCGGCCCGAGACATAGCCGGAGAGAGGGCCGTCGCGCATGGCGACGCGCAGCTCGCCAAAGGCGCTGTCGCGTTCGGTATCGGCCAGCGGCAGCACTGCCGAGCCCATGGCATGCTGCGCGCCGGCCAGGCGGACCGCCGCGCTCTTGTCGCCGCTTTCCTTCTCGACGCTGTAGCCGCCGCGGATCGCCGGGCGGATCGCGCCGAGCTGCACGCCCAGTTCGCCGCCGACGCTCGCCGTCAGCTTCTTGAAGCTGCGCGCGGCATAGACGATGTTCGAGACCGAGGCGCCGGTCTCGGTATAGCCGTCGAGCGAGAGATCGACATAGTCGACCGCGGCGAAGGGCGTCAGGCTGGCCTTGCCGACGGGCAGGGTCCAGCCGATCTCGCCGCTCGCTGCCCAGCCGTCGCCCTTGGTCTTGCCGGTCGCCTGCTGGCCATAAGCGGAGATGCGGCCGATCTCGCGGAATTTGGCGTCGCCCAGCCAGGCGCCCGATGCCTGGGCGTAAAGGCCCATCGGCGTCTCGATCGCGGCATAGGCGCCGATCGTCCATGCCCGCGCGTCGAGCGGCGAACCATAAGCGAGCCGCCCGTCCATCTTGCGATAGCCGCCCATCACGCCGATCCGTGCATTGCCGCCGATCCGCAGGTCGAGCCCGACCGTGGTCGCGATGGTGTCGACGTCGAGCCCGGTCAGCGGGCTCGCGCCGGCGCCGATCTTGCTCCAGTCGGTATCGAGCCACAGCTGGACGTGACCATCGTTTTCGGGGGCCTCCCAGCCGCGCCGCGCATTCAGGAAACGCATTGCCGGCTGCGTCGCGCTCATCCCCAGGCCGTTCATCGCCATGCGCGTGCCGTAAAGCACGTCGGGCGCCATTGCGTTCATCGCACGGAGCGCCATCGGGTCGACATAGGTCGGCAGGGTCAGGCGATAGACCAGCAGGATGCTGTCATTGTTGCCCGTGCCGTCGAGCGCGCCGGAGGTGCCGGGAACGCCGTTGAAGATGATGTTGGTGCCCTGGAAATCATTGTCGTTGCCGACGAACAGGAAGAAATCCTGCGGCGCGCCTTCCTCCAGCACTGGGGCCAGCGCCATCGCTTCCCATTTCTCGCCGATCGAGGTCGGGTTGGTCAGCGGCAGCCTGGTGATGTTCATGCCGACGCGGGCAAGCTGCACCGGGTTGAGCATGTTGACCAGCTCGACCTGCTGGACCGGCACGATGCTCGGAACGAGCGTGCCGTTGCTGGCGATCGGCGTGTTGCTCGTCTCATATTGCGTGCCGGCGAGATTGGTGGCGTTCGCCGTGTCGACCAGCAGGATGCTCTTGAACATCGGCGTCGTGCTGGTGCTGGCATTGGCGGCGACGCCGCGGCCCAGACCGTCGCGCGAAAGCACCAGGAACTGGGTGTCGTTCAGCGCCAGCATTTCGGATTGCGCCGCGGTGCGGTCGGGCGCGCCGCCGGAACCGTTATTGTTGAAGGTCGGCAGCTGCAGCACATAATGGCCGATCGGATTGGTCGGCGTGGCGTTGGTGCTGATGTCGTAGACCAGGATGCGCGTGTTGTTGCGTGTCTGCTGATTGGCGCCGTTGGTGTCCTGCACCGTCGCCGATTGCAGGATGGTGACCAGCTTCCTGTTGTCCGGCGTGATCGCCATGGCTTCCAGGCCCTGGTTGTTGCGACGACCGCTCTGGCCCGGCGTGGTGCTGTTGAAGTCGATCGCGCCGCCCGTGCGCGGCAGCAGCGCCGGCACTGTCTGGATCGCGCCGATCTGCTTGCCGGTCGCGTCGAAATAATAAAGCCCGGCGGCATATTCGTCGGAGACGTAGAAAGTGCCGTCAGGCCGGAAGGCGATGGCTTCGGCGTCCAGGCTGATATGGCCGGCGGCGGTGCCGTCGGTGGCGACGGGATAGACGATGCCGTTGCGCGTGACGGTGTTGCCGCCCGGATCCCGGCCGGTCATCTCGACGCCGTTCGCATCCTTCAGCGTGAAACCGCCGGTGGGCGTGATGGTCAGCTGGTTCTGCGAGCTCGCCGATTGCGGCAGGCTGCCTGTGCCCGTCAGCGGGCTGAAGCTGATATTTTCGGTATGGACCCGGTTGCGATAGTCGATCGCGCCGTCGAACGGGCCGCGATCGGGCAGGGTGTAGATGCTGCTGGCATAGCTGCCGTCGGCGTTGCGGCGCCAGGTCGACAGGTTGATCGCCATGCCGGAGAAGCTGCCCAGCGTCTCGTTGCGGAAATCGCGGAGATTGGCATCGAGCCGGCCGGCACCGACCAGTCCCTTGTTGGCGAAGCTGGTGCCGTTCATCACGACCGTCGTCGTGCCCTCGGCAGTGGTGACGTTGGGCGTCGTCACCTGGCGCGACTGCGCGCTCGCCGGTGCGGCGGCGAGCAGCCCGACCCCGATCGCGACGAGCGACGCGTTCAGCCGAAGCGTGGACTGTTTCATGATCATTTCCCCCATGTTGCGAACCATGTCCGTTCGGTGCGCGGCTAGGGGACGGGCGTTACGGTTTCAGGTCGGATGGATGATGTTTGCGTGACGCGGGACGGAAGGGCGGGCGGCAGATGCGTATCGCGCCACCTTGCGGCCCAAGCCGGCTTTCCGGTGGCAATGGCTTTGGTGGCGAGAGGTGGATCTGGACTTGGGAGCCGGGTTTCAAGCGCTTGTCTTGCTCGCCCTATCTTTATGAAAACCATTGTTTTGTGGGGTTGTGATGGGAGTTAGGCATAGAATTACTTAGTCTGAGCCCCAGCTTTTGCGCGTTGCGTTCCGCGCCATAGCCTTCAAAACCTCCCGCGTGAAACCGACGCATTGGGAAACGCAAAATGGACTTCCGCACCATCGATCGACCGAACCGCCGCGACATGATCCGCGCCGCCACCATGCTGGGGGCGGGCGCCGCCTTTGCGCAACCGTCGATGCTGTTTGCGCAGTCGGGGGCCATGGCCGATATCCGCAAGGCCGCGCAGGCCGGCAAGGATGCGTCGATCAAGCGGATCCGCGACTGGATCGCGCTGCCCTCGATCGCGGCGGAGAACCGCAACATGCCCGAAGGGGCGGCCTATATGGCCGCGCTCGCCCGCGATGCGGGTTTCACCAATGTCGAGATCGTGCCGACCGACGGGCATCCGGGCGTGTTCGGCACGCTCGACGTCGGCGCGCCGCGCACGCTTGGCCTCTATTTCATGTACGACGTCAAGCAATACGACCCCGCCGAATGGTCGTCGCCGCCGCTCGAGGGCAAGCTGACCGAACGCAAGGGGCTGGGCACCGTGATGATGGGGCGCGGCAGCGCGAACCATAAGGGGCCGGAAGGGACTTTCCTCGCCGCGCTCCACGCGATCCGCGCGGCCGGGCGCAAGCTGCCGGTCAATCTCGTCCTGGTCTGCGAGGGAGAGGAGGAGATCGGTTCGCCGCATTTCCGCCAGCTCGTCACCAAATCAAACGTGCTGGCCGCGCTCAAGACATGCGACGGCGTGTTCATGCCCACCTCGCTCCAGGATCTCGACGGCAATGCCGTGGTCGAGCTGGGGGCGAAGGGCATTGTCGAGCTGGAATTGGTCGCGAGCGGCGAGAAATGGGGCCGCGGCCCCAGGAAGGACGTGCATTCGAGCATGAAGGCCGCGGTCGATTCGCCCGCCTGGCGACTGGTCCAGGCGCTGCAGATCCTCGTCACGCCCGACGGCAACACGCCCGCGATCGAGGGCTGGTTCGAGAATGTCCGCAAGCTGACCGAGCGCGAAAAGGCGCTGATCCGCGACGCGGTGAAGACGACGAACGAAGCGCAGATGAAGGCCGATCTCGGCATCACCCACTGGATCGACGACCTGCCGCTCGACGAGGCGATGATCCGGCTGATGCAGGAACCGACGGTCAATATCGAGGGGCTGGTGGCGGGCTATACCGGCCCGGGCGGCAAGACCGTGCTGCCCGGCCGCCGGTCTCGGTGCCGGTTGGCCGTTTCGGGCTCGGCACCGGGGGCAATGCCCATGCGCCCGACGAATATTTCCTGATCGATTCGACCAACCCCAAGGTCGCGGGCCTTGTCGACGCGACGATGGGCTATGTCGAATTCCTCTACACGCTGGCGGCGATCAAATAGGGGCGCTTCATACGCTCCCGCCGCGATGGGGAATCCGATAATGAGGCCGGGCCGATCAGCCTATCGGGTAGCTTGGTTCTTCTTCGGCGATACGCACGCCGCGACCATCGGCTTTCCTCATTTTGGGGAGTCCCATCATCTTCAAGGCACCTGAGCGAGCAGCTTGAGCACCGTGGAATAATAATCGGTTGTTCCGATCTCTGGCCGCATCGGCGCCATCGGCCCCAGCACGCGGCGCACCACCGCATAGCCGCCGTCCGAGAGCGCATACGGCGAAACCTCACCGGTCTTGACATCCACCCATGCGGGGATCGGCTTGCCCCGATCGGCATAGGCGCGCCAGAAGCGCGCGATGGTCTCGGTGCCCGCGTTCCGTTTGCCGAGTGCGAGATAAAGCGGGATGCGGATCGCGTCGAAGCCGAAGCGTGGGGGCTTGTCCGCGGGGGGGGTGGGCTGGCGGTCGGGGCCGATATCGGTCCAGTCGGTGGGCAGCTCGAGCTGCCCCGAACGGGCCTC
>JASBTC010000178.1 GCA_030148625.1 Sphingobium sp. | reverse complement strand
CGAGTTATGTGCTCACAACCGATGAAGCGTCATCGGTCCCGCAGCACTGGTTCGGCAAGATGCCGTGGGAGGATCCCGAGGGCTATTGGAGACGATCGCCGCTGGCGCTTGTCGGCAATGTCACCACGCCGACGCTCGTCGTCGTCGGTGCCGAAGACTACCGGACCCCTGTCAGCGATTCCGAACAATATTATCAGGCGCTGCAGCTTCGCGGCGTTCCGACGGGGCTGGTGCTGATCCCCGACGCGGGACATCTGACCATGACGGCACGCCCGTCCCAGTCGGCGGCGAGGGTCAGTGCAATCCTGGCGTGGTTCGAACGCTTCCGCCAGGCGCCCTGGACGCCGGAGGGTGCGTCACCCTTAACGGCGGTGGCGGCGAAGGAATGACATGATCACCCCGGTTTCCGTCACGAACGCGCACCTTTTGGAAAACAGGATCGTCATGAAACATCTGGCAATAGCGTCCTTTATCATTGTCGGCTTGAGCTCTGCCTTTGCGGCGAGGGCGGATGAAAAGCCCGTTTCCCCCGCTGCCGAGCTTTGTCCGCAAGGCGCGAAGACCGACGGGCAGCAAAGCGGTGAACCCGTCCCGACCGTGAAGGCGGCCATTACACGGCACCGCCTGACGGCGGGCGGGGTGGACTTTGCCTATACCGCGAAAGTGGGGGCGATCCTGATCCGGGACGACCATGGCAAGCCGATGGCGAATATCGGCTATTTCGCCTATACGCGCGACGTTCCCGACCGTGATCGGTCGCGTAGGCCCGTGATATTCGCCTTCAATGGCGGACCGGGCGCCTCTTCGCTGATGCTCCATATGGGGATGCTCGGCCCCCGGCGCGTGGTGATCGCCGACCCCGACGCGGCGACGCCGCCCGCCCCATATGCCAGCGTCGCCAACGCATTCAGCGTCCTCGACAAGTCGGATGTGGTGCTGATCGATCCTGTCGGCACGGGCATCAGCCACCCGGTGTGCGACCGGACGATCGAGGATTTCACGAGCGTCGACAAGGATGCGGATTCGGTCAGCCGATTTGTCGCGCAATATCTCGGCGACAATGACCGCTGGACGTCGCCGAAATATCTCTTTGGCGAAAGCTATGGCACGATCAGGGCGAGCGCGGTCGCGAACGACATGCTGGCGAACCGCGCGGTGTCTTTCGATGGGCTCATCCTGCTTGGCCTTGCGACCGATCTCCAGATTCTTGCCAGCGGTTCGCGCAGCAACGAGCGCCCTTATGCGAAGTTCCTGCCGGGTTTCGCAGCTGTCGCCTGGTATCACGGAACGATGCCCAATCGACCGCCCGCGCTGGAGCCGTTTCTGGATGAGGTGCGCGCCTATGCGGCCGGACCCTATAATGCCGCCCTGTTCAAGGGCGATCGGATTTCGGATGCGGAGCGCGACGCGGTGGCTGAGCAAATCCACCGCTACACGAGCCTCTCGACGGACTTCATCAAATCAGCGAATCTGCGCGTCAGCGAGTTCGCGTTCGGCAACGAACTGCTCAAAAGTCGGCGTCAGACGGTGAGCCGTCTCGACGGACGCTTCGTCGGGCTTACGCTGGATCCACTCCAGCGCGGGGCGGCCTATGATCCGGCGTTCAGCGCGATCCAGAGTAACTACACCGCCGTGCTGCAGGATTATCTCAAACGCGATCTGAAACTTGACACGACACGCAGCTATCAGACGTGGAACAACGCGGTCAGCCATAATTTCGATCTGCGCCACAAGCCGGTCGGCGGCCTGTATGGCGGCGGCGGGCGTACCCAGTCGTTGGTCAATGCGGGGGACGACCTTGCCCGCGTGCTGGTCGAAGCGCCGGAGACGCGCGTATTGGTGCTCGCCGGATATTACGACCTTGGCTCTCCCTTTACCGCCGCCGAATATATGGTGTCGCATCTTGGCGTGCCGAAAGCGGCGAGCGAGCGCATCGAGATCAAATATTATGAATCCGGGCACATGATCTATGTGCACCAGCCGTCGCTCGAAAAACTGAAACGCGACATCGACGCGTTTCTCGAAGCGAAACGCTGAACACCCATTCCATTCCAACCTGTCAGGGGCGTCACATGAGCAAGATTGTGGAAACTCAGGCAGCGGCCGCCCCGCGCGGCGCCTATGCCCAAGCCGTGCGGTACGGCGACACGCTCTATCTCGCGGGCCAAATCGGCGTGTGCGGCGTGGACGGCGGACTTGCCGACGGCCTTGAGGCCCAGATCGTTCAGGCGATCGACAATATGCGCCAGATCCTCGCATCCGAAGGCGGGGACCTTTCCGATCTGGTCACGGTGACGTGCTATATCACCGACAAGGATGATTTTCCCGAATTCAACTCCTTCTATCAGCGCTGTTTCGGCGCCGCACGGCTGCCCGCCCGAACCACGGTGGTGGTCAAGGAGCTGCCGCTCGGCGCCCTTTTCGAGGTGACGGGAATCGCCGGCTTCGCGGTGTAACGCCGCGCATTCGCCGGCTTCAGGCCGCCGCGAGACGCCCGCGATTCTCATCAGCCTCCGATAAGTCCTCGCTCAAATCATTACAGTTTTTGTCATGTTGATTGTCCTGTTTGTTAACGGGAGTAGGTGCCGACATGCACGACAAGTCAACCAGGGCAGCGAACGGTCTTGCGCTCGGAATGGACGCCGATATCACGCGCCGCGATTTCGTCAGCGGCGCATTGATCGGATCGGGGGCGCTGTTGCTCGGCGCGCCATCACCCGCCGCCGCCCAGGGCCTGACCTCGCAATGGGACGGCTACGCCGGCATCGGCGATTACGCGCGGTCCAACGGCAACACCGCCGCGGTCGTCAATGCCGCGCATGGCATCCGCGACCAGCTTTACGAAGCCGAGATGGCGGCCGTGCCTTTGGTCGACGATCTTTATGATCTGGTGATCGTGGGCGGCGGGTTTGCCGGGCTGATTGCCGCTTACGAGTTTCACAAGGCGCACCCCGACAAGCGTTGCCTGATCCTCGAAAACCATCCCATATTCGGCGGTGAGGCAAAACAGAATGATGTCGAGGTTGACGGCGTCACCCTCACGGCGCCGCAAGGGTCGAGCGAAGCGATCATCCCCGGACCGGACAATCGCTATTCGCATGTCTCTGACCTGTGGGACGAGATCGGGCTGCCACGCTCTTATGATTATGTCCAGGCGACCGGAACGGCAGCCAACCTTCAGTTCACGAGCGACGTTTTCACCCGCGCCGGACCCAATGAATATACGCCGGCGCTGGGTTATTTCTTCGACAAACCCTTCGCGTCGAAACGAAGCTGGGTTGCCGATCCGTGGTCGGACGATCTGCAGCGGGCGCCGCTGCCCGCCAAGGTCCGCGACGATTGGGTGCGCTGGAAGAAGCACGCGCCAAAGATAACGCGGGGCGATGCCGATGCCACCGACCGATGGCTCGATTCCATCTCCTACGGCGACCTGCTCGTTCGCGAGCTTGGCATGTCCGAAGATATCTTCAAATTGACCGATCCGTTCATCGCGACGGCCAATTTCGGGGTTAGCGTCGATGCCCTTTCGGGCTATGCGGCCAAGATGATGAGCCTGCCCGGCACGCGGGAGCCGCGGCCGCCCAAACCTGCGTCAACATCGGTCAGCGGCACTTTTTCCTATCCCGGCGGCAACACGGGCATATTGCGGCACATCGTCAAGGCGCTGATACCCGAAGCGATCACCGGGTCGCCATCCTTCGCCGACATCCTTTCCGCACCCATCGATTTCGCCGCGCTCGACCGTCCGCAGCCTACCCGCATCCGCCTGAACGCCACCGTTGCGGCCGTGAAACATGATGGCGACCCAGAGACATCGGCGCATGTCGACGTCAGCTATGCGGTCGGCAATGCGTTGCAGCGCGTTCGCGCGCGCGCCGTGATCGTGACGGCGGGCGGCTGGGTCGCACGCCATATCGTGCGTGACCTGCCGCCATCCTATGCGCTGGCC
>JASBTC010000170.1 GCA_030148625.1 Sphingobium sp. | reverse complement strand
GCACCGGCTATCGCCGGCTGCCCTGCCGCGCCAAGCAGAACGGTCGCCGCCGTCCCTTCGAGAAACCGACGGCGATCCATCACACTCTCCACTGCTACGATATCAAGGCCTTGTCGGCCGCTCCCGAGATCAGAACTTATACCCCACGCTGACGCCGAAAGTCCGGAAAGACGGTTCGACCTGAACGCCGCTGTAGAATGCCTTTTCATAGGCATTGGCGAAATATTTCGCGTCGAACAAATTCTCCACATAGACGACGGCCCGGAACGCATCGGTTTCCACGCCCGCACGCAAATTCACATTGTGATAGCTGGGCGAGATGAAGGGATAGACCGGATAGCGATAGGCATAGGGATTGGAGATCATCGCATCGCGGAAATTCCATTCCGCCCGCAGGAAGCCCTCGAACGCGCCGGAGATCGGCACATTATACTGCGCCTGCGCACCCAATGACCATTTTGGCGCATTGACCAGCGCCTTGCCGGTCACGTCGATCACCACGCCGTCGATCAGCGCGTTCGGATAATCCTTGAAGCGCGTCTTGTTGTAGCCGACCTGGCCGCTCAGCTTGAACTGCTGGGTGATACGCGCGTCGAAGCTTGCTTCCACGCCATAGCTTTCCGCCGCCGCCGCATTGGCGATGCCGCTCACGCCGCGCAGCAAGCCGGTGACCGGATCGATATATTGGAAACGGATCGTCTGCTGGACGTCCTTCCAGTCCATATAGAAACCGGTGATGTCGACGCGCAGCTTGCCGTCGAGCAGGTCGAACTTGGTGCCGAGCTCGTAATCCCACAGAGTCTCGGGCTTGAATTCATTGAGAAGATTGACGTTGTTGCTCGTTTGCGTGCCGCCGGACTTGAATCCGCGTGATGCCGTCGCGAAGATCATCCAGTCGGGATTCATCTTGTAGCTGAGCGTGAGCTTGGGCGAGACGTCGTCGAACTTGGCGATACGATTGTTGACGCCCGTCAGGATGGTGTTGGAACGCGTGACCGAATTGTTCTTGGTGGTCTCGCGCGAATAGCGCAGGCCGACGGTCGCGGCGAAGGCGTCGGTGATGTTGAACGTGCCCTGGCCGAACACCGCCCAATAATCGGACGAGCTCTTGCCGTCGGCACCCGTCACTTCCAGCCCCGAACAATTGCCGGCTTGTGCCGCCGGGCAGATCGGGCTCGCCGCGCCGTGATAGGTCGACTGGTCGGAAACGCCCGTATCGCGGCCCGCCGAAATGCCGACGCTCCAGTCGAGGAAATTCTTGCCGGTCGACTGGACACGCAGTTCGCCGCTGGTGGATTCGCGCTTGAGCAGCAGATCCTCGTAGAAATAGTCGCGGCTGCCACCATCGACATCGCCATAATTGAACAATGTCGATTTGAGCTTGCCGAGCACGCCGGTCACCGAAACCGTACCGATGTCCCAGACCGCACGGCCGCTGAGATATTCGAAGGTGCTGCCCACACGCTGCGGGCGATTGAAGTTCACGCGATTGTCGTTGGTTGGGAAGAAGCCAACGCCGTCGGGATTGCCGATCATGCCTGCGGTCCTGCCGTAATAGACTGACGCCCAGGTCGATGTGACGAAGCCCGTCGGCACGCCGTTGCGCATGCCCAGCGTCTCGTCCGAATAATTATATGTGACGTCGAGCGTCAGATTAGGCGCCGGCGTCAGCCGCCCCTGGATGCGATACGTATAATATTCACTGTCGTTGCCGCCGCCGATCGGATTGATATTCTTGATATATCCGTCGGATTTCTCGTATTTTCCGGATGCGCGGATGGCGAGCAGCCCGTCGATCACGGGCACGTTGATCACGCCCTCGCCCCGGAAGGTCTCATAGCTCGAATAGCCCAGCTCGACGCTGCCTTCGAACCGGTTCACCGGCTTCTTGGTGATCACGTTGATCGCGCCGCCCACCGAGTTACGGCCGAAATAAGTGCCCTGCGGCCCGCGCAACACTTCGATCCGCTCCAGGTCGACGATCTGCGGATTGCTGGTGCCCGCCGCGACGTTGAACTCGTCGATGTAAAAGGCATAGGTCGCCTGACGGACATCGGCGTAAGGATTGAGCTGGTTGGAGATGCCGCGGATCGACAGATCCTTGCGGTCGCGCGAACCGTTGCTCTGGAAACTCACATTGGGGGTCAGCGCGAAATAATCCTCGACGCTCTGCACATTCTGGTCCTGCAGCGTCTCGGCGGTGACCGCAGTGATCGCGATCGGCACATCCTGCAGGCTCTGCTCGCGGCGCTGCGCGGTCACGATAATGTCGTCGCCGGCCGGTGCCGCCGTTTCGCCCGCGGGCCGTTCCTGGGCCGCCGCCGGCGCGGCGACGATCGCCGCGGCAAGCACCGCCAATGCCGCATGGCCCACCAGGTGGCTGCGTCGATATCGTCCGATTGTCTCGCTCTTCATGTCAAAACCCCCTCGTCAGCCGGTGGCCATTGCCATCGGCTCGATGTTTTCAAACCTCTCCGGTGCGACCGCTCTCAGGCGGTCATTTCGTCCAGCATTGCGGGTCGAGCGGTCCCTTCTTGGGATCCAGCTCGCTCCGCACGAGGACGATGGAGGCGATCTTGCCGTCTCTCAGCACCGCATGTCCGGCCGCCAGCGAGCAGCCGACCTTGCCGTTCCGACGCGATCGGATGACATGATAGGTGTAGATCATGCCGTCCTTTTCGAAGACGTCCTTGAACGGCACGACGATCTCGACATCGCCGCCGCCGGACTGGATCCGCTGAAAATGCGTCGCCCACTGGTCGACGCCGTTGATCGCGGTCCGGCCTTCGAGCACCAGCGTGGCGTCGGGCGTGAAGAATTTGGAGAAATTCTTCGCCGTATAGGCGCCGGGCGTCTTGAAGGCCTGGTTCCACCAGACGAACATCTGTGAAAGCATGTCTGTCGCCGGGCGTTCGGCGATGGCGGGTGACGCAGTGGCCAGGCTGAAGGCGGCCGCGAGCACACACGCCAGGATCGGTTTCTTCGTCATGGACCCCCCTGATCTGATCTTTCGAAGGGTCTTATGTCCCCTCGTTGCGGAAATGAGTGTCCGTCAGTTGCATTGTTGTTGCAACGACATTGCAAACTCACATTCGTTGCGTTGAACGCAAAATAACCGAAATCACCGATCGATCTTTGCGTTCGGCGGAACGGTGGCGTCGTTGCGGATCACCTTGCCGCCCTTCATCACGAAACCGATGGTGCGCAGCGCGCGGATATCGCGGCCGGGATCGGCATCGACGGCGACGATGTCGGCATAATAGCCGGGCTTGAGCTGGCCGACCTCCTTGTCGACGCCCAGCATCCGTGCGGGCTCCACCGTGGCGGCACGCAATGCCTGGGCTGCGGTCATGCCCGCATCGACATAGAGTTCCGCCTCCCGAACTGTGGCCGTCGTTCCCTCATTGGGTTCCCAGGGATATTGATCGGTGCCCAGTGCGATATCGACACCGGCCGAGATCGCGTCGCGCAGCGCCTTGAAATGCGCCTTGCCCACCGAATCCACCCGCGCCAGATACCAGTCGGGCGATCCGATCTTGGCATAGAAGGCGCGCGCGCCGCTCTGGCTGACGACGATGGTCGGCACATACCAGACACCCTTGGCCTTCATTTTGGCGAAGACCTGCGGCGTCAGGAAATAGCCATGCTCGAAACAGTCGATGCCTGCGTCGATCGCCGCATCGGATGCGATCGGCGAGCCGGTATGGCCGGTCACTTTCACCCCGTTGCGGTGCGCGACCTCGATCGCGGTCTTCAACTCCTCGTCGGTGAAGGGTGATGCGCCGATATCGCCATGCGTGTCGGAAATACCGCCCGATATACCGATCTTGATCCAGGTCGCGCCGCGTTTCACCTGTTCGCGCACCGCCTTGGCGAAGGCGGCAGGGCCATCGACCTCGGTCTTGCCATGGCCACCGGTCGCGACGATCGAAGAGCCGGCGCTATGGATGCGCGGTCCGTCGAAGGTCCCCGCGTCGATTGCCTTCTTGACCGTGAAATCCACACCGGCATCCGATCCGGTCAGGCGGATGGTGGTGACGCCCGACCAGAGCGATTTGCGGGCGTTGTCGAGCGTGCGCAGCGCCATCGAATCCGGCGTTTCGTTGTGGATACGTGCAGCGCCGGGCAGGTTGAGCGCCAGATGGACATGCATGTTCATCAGTCCCGGGATCAGCCATTTGCCGTGCATCGGCACGATCTTCGCGTCCGCGGGAACCGGCGTGCTCGCGACCGGGCCGATCGCGGTGATGCGCTCGCCGTCGACAAGCACGACCGCATCGCGCAGCGGCGGTTTTCCGGACAGGTCGACGACATTGCCGCCGACCAATGCGGTCACCTGCGCCAGCGCGGGCGACGCGGCGAGCATCGATACCAGCGCCGTTGCAGCGAGCATTGCGTGCTTCATGACCAACCCCTCCCCTGTCGTCGGATCAGCGCGATATGGTCGCGGGATCGGTATCGTTGCGGTAGATCGCGCCGCCCTTCATCACGAAGCCGATCGTGCGCAGCGCGGCGATGTCGCGCACCGGATCGGCGGAAACGGCGACGATGTCGGCATATTGCCCCGGCACGATGCGGCCGACCTGCTTGTCGATACCCAGCATCTTCGCGGGCTGGATCGTCGCGGCCTGCAGCGCCTGAAGCGGGGTCATGCCCGCCTTCACGTACAGCTCCGCCTCGGCCACGGTCGCAGTGGTGCCGCCATTGGGCTCGAACGGGAACTGGTCGGTGCCGAGCGCCACGTTCACGCCCATGCGGATCGCCTTCTGCAAGACTGCCCAATGGTCCTTGCCCGTCGATGCGACGCGCTCCAGATACCAGTCGGGCGATCCGATCTTCTTGTAGAATTCATAGGCGCCGGGCTGACTGACGACGATGGTCGGGACCAGCCAGACGCCCTGTGCCTTCATCTTGGTCAGCACTTCATCGTTCAGATGATAGCCGTGCTCGAAACAGTCGATGCCGAAGCGCAGCGCCTGGAGTGCGGCCTCCGAAGACCCGTTATGCGCCGTCACCTTCACGCCGTTGCGATGCGCCACCTCGATCACCGTCGACATTTCCGCATCGGTCATCGGCGCCGCCGCGATGCTGCCATGCGTGTCGGAAATGCCGCCCGAAATCGCGATCTTGATCCAGCTCGCGCCGCGCTTGATCTGCTCGCGCACCACTTTGGAGAATTCGGCGGGGCCGTCGGCCTCCAGCGAACCATGGCCACCCGTCGGCACGATCAGTTCGCCGGCGGATTCGATCCGTGGGCCGACCGCCTGCCCCTTCGCGATCGCGCGCTTCAGCATGAAATCGATGCCATGATCCTCGGCGGTCAGGCGCACCGTCGTCACGCCGGCCAACAGGCTGCGGCGCGCATTGTCGGCCATGCGCAGCGCTTCCTCGCCATCCTTCTCCCCGAGCAGTTCGGCGCCCGCGGCGCCGGGCAGTTTCAGCCCGAAATGGACATGCATGTTCATCAGGCCCGGGATCAGCCACTTGCCCTGCATCGGCACGACCTTCGCGCCGGCAGGAACGCTGACCGAAGCAGAGGGGCCGACCTGGAGGATGCGATCGCCCTGGACGATCACCGTCGCATCCTCGATCGGCTTGCCGCCGTCGATCGCGACGACTGTCGCGCCGACCAGCGCGGTGGTCGCGGGTGCCTGCTGCGCTGTAGCGGTTCCCGCCATAGCGATCGATGCCGCAGCCGCGACGGTCCAGTGCCGAAATCTCATGATGAAACCCTCCCTCCGGTTCTGACCGGTGTCTTTTCCAGACTGCGGGAAAGGCGGGAGAAAACAATGTGCAAAGTGACGCAAACTCTTTGCGTAAAACGCAACGCAAACTCAAATTCGCATCAAAAAAAGCAAGGATTGAGGCTGAGAATGACGGAAAACTGCGGCCCCATCCATATATTTGCCGCCACGTCCGTCCGGCGCGCGGCAGTTGCATTCTCGCCATGGCGCGACACCATCGGGTGAAGCGAAATAAGGGGCAACCGATGATCGACGGGCGAGGCATTGTATCGCGGCGACTGATGCTGGGGATGTTGGCGGCGACGGCAATGACGCCCGTTCTTCCGGCTTTTGCCCAGGCGGACAGCGCCGCGACGCGTCTTCGTGCCCTGCTCGAACGCAGCGAGGCCGCCGATGCCGCGCTCGATCCGATGGGATCGGTGCGCAAGGGCAAGGCGAATGCCGGCCCCCTCTTCGTCGACCCGCTGAGCGACGGCTATGCCCGGACACTCAGCGCCAACAAGCGGCGCGACCTTGCCGAACTCGCCGCGATCCCGCGCGACGCGCTCGGCCCGGTCGATCGGATCGCTTATGATGTGTTCGACTATCGGACACGCCAGACGATCGAACAGTTCGACACCGGCCTGTTCGACGTCCAGCGCAAGGCGCCGCTCAATCCGTCTTTCGGCCTGCAGGTCGAATTTCCCGACTTCGTTTCCAGCGGCGCGGCGCCCTTTGCCGATATCGGCGATTATGAGGACGGCTTGAAGCGCCTCGACGGCTTCGCCGGCTATCTGGAGAACAGCGTCGCCTGGCTGAAGCGCGGGCTTGCCGATGGCTATGTCCAGCCCAGGATCATCGTGACCAACATTTTGGCGCAGGTGGACGCCATGCTGGCGCTGCCGGTCGAGAACAGCCCATTCTATGCCGGTGTGCGTCGCATGCCCGAAAGCATCGCCGCGGCGGATCGGGATCGCCTCGCCGCCGCCTATCGCGCGAAGATCGCCGGCCCCGTCTATTCCGGCTACCGGCTCTGGCGGAGCTATCTGCGCGACATTTATCTGCCCAAGGCGCTCGAAGCGCCGGGCTTGTGGGCGATGAAGGACGGTGCGGCGCTTTATGGCTGGGATCTCGCACGGCACACGACGACGCGGCGCAGTGCCGCGGACATCCATGCGCTCGGCCTTTCCGAAGTCGCGCGGATCCGTGCCGCGATGGAGGATGTCCGCGCGAGGATCGGCTTCAAGGGCGACCTGAAAGCCTTTTTCGAACATGTCCGCACCGATCCCCGATATTATTACAAGACACCCGACGAGCTGCTTGCGCGC
>JASBTC010000007.1 GCA_030148625.1 Sphingobium sp. | reverse complement strand
GTCGCGCGATTGAGCGCCAGGCCCGCAAGAAGCAGCGCCGCAGCGGCAAGGGCCAGCGACATCGTGTACCCGCCGGTCATATCGCGCAACTGGCCGGCGGCGAGATGGCAGACCATACCCGCGATCACCCCGGCGAGCGAGATGGCCGCGATGCCGACGGGGCGTTCGCCGGGTGCCAGGATCAGCGGCGGCACCGTCCAGAAAACCGCGAACATCGCAAAGGCGCTGGCAGTGGCGATCGTCATGCCCAGCAGGATCGTCGCCGTTCCGTTCCCGGTCGCCGCGAGCGCGAAGCCGGTCGCGCCGAGCAGAGCCGCTGCGATCAGGTGGCGCCGGCGCTCGCCATGCCGATCCGAACTGCGCGACCAGCCATACATGGCGATCGCGGCCAGCGCGTTGGGCAGGCCGGTCAGCCACGCGATCAGCGACGGGTCGAGCCCGGGCCGCTGCAGGATCTGCGGCGTCCAGGTGGTGAGGGCGATGCCGATATTGATGCACATATAGCCGAGCGCGAGCGCGCGCTTGACCGGATTGGTCAGGATCGAACCGATCACGCGCAGCGCGCCGGCGGCCGGCTCGCCGGCATGGCCGGCACGTTCGGCGGCGAGCGTGGTGTTCAGCCAGTGCTTCTGCTCGGGCGTCAGCCAGCGCGCATCGTCGGGGCGGTCGTCGAGATATTTGAGGATGACGATGGCGAGCAGCAGCGCGGGCACCGCTTCGACGACGAAGATCCAGCGCCAGCCGGCCAGGCCGAACAGCCCGTCGAGCCGCAGCACCAGCCCGGAGGCGAAGGCGGTGACGATGCCCGCGATCGGCATCACCATCAGGAATGCCGAGGTCACCCGCCCGCGCTGCGCTTCGGGCAGCCACCAGGTGAGATAGAGCAGCACGCCGGGGACGAAGCCCGCTTCGGCGACGCCGAGCAGGAAGCGCAGCAGATAGAAATGCCATTCGGTCTGAACGAACGCCATCAGCATGGAGACGAGCCCCCAGCTCGCCATGATCCGCGCGATCCAGCGCCGTGCGCCGAACCGGGCAAGCGCCATGTTGCTCGGAATCTCCGCGACCAGATAGGCGGCGAAGAACAGGGCGGTGCCGATGCCGAGCTCCGCCGCCGAGATGCCGATATCGGGCATCATGGTGAGCGCGGCGAAGGACAGGTTGATCCTGTCCATCATCGCCACCAGCATCGCGACGCTGAGCAGCACACCCAGCCGCCACGCTATGAGACGGCGGACCTCGACCGCGATATCCATGATATATGCTCCCGATTAACGAGACTCGAATCCTGTTAATCGCGATCTTGTATCAGCATCGAACGGTTGGCAATCACTTGCTGCGATCGACGATCTCCGGCCTGTGGGGACGCGCCATAGCGCTCGCACAGTCTGCTTTGCTCGTTGTCCCGGCGAAAGTGCATCGGTGCCCGCGATTCCATTCGGAGCGCGAGACGATGTGATTTTCTCCTCTCCATCGAAGATGGGGAGGGGGACCGCCAGCCAAAGGCTGGTGGTGGAGGGGAAATAGGATGCAGCCGCCCTGCGGGACTTTCGAGCAAGATTCTCGCGAGATTCCCGCCAGCTTCGAGGAGAATGAGCCATCGCATTTCCCCTCCACCACCGACCTGCGGTCGGCGGTCCCCCTCCCCATGCCTTCGGCATAGGGAGGAGAGGCCAACTGCATCGGCCCAGATCATGTCTCGACAACGGGACAAGCGGCTCAGTACCGGGAGTTCCCGCCTCGCATCAGGCTCCCGTAGTAAAATCCCGGACAGCAGCGGGCGAAAGCCGGAGACGTAGTCGACCGTAGGTCAATCCTGTCCGACATAGAGCACGAGATTCCGGCTTTCGCCGGAATGACGCGGTGTGGGTGAAAGCACGCATTTGCGGCCACCCCGAACCTAATGCTGTGCGATCGCCTGTGAGATCTTGCGCGCGGTCGCCTGCACTTCGCTGGCATAGCGCGCCATGCGCTCGCGGTTCAGCCGGAATGACGGGGCGACCACCGAGATCGCATAATGGGCGAAACCGTCCGGCCCCATCACGGGCGCGGCGAGGCCGCTGACGCCTTCGTCGATCTCGTCGCGATTCATCGCATAGCCCTGCGCCTTCACCGTCTCCAGTTCGCGCACCAGCACCGCGCCGTCGGTGATGGTGTTGTCGGTATATTTGTTGAACTTGCGCCGCCGCATCACCGTCTGCCGGTTGCGCGGATCGCCGAATGCGAGGAAGACCTTGGCCGACGCGGCCGCCGGCGTTGGCAGCACCTGGCCGCGATTATAGCTGATGCGCACCGCCTGTGCGCTTTCGATGCATTCGAGCACCGAGATCTCCAGCCCGTTCATCTGCGTCATCAGCACCGTCTCTCCGGTGGCGGCGGACAGCTGGCGCAGCTCGGGTTCGGCGATCTGCAGCACCGAATAGCCGCGCCGCGCGACGCGGGCGAGCTGGAAGATGCGCGGCCCCAGCCGGAATTCCGAATCGCCGGCATCGACGAGCAGCCCGCGCGAGCGCAGGCTGGAGAGATAACGATAGGTCGTGCTGCGCGGCATCCCGAAACGCTCCGCCACTTCGGCGGCGGTCAGCGACGGATGCTCGTCGTCGAACATCAGCAGGATCTCGATCGCACGGTCGGCAGTGGAATTGGCGCTCGGCATGGTCGCTCTTCATCGTTGCGGTGGGGGTGGTTGTAGCATCATGCGATCAGAATGCGACCTGATCCCCGCCCTTCAGGCCCAGGATCGCACGCGCCTCCGCCGGGGTCGCCACCTGGAGCGACAATTCCTCGACGATACGGCGGACCTTGGCCACCTGTTCGGCATTGCCCGATGCCAGTTTTCCAGGGGCGATGAACAGGCTGTCCTCCAGCCCCACGCGCACGCTGCCGCCAAGCATCGCCGCATGCGTCGCGATCGGCATCTGCCGCCGGCCGGCCGCCAGCACCGACCAGACATAGTCGCCGCCGAACAGGCGGTCGGCGGTGCGGCGCATATGCAGCAGGTCCTCGGCATGGGCGCCGATCCCGCCCAATATGCCGAACACCGACTGGACGAAGATCGGCGGCGTCACGAGCTTGCGGTCGAGGAAATGCGCGAGCGTATAGAGATGGCCGATATCGTAGCATTCATGCTCGAACTTCACGCCTTCGCCGCCCAGTTCCTCCAGGATCGCCGCGATGTCGCGGAATGTGTTGCGAAAGATCAGGTCGTCGGTGCCGCGCAGATAGGGTTCCTCCCAGTCGTGCGTCCACGACTTGTAGCGATCGGCCATCGGATAGAGGCCGAAATTCATCGACCCCATGTTGAGCGACACCATTTCGGGTTTTGCGCGCCGCGCCGCGGCCAGCCGCTGGTCGAGCGTCATCGTCACCGCCCCGCCGGTGGTGATGTTCACCACCACGTCGCTGGCCTGTTTGATTCGCGGCAGGAAACGCATGAACATGTCCGGATCGCCCGTCGGCCGTCCATCCTCTCCCCGCGCGTGGAGATGGACGATGGCGGCGCCCGCCTCGGCCGCGGCGATGCTGTCCGCGGCGATCTCGTCGGGAGTCACCGGCAGCGCCGGCGACATGGTCGGGGTGTGGACACCGCCGGTTACCGCACATGAGATGATCACCTTGCCTGCCATGCCGAGCCTCGCTTGCTAAAATCAACGTCCTGTTTTACGGGTATCATGTCTCAATAAACAGGACAATGATTCTCGATGGGAGGTTGTGTGGAGAATGGAAATGGCGTGCGCGAAGCCGGTCGGTTCGATGTCGACGCGCTCGTCATAGGGGCCGGGCCGATCGGCCTGGTCATCGCCAACCTTTTGGGAAGATACGGGATTTCGACACTGGTCGCGGAACGCAATAGCGGTCTTGCGGATATGCCGCGCGCGGTCGCGCTCGATGACGAAGGCATGCGGACGCTGCAGATGGCGGGGCTGGTCGAGGCCGCGGCGCCGCATATGCTGCTCGGCTATGATCACCGGCTGTTCGGCCGCAACGGGCGGCTGCTGCTCAGCGTCGACCCGGCGAGCCGCGAGCATGGCTATCCCAAGCGCAACCGTTTCCACCAGCCGATCCTGGAGGAAATCCTGCTCGCCGGGGTCGATCGTTTTCCCGGCGTCGATATCGCGTTCGGCCATGAGCTGACGGCGTTCGAGGGCGACGCGGACGGCGTCACCGCGCGCTTCGCACTGGCGGAGGGCGGCGAGCGTGCGCTGCGCGCCCGGATCCTGATCGGTGCCGATGGCGGCAACAGCGCGGTGCGGCGGATGGCGGGGCTCCGCATGGACGGGGAAAGCCATGCCGAGCCCTGGATCGTCATCGATACCGAGGCCAATGACGATACCGCACGCTACAGCCGCGCGATCGGCGATCCGTCGCGGCCCACCGTCAATGTGCCGGGGGTGGAGGGGCGCCGGCGCTATGAATTCATGCTGCTGCCCGGCGAGGATCCGGAGGCGGCGGCGAGCGATGCGGCGGTGGCGAAATTGCTGGCGCCATTCTGCGATCTCGATCGCGTGCGGGTGACGCGGCGCACCGTCTACACCTTCCACTCGCTGATCGCCGAACGCTTCAGCCAGGGGCGGCGCATCTTCCTGGCGGGCGATGCGGCGCATATGATGCCGCCTTTCCAGGGACAGGGCATGAACAGCGGCATGCGCGACGCCAGCCTGCTGGCATGGCGGGTGGCGGCGGTGCTGCGCGGTCAACTGGGGGCGGGTCTGCTCGACAGCTATGATGCCGAGCGCCGCCCCCATGCGCGTGAGATGATGCTGCTGTCGCAACGCGTCGGCCGCATCCTGATGACGCGAAGCCCGGTACGGGCATTGCTGCGCGACATGATGTTCGGTGTGCTGACACGCTTGCCCGGCACCGGGCGCTATCTGCGCGAGATGCGCTTCAAGCCGCAGCCCGACGCCGCATCGGGCTTCTTCGCCGGCCCGGCGGACGGGATTGCGGGGAAATTGTTTCCCCAGCCCGATATCCTGACCATCGATGGCCGCCGCGTGCCGCTCGATTCGGTGCTCCGCGACGGGTTCGCCATCCTGCATCTGACCGATGCGCCCTTCGATCCGCGTCCCGCCTTCGGTCACCCATTCTGGGCACGGATCGCGCCCACCCATCTGCTGGTTCTGCCCGGCGGACTGACGCGGACGCCCGAGGGCATCGCGCAGGTCGCCGATATCGGCGGCTCGGTCCGCGCCGCGGCGGGTGGACGCCGCGGGATCGCCCTGCTGCTGCGGCCCGACCGCTATCTGGCGGCGGTGATCGAGCAGGGCCGGGCGGATGAAGTAGCGACGGCGCTCGAGGCATTGGCGGATGGCGGGGATACGACCGGATAAAAGGCCCATTTGAACCCGTCCCGTTCGCGCCTATGCCTTGGCCGGATGAGCCATTCCCTTCGCCGCCTTCGCTGGACCGATCCGCATCTGGCGGACATTCCGATGCCCCGGGGCGGATTGCGCCTGACCCGCAGCCTGGCATCGGGCCTGTGCCGATCCGCCCGGGATCCGGACGGGGTGTTCTGGGGGATCGGGGACAGGGGCCCCAATATCAAGCCCGGTTCGGCCGCCAGCCTGTACGGCGCCGATCATCTGGGCCCGCTCGGCGGGATCGATGGCGCCAAGATCATGCCGCTGCTGTCGGCCGGCCCGGCGCTGGCCCGCTTTCGCAGGCAGGGTGATGCGATCCTGCTCGAGACTGTCGAGAGCCTGACCGGTCCGGATGGAGCTGCCGTCACCGGCCTGCCGATTCCGGCGGCCCCGCATGCCGAATTCGAACCGGTGTTCGATCTGGCCGGTTTGCCGCTCGGGACCGATCCGGACGGCGCCGACAGTGAAGCGATCGCCGCACTGCCCGATGGCAGCTTCTGGATCTCCGAGGAATATGGGCCGTCGCTGCTGCGCGTCGACAGGGACGGCCGCGTGCTGATGCGCTGGGTGCCAGAGGGCATGGGCGCGAGCTTTGCGGGCGCGGCCTGCCCGGTCGTCGAAGCGCTGCCTGTGCTGGCCGCGGCGCGCAAATTGAACCGGGGCTTCGAGGCGTTGGCGCTCTCGCCCGACGGTGCCAGCCTGCTGGTCGCGTTCCAGAGCCCGCTCGCGCATCCGGACCGGCACGCCCATGACTCCAGCGCCCATGTCCGCATCTGGCGGCTCGATGCGGCCTCGGGCGCGCTGCTGGCCGAATATGTCTATCCTCTCGACGATCCCGACAGTTTCCGGCGCGACTGCGCGGCGGGCAAAGTGAGGCGCGACGATATCAAGATCAGCGAATTCGTGGCGCTCGCCGATGGGCGCCTGCTGGTCCTGGAACGGGTGACTCTGTCCACCAAAATCTATTGCGTCGTGCCGGACGCGGGCAATCGCGCGCCGGCGGCGCTGGCCGATCCCGCGACGCGGCCGACGCTGGAACAGATGTCACGCGGGGATGTGCGGCGCAGCGGCATTCCCATTCTCGAAAAGACTCTTCTCCTCTCGACCGACGATCACGCCGAAGTCTGCGGCGACCTCGAAGGCATGGTCATGCTCTCGCCGACCGAATTGCTGCTTTCCAGCGACAGCGATTTCGGCATCGAAGGCGCCGAAACCCAGTTCTGGCTGGTCGAGATGCCGGCGCTTTGCTGAACCGAACCGATGGCGTCGCGACCTTACATCGCCTCGCCGATCCGCACGCGCATCTCCTCCACCCATTGCGCATGCGGCCGCCGGCTGGGATCGTCGCGGGTCAGCGCGTCGGTTTCCTCGATCAGTTCCGTGGCGCTGCGCGTCATGTCGACCGCGATGCGCATCGGCTGGCTGACATACCAGGGCGAGCTGGCATAGATTTCGATCCTATTGTCTTCGGGATCGCGGAAATAGATGCTCCAGGCATTGCCGTGGGTCACCGCCTCCAGCCCTGGCAACGCGACACTGCTCGCATGCGCATGCCAGGCGCGCAATGCGTCGAGATCGGCGACGCGGAACGAGATCTGGTTGATCAGCTGGAAACTGTCGGCCGGCCGGCCGCTGGCGAGCACGACCTGATGATGTTCCTGCGGATTGCGGCTGAGAAACGCCCAGGCGCGGCCGCCCGCCTCGCCGCTGTCGGTCACCACCATGCCCATCACATGCGTATAGAAATCGGTCATCCTGGCGATGTCCGCAACATAGAAGCCGAGATGGGTCAGCTCGGCATGGGGCAGCGCCGCCATCAGTCGCTCTCCTGCACGATCGGATTGGCCAATATGCCGAGCCCTTCGATCTCGACCTCGATCCGGTCGCCGGGCTGCATGAACAGCTGCGGCGTGCGGCGATTGCCGACGCCGGCACAGGTGCCCGTGGCGATCACGTCGCCCGGCAGCAGCGGACAGATCGTCGAGAGATAGGCGATCATGCGCTCGATCGTGAACATGAGCTCGCCGATCGACGCCGACTGCACGACGGCGCCGTTGAGCCGCGTCTCCAGCCGCTTCTCATAGGGATCGCCGAACGCGTCGGGCGTCACCAGCCAGGGGCCGAGGGCGCCGGTAGAAGCGAAATTCTTGCCCGGCGTGATCTGCGTGCTGTGGACCTGCCAGTCGCGGATCGATCCGTCGTTGAAGCAGGTGAAGCCCGCGACATGGGCCATCGCATCCGCTTCGGAGACATGGCGTGCGCGCTTGCCGATGATCACCGCCAGCTCGCCTTCGAAATCGAGCCGGTTCGAGACATTGGGCCGGACGATCGGGTCGCCCGCCGCACACAGGCTTTCAGCGACGCGCAGGAACCAGGGCGGCTCGCTGGTCTCCTTGTGTCCGCCCTCGGCCAGATGTGCGCGATAGGTGCCGGCCGCGCACCAGATCGCGGCCGGATCGGGGATCAGCGGCAGCAGCGCGACGGCATCGAGCGCGATCCGGTCGGGCCGCGCCAGCGCGGCCGCACCCGCGGCGCGGAGCGCGTCGGCGGCGAGCAGCCGGCGCAATGCCGATCCTTCACCGGCGGGCGCCGCAACCGGCGCGAAACGGTCGTCGCCGTCCATCACTCCCGCCGCCTTTTCGTGCCCCGCCCGGTAAGAGATGAAACGCATCGATCGGTCCTTGCTCAGCATGCGGAAACGGCAATCCTCATGCTTCGCCTTTCCCACAGAAATCGCGCGTGGAAAAGCTTTCTATTCTCATTATACGAGAATATGATCCTGTTAATTGATTTTATGATCGGCGTATATCGCGATGGTCCGCATCCGGCATGGCCACGCGCACGGCGATTCCGGCGATCATCTTTCGCCGCGTGCATTATCCCCCGCGACAATTGGCGCGCGGGCGGTTAGTCAGCGGCTATGACCAGATCCGCAACAGATGTGATGCAGGACATCATCTTCGCCGCCGTGATGGACGGCATCGCAGCGCTCAAGACGGCGTCGAAGGGCGTTCCCAACACCCTCGTCCGCGATCTGGGCGCGCTTCACGTCAACACGACTTTTGCCGATCTGCCGCCCGAGCTGCGTACCGCGATCGCGGCGAGCGTGCGCACGGCGTTCACGCGCCTGCAAAAGGAGGGCTATGTCGTCGGTGGCGGAACACCTGCCGGCGGCCCCGATCGTCCCGTCCGGTCGCCTTCCGCCCATGCGCCGCGCCCGCCCTCGGCGAAGCCTAGGCATCCGCGGCCCGACAATGGCAACAACAACCGGCCCAGGCCCGGTGGCGGCCGACCGTCAGGAAAGCCCGGACGGCGAGGGAGCTAGAGCGGAGCGCTCTCCGCGGCCCGAAACACTGCATCGCACAGCGATGTCGCCCGGGGATCGCCGACGAGATCGGGGCCCATATGGTTGCAGGCATAGCCGATCGCGATGCCCGTCCCGCGATCGGCGCAACCGAAAGAGCCGCCCCAGCCGCTATGGCCGAATGTCTCGCGATGAGGCCCGAACATGCCCGACGCATTATGCGCCACCCCCATGCCCCAGCCCGGATTGAAGCCGAGCACGAGATCGGGCCGGTCGGCGGTCGTGCGGGTCATCGCCGCGACGATGGCGTCCGGAATCGGCTTGATGCCGTCCAGCCCGGTATCGGCGACAAGCGCGGCATAGAGCCGCGCGATGCCCTGGGCCGAGCCATGTCCGTTGAGCGCCGGCAATTCCGCGGCGCGCCATCCGTCTTCATTGGCGCGCTGCGGTTCCATCGCCGGACTGCCGAGCGCCATCGCCATTGCCGGGGTGATGGCGAGCCCTGACAGATCGGCGGCGGTGTCGGGGGGCACCAGTTCGGCGACTCTCGGCGCCTCGGCCGCGCCAAGCCCGATATGGATATCGGCCGCCAGCGGTCCGGCGAGTTCCTCGGCCAGGAACCGGCCCAGCGTGCGTCCATCGGCGCGGCGCACGATCTCGGCGGCGAGCACGCCCCAGGTGACGGCGTGATAGCCATTGGCGGTGCCGGGCGGCCACAGTGGCGGCTGCGCGGCCAGTCGCGCGGCGACGCGGGATTGATCGAACAGATCGTCGATCTCGGTGGGTTCGGCGAAGCCGGGAAGCCCGGCCTGATGCGACAGCATCTCGCCGAGCGTGACGTCCCGCTTGCCGGCATGCGCGAATTCGGGCCAGGTCGCCGAGACCGGCTGCGCATAATCGAGCACGCCGCGCGCGACGAGCAGGGCGACGCACATCGCCGCGACGCCCTTCGTCGTCGACCAGAGATTGACGAGCGTGTCGCGGGTCCAGGGGCGGCTCAGCGCCTTGTCGGCATGGCCCGCCCAGAGGTCGACGACACAGACGCCGCGCCGATAGACCGCGCATGACGCGCCGATCTCGGCATAGGGGCCGGTGCGCGCGAAATTCTCGGCAAAGGCGCCCCGCACCGCTTCGAAACCCGGCGCGACATCGCCATGGATCGCCGCCGCCATCTCAGCGTGCGCCGAGACCGAAGGCATAGAGCATCCCGAATTCCTCGACGATCCGCGCGACCATCGCTTCGTCCTCGCCATCGAACCATTTGGGGATCCAGCCGAACGTGCCCGCCAGCGCGATCGCGGCGGCGGTCGCGTCGATCGCACGGATGCTGCCCTCGGCGATGCCGGCCATGACGATCGCTGGAAAGACCTGCTGCGAGGTCCGGACGAGCGCGATCACCTCGTCATGCGCCTCGGCATGGAGCGCATCGACGCCGGCAAGGGGGGCGAGCGGCGAGAATTCGGCACGCGCGTTGATCTCGACGAGCAACTGGAAACCGGCAACGGCACGCGCGAACCCGTCGCCCGGTGCCGCGCCGATCGCATCCAGCACCCGGCCGCCCAGCGCGAACGCCCGGCGATAGCATTCGGCCACCAGCTCGGGCTTGTCGGTCAGATAATGATAGACGACGCCCTTGGTCGCGCCCAGCGCGGCGCCGATCTCGTCGAGCGAGGTCGCGTCGATGCCCTTGCGATTGAACAGCCGCGATGCCGTGCGCAACAGCTCCTCGCGTTTCATCGACGCCGCCTCGTCGCGGCTGAACGGGTTTCCCCGTGGCGGACGCAGTGCGGAAATGCCGATCCGCGGCAATGGCGTATCGGGTGTCGCCATGGCCGCAATGCCGTTGCGGATCAGGTCGATCGCGGCCGCGGAGACGCGCGCGCGCGTCTCCGCGGGATCCGCGCCGCTCCAGCGCGGCGCGAGCGGCGTCCAGGATACCATGCCGATGATCGCCTGCGCCATGATCGCCGCGTCGCAGGTGCGCAGCTCGCCGGCCTTCTGGCCCGTTTCGATCAATGCGCGAAGCTGGGCGAGCACGCCCCCGGCAAGCCCTTCGATCGTCGCGCGCTGTTCGTCCGACAGATAGGCGACCTCGCTCAGCACGGCTTCCTCGACGCGGTCGCCGTCCAGGCTGCGTTCGATGAAGGCGGCGATCCGATCGAGCGCGCCGCCCGGGGCCCGCGTCGCGGCGGCGATATCGCGGGCGAGCGCTTCGCACGCGCGACGATAGCTCTGAAAGACCAGGTCCTGGCGATCGTCGACATAATAATAGAGCGCCGCGCGCGAGAGCCCCAGTGCCGCCGCGATATCGGCGAGCGCGGTCTCGGAAATGCCGCGCCCGTTCAGCTGGCGCGCGGCTTCGTCGAGGATCAGATCCCGCCGACTGCGCTTCCGCACCAGTTTCAGGTCGCCGCGCGGCATGGCCGGTTGTTCACCCATCGCTTCCTCAACATTTGGTTTTGACAACATACGCATATGTCAAAACGCTTGACAAGCCCAATTCAACATGTCCTGATGCATACATACTCAGATGTAAAATCCGTGAAACGGCAGGTGCATCGAAGTGGCAAAGGCGGGTTCGGCCCGCATTTGGGGAGGCTGGAATGGCGAAGATGCTGAGGAAAGGCGCGCGTACGATTGGCGGCTGGTTGCTCGCGACGGCGGCGATGCCGGCAAGCATGGCCTGGGCGCAGGCCGAACCCGTGGCGCGCGAGTCGGAGATGGCGGAGATCGTCGTCACGGCGCAGAAGCGCGAGGAGCGGCTGGTCGATATCGGTATCAACATCCAGGCGCTCTCCGCCGAGGCCGTCGGCGAACGCCGGATCAGCCAGATCGAGAATCTCGCTTCGGCGATCCCCAATATCGACATCAAGGAACAGGTGCCCGGCGCCATTCCAGTGGTGACCGTGCGCGGCATCGGGCTCGACGATTTCAGCGCGACCAACAGCCCCGCGGCGGGCGTCTATGTCGACGAGGTTGCGCTTGCCTCGACCGCGCTGATGAGCGGCGAACTCTACGACGTCGCGCGGATCGAACTGCTCAAGGGGCCGCAGGGCACGCTCTACGGCCGCAATTCGACCGCGGGCGCGCTCAACATCATCACCCAGCGGCCACAGCAGGACTTCGCGGGAGCGATATCGGTGGGCTACGGCAATTATCAGGCGTTCGAAGCCGAGGGCTTCGTCAACGTCCCGCTCTCCGAAACATTGGCGATGCGGCTTTCGGCGCGCACCGTCCAGCAGGGGCACGGCTATTGGAAGAGCCGGCTGCTTCCCGGCGAGACGATCGGCGAGCGCGACATCATGACCGGGCGGTTCCAGCTGCGCTGGCAACCGTCGAACCGGGTCGACATCAACCTGAAGGTCGAAGGGCTGCGCTCGAGGTCGGAAATGGGCCAGGGCGAATTCTTCGGCGCCGTCGATCCGCTGACCGGCGGGCCCTGTGCGCCGATCCTCGCGGGCCGCGTCGACAATACACGCTGCACCGATTTCTTCGGCTACACCGATACCGACGGCAAGCCGTTCCTCGGCGACTGGCCGCGCGACGCATTTTACGACACCGACAGCTGGGACGCGACTCTTTCGGCGCGGATCGGGCTCGGCAGCGTCGAACTGGTCTCGATCACCGGCTATCGCTGGCAGGATCGCGGTTTCGACATCGATTCCGACGCGACTCCCGCGCGGCAGGTCGATTTCCTCCAGAACGACACGATCGAGCAATTCTCCCAGGAATTGCGGCTCTCCGGAAAGACGGGGCCGGCGGCATGGATATTGGGTGCGATCTATGCGCACGACCGTGTCGAGGTCTTCACGCCGGGCAATCATCTCGATCTGTTCGCGACACGCACCGTGATCACCGCCGATCAGAAGACCGATGCCGTCGCCGCCTTCGTCAATGTCGACTGGACGCTTGCCGACCGGCTGACGCTGGTCACGGGGCTCAGGCTGACCTGGGAGGAACGGACCTATGTCGGCGGCACCACCGATCTCAATCCGCTCGGCTTCAGCCTGCTTTGCATCCCTGCCGGATTGTGCGCGCCGGGGGTTCCCGGCCCGGTGGCGCTCAGCTTCATCGACGCCCGGATCAGCGACACCAACCTGACCGGTCGCGTCGCGCTCGAATATGCGCCGGCGGCGAACAGCCTGATCTATGCGAGCATCGCGCATGGCGTGAAGAGCGGCGGCTTTTTCAGCGGCCTCTCCACCAACAATCTGGCGCTGCTGCCCTACCGCCCGGAAAAGCTCACCGCTTAT
>JASBTC010000119.1 GCA_030148625.1 Sphingobium sp. | reverse complement strand
CAGGGCGTCTTCGTTTCGCTCTGCACCGGGCAGGGAATCGCCAAGGTCTTTCTTCCCATCGAGCGCAAGGACGACCGTTCCGGCGATCACAAATCCGCCGAAGCGCCATGCGCCTTTGCCGCCGGACTGGGTGGTGGCCTTGTCGAGCCCGCACCGGTCGAATTCGCATTCCGTTCCGATAGCGGCCATCGTCCGCCGCAGCCGCGCGCGATCGCCGATCTGGTTGTCCATCGCCTGGCCGCGCCGCCGCCACCTGCGCTTGGGCCGCCCGCCCACGCCTGACCGGCCGCGCGGCGCCCCGCATCTCCGATCGCCGCAGAACCGCGTATGGCCCGGCCATGCGCTGCACCGTCTCTTGTCCGGGGCGGCATGGGCGAAAGCACATCGATGTTCACCACTTCAGAGGCGCCCGGCGCCTTTATCGCACGTCTGCGGCGCATCCGCCGGTCGAGCTGGCTGCTGATCGCCGCCTGCACGATCGCGCGCATCGGCGACGCCGCCATCAACGACATGCCGGTGCCGAACGCGGCAGCGACCTCGCAACAGGAAGGAAATTCATGAAATATCTCATCATGCCGCTCGCGCTTGCCGCGACGGCGACAACGCCGCTGACGGCACAAACCGTCCGCAAGGGCACGATCTCGATCGAGCAACCCTGGTCGCGCCAGACGGCCCCAGGCCAGTCCAATGGCGCCGGATTCCTGACCATCGCCAATCGCGGCAAGGCAGCCGACCGGCTGCTCGGCGGCACTTCGCCCGCCGCCGCCAAAGTGGAAGTCCACAGCATGTCGATGGTGGGCGGCGTGATGCGCATGCGGCCGGTGACGGGTGGCCTGCCGATCCCGGCGGGCGGCAGCATCGCACTGAGGCCCGGCGGCTATCACATCATGCTGATCGGGCTGAAAGCACCGCTCGCGCCCGGCGCATCGGTGCCGGTGACGCTGCGTTTCGAGAATGCGGGCAGCATCGCCGTCCGCCTGCATGTCCAGCCAGTGGGCGCGACCGGACCGGAGGCGAGCCATGGACGCCATTGATCCGCCCCCACCACCCGAGCGGTCCAGGCTCGGCCGTCTCCGCATCATACTTTGGGGTCTCGTGCTGCTCGCCGCGATCTGCGGCGGCGCACTTTATGTCGTGAGCCTGCAACGAAAGCCCACGCCCGCGGATGCCTATGCCGCCGCATTTGGCGGCGACTTCGCCATGACCGACCAGACCGGCCGCACCATTACCGACAAGAGCCTGCGCGGACGGCCTTATGCGATCTTCTTCGGCTTCACCCGCTGCCCCGACGTCTGCCCCACCACGCTCAGCCGCATGGCGCAGCTTCGCAAGCAGCTTGGCCCCGACGGCGGCAAGTTCGACATCGTCTTCGTCTCGGTCGATCCCGGCCATGACAAGCGCGAAGATATTGGGCGCTATGTCGAGTTGTTCGGCACGCCGATCATCGGCCTGACCGGCACCGACGAACAGATCGCGCGGATCGTGAAGGCCTTCCACATCTATTATGCGAAAGTGCCGATGGAAGGTGGCGACTATACGATCGACCATACAGCCTCGATCTTCCTGATGGATCGCAAGGGGCGGTTCGTGACGACGATCGATCACCAGGAAAACGACCGGATCGCGATCGAGAAACTGAGGCGCGCGATCGTGGAGACCTGATCCCCCGTGCCGGTCGCGCGCTGCCTACGTAAAGGCGGATCGCGCGGCCGGCCGTCACCATTGCCAGATCGCCTGCATTGGAGGAACGTGTTTCGCCCGGAGCATGCGCAATGCCGCGCCGATAGGGAGTGATGGATGGATTTCCTGCGCATCGTCCGCTCGCTGGAGGAATTCCTCTACGAGGTGATGTCCTGGCTGGTCTTCTATCCCAGGACGCTGTGGCGCGCGATCCGTCATCCGCTCGACATATTGCGCTATTCCGAGATCGAGATGACCGACCAGCCGGACAAGCAGTTCACCGATCTGCTCAGCCCGCCGCTGTTCCTGATGATCACCATCCTGTTGTCGCACGCCATCGAAGTGGCATCGCATCAGGCGCTGCCTGCGCCGACGACCAGCATCGGCAAGGATCTGATGGCGTCCGAGCAGAATCTGCTGATCCTGCGATCGATCCTGTTCGCCATCTATCCGCTGATGTTCGCAATGCGCCGGCTGAAACGGCAGAAACTGCCGCTCGACCGCGAGACGCTCCGGAAGCCCTTTTTCGCGCAATGCTATATCGCGGCGCCGGCTGCCCTGGCGATCGGCATCGGGGCGATCCTGGCGCGTGCGCACAGCCTGGAGGCGCAGATTGCCGGGCTGGCAATCAGCCTTGCCGCCGTCGCCTGGTATGTCGGCGTGGAGGCAGCCTGGCTACGTAAACAGGCACGCCTCCGGGCTTTCCCGGCGATCCGCAGCGCGCTGGGGACCTGGCTTGTCGCATCGCTCCTCAATTCGGCGATCAGCGTGATGGTGCTGGGCCTGTAGAACCGGCTCTCCGATCCGGCAGCCTTTGACCATGATCGGCGTCCGCGACTGGCCGCTTCCGCCCGCACCCGCTATATCGGCGGGCCCTCCCGATCCGGATCGCCCCATGCGGACCAGACTGCTCGACGCCGACGAATTCCAGGCAACCGTCGCCGCCCCGATGCGCGATGTGCTGGCCTGCGCGACGAATGTCATCGACATCTGGCCCTATGTCTCGAATATCCCGATCGACCAATTGTTCGGAAACAGGATTGTCGAGGGTTGCGTAGAGGCCGCCTATCGCAACGCACATGGCAGCTTCGATCATGTTCTGGTGGTTACGCAGGATCCCAATGTGTTCGTGGTCGTCGTGATCGACCTGAAAGGGGATACGATATTCGGCCACCATCTGCTCGACCTGAATCATGAATATGGCCTCGGCACCACCCACTGATCGCTTGGGCTCTCGTACGATGAACCTTGCGCAGCGCCAGCTCCGTCGCGGTGCCTCATCCCACCTGCCGGAACGGCTGCTCGGACTTGCGGCTACAAGTCCGGATGGTAAGGGCGCGCAATGACTATCGCCTCGCTTGCCATCCGTGCCGCGGAATTCGCCGACCTTGCGATGCTCCACCCCGTGATCGAGCGCGCCTATCGCGGTGACGCCGCGCATGCAGGCTGGACGCATGAGGCCGATCTGCTCGATGGCCAGCGCACCGACCTGGGCTCGCTCCGCGCCATTCTCGACACGCCCGGCACGCAATTGCTGATCGCCGAGGCCGGGGCGGAGATCGCCGGCTGCGTCCAGGTCACCGATCGTGGCGCAGGCCGCTGCTATCTCGGCCTGCTTTGCGTCGATCCGCGGCTGCAGGCGGCCGGGCTCGGCCGGCGCCTGATCGGCGCGGCGGAAGATATCGCGCGCGACCGGTTCGGCGCCGCAGCCATGGAAATGACGGTGATCGAGGCGCGCACCGAACTGGTCGCCTATTATGAGCGCCGGGGCTATCGCGTGACCGGCGAGCGTCGCGACTTTCCGATCGCTGTGACGCCGCCATTGTTCATGACCGTGCTCGAAAAGCCGCTGCCCTGAGGATCCGATGCCGACCCAAGCCAAGATCTGCGGATTGTCGACCGAGGCCGCGCTCGACGCCGCCATCGCCAACGACGCAAGCCATGTCGGCTTCGTCTTCTTCGCGCCCAGCCCCCGCAATCTCGATTTCGGCCAGGCGCGGGCGTTGGCAGCGCGTGTACCGGGGCATGTCCGCAAGGTCGGCGTTTTTGTCGATCCCGACGATGCGCTGCTCGATGCCGCGATCGCGGCCGGGCTCGACGCACTTCAGCTCCATGGCAAGGAAACACCGGCCCGCACCGCCGCCATAAAGGCGCGTACAGGGCTGGAAATGTGGAAAGCGGTGCCGGTGCGCACCGCCGCCGACCTCGCGCCCGCTGCCGGTTTCCGCGGCGCGGCGGATTACATCCTCTATGACGCGAAGACACCCGACGCCGCATTGCTGCCCGGCGGCATGGGCCTGCGTTTCGACTGGAGGCTGCTCGAAGGCTTTGCGCATCCGCTGCCCTGGGCACTTTCGGGCGGCCTCGACGCCGGCAATGTCGGCGAAGCGATCCGCATGACCGGCGCCGCGCTGGTCGACACATCTTCGGGCGTCGAATCCGCGCCGGGCGTCAAGGATGTGGACAAGATCGCGGCATTCCTTAAAGCCGTGGCCGCATCATGACAGTTCAGCACACCCCCGCGGGAAGCGCCAATTCCCTCCGCACCCAGCCCGACGAACGCGGGCATTTCGGCCAGTTCGGCGGACGCTATGTCGCCGAGACGCTGATGCCGCTGATCCTCGACCTCGAGCGCGAATATCGCGCGGCGAAGCAGGATCCGGCGTTCAGGGACGAATTCGAATATCTGCTCAGGCAATATGTCGGCCGTCCGAGCCCGCTCTATTTCGCCGAGCGGCTGACCGAAGCGCTCGGCGGCGCGAAGGTTTATCTCAAGCGCGAAGAGCTCAATCATACCGGCGCGCACAAGATCAACAATTGCGTCGGCCAGATCCTGCTCGCGCGCCGCATGGGCAAGACGCGGATCATCGCCGAGACCGGCGCCGGCCAGCATGGCGTCGCCACCGCGACCGTCGCCGCTTTGTTCGGCCTGCCCTGCACCATCTTCATGGGCGCGGTCGATGTCGCGCGCCAGCAGCCCAATGTGTTCCGCATGAAGCTGCTCGGCGCCGAAGTCCGCGCGGTCGAATCGGGCGCGAAGACGCTGAAAGATGCGATGAACGAGGCGCTGCGCGACTGGGTCGCCAACGTCCACGACACTTTCTACATTATCGGCACCGTCGCCGGTCCGCATCCCTATCCCGAGCTCGTCCGCGATTTCCAGTCGGTGATCGGGACCGAGGCGCGCGCGCAGATCCTGGAGGCCGAAGGGCGCCTGCCCGACATGCTGATCGCGCCGGTCGGTGGCGGATCGAACGCGATCGGGCTGTTCCATCCATTCCTCGACGACAAGGATATCGAGATCGTCGGCGTCGAGGCCGCGGGCGACGGGCTCGATACCGATCGTCATGCGGCAAGCATCGCGGGCGGCGTGCCCGGCGTGCTCCATGGCAACCGCACCTATCTGCTCCAGGATGAGGACGGCCAGATCACCGAGGCGCATTCGATCTCGGCGGGGCTCGACTATCCGGGGATCGGCCCCGAACATGCCTGGCTGCACGATATCGGCCGGGTCCGCTACGAACCCGTCACCGATGCCGAGGCGCTGGCAAGCTTCCAGCGGCTGTGCAGGCTCGAAGGGATCATTCCCGCGCTCGAATCCGCGCATGCGCTGGCCGCCGCCGAACGGATCGTGCCCGGCATGGCAAAGGACAAGATCGTGATCGTCAACCTGTCCGGGCGGGGCGACAAGGACATCTTCACCGTCGCCCAGGCGCTGGGAGTGGAATTGTGATGCCAGTCCCCACACAATGTCACCCCGGCTTTCGCTGGGATCCATACGATCTCAACCGCATCACTGTCGCCGTCGCCGTCGACACTGCATGGATTCCAGCTTTCGCTGGAATGACGGGGGGGTGCTGATGAGCAGGTTGAGCAGTGCTTTCGCTCGTGCCGCGTCCGACAACCGCGCGGCACTGGTGACCTTCGTCACCGCCGGCGATCCCTCGCCCGACGGCACCGCGGCGGTCCTCGACGCGCTCGTTGCCGGCGGTGCCGATGTGATCGAGCTGGGCATGCCCTTCACCGATCCGATGGCCGACGGGCCGGCGATCCAGCGCGCCAATCTCCGCGCGCTCGGCGCAGGCGTCACGACCGCCGCGATCCTCGACATCGCGCGCGGCTTTCGCGCCCGCCATCCCGATACGCCGCTGGTGCTGATGGGCTATGCCAATCCGATGGTCCGCCGCGGCCCCGAATGGTTCGCCGCGGCTGCGCGCGATGCCGGGGTCGACGGCGTGATCTGCGTCGATATCCCGAGCGAAGAGGACGACGCGCTCGGCCCGGCGCTGCGCGCCGCGGGCATCGACCTGATCCGCCTCGCCACGCCGACGACCGACGTCGCGCGGCTGCCCGCCGTGCTCGAAAGCGCGTCGGGCTTTCTCTATTATGTCTCGGTCGCAGGGATCACCGGGCTGCAACAGGCGGCACAGGCCAGTGTCGAGGCGGCCGTAGCGCATCTGAAGGCGGCGACTGACTTGCCCGTCGCGGTCGGCTTCGGCGTCCGCACTCCCGAACAGGCCGGCGCGATCGGCCGCGTCGCCGATGGCGTCGTCGTCGGCTCGGCGATCGTCGAACTGGTCGAAACCCATGGTGCCGACGCCGCCGGGCCGGTCAGACATTATGTCGCGTCGCTTGCCGCGGCACTCGCGACCGCACGAAAGGAGCTCGCAGCATGAGCTGGATCAACCGCGTCCGCAACGCCATCCCCTTCATCGCCAAGCGCGAAACCCCCGACAATCTCTGGCACAAATGCCCGGGCTGCGCGCAGATGATCTTCGTCAAGGAATATGAGGAAAATCTGTCGGTCTGCCCCAAATGCGGGCATCACGGGCGCATCGGCCCGAAGATCCGTTTCGCCCAGCTTTTCGACGAAGGCCGCTATCGTGCGGTGCCGAACCCGAAAGTGGCGGACGACCCGCTGAAGTTCCGCGATTCGAAGAAATATACCGATCGCATCAAGGCCGCGCGCGCCGCCACCGGAGAGGTCGATGCGCTGCTCAACGCCATCGGCACGATCCAGGGGCATCGCGCCGTCGTCGGCGTGCAGGATTTCGCGTTCATGGGCGGATCGATGGGGCTCGGCGTGGGCGCGGCGTTCGTCGCGGGCATCCGTGCCGCGATCGAGGAGCGCGCACCCTATGTCATCTTCACCGCGGCCGGCGGCGCGCGCATGCAGGAAGGCATATTGTCGCTGATGCAGATGCCGCGCACGACGGTCGCCATCGCCGAACTGCGCGAAGCCGGCCTGCCCTATATCGTCGTGATGACCGATCCCACCACGGGCGGGGTCACCGCATCCTATGCGATGCTGGGCGATGTCCAGATCGCCGAACCCAATGCGCTGATCGGCTTTGCCGGCCAGCGCGTGATCGAAAGCACGATCCGCGAAAAGCTGCCCGAAGGCTTCCAGCGCGCCGAATATCTGCTCGCTCACGGGATGCTCGACATGGTGGTGGAACGCAAGGACCTGTCCGCCACACTTGGCCGGCTGATCGGATATCTGTGCGGGGATCGGGCCGCCGCCTGACCATAGGCCCCGACATGGCTGATTCCGCTCGCTCCGCCGATCCCGCCGTCCAGCGTCAGCTCGATCGGCTGACGATGCTGTCGCCCGGCCGCGACATTCTGGGGCTCGAGCGGATCACCGCGCTGCTCGAACGCCTCGGCAATCCACAGGAAAAGCTTCCGCCGGTCTTTCACGTCGCGGGGACCAACGGCAAGGGATCGACCTGCGCGTTCCTGCGCGCCGCGATCGAAGCGGCGGGGCTGCGCGCCCATGTCTACAGCTCGCCGCATCTCGTCCGTTTCAACGAGCGCATCCGGATCGCCGGCCAGCTGATCGACGATGCCGAACTCGCGCCGCTACTCGCCGAGGTGCTCGACTGCTCCGAGGACATCCAGCCCAGCTTCTTCGAAGCGACGACCGCGGCCGCCTTTCTCGCCTTCACGCGCCATCCGGCCGATGCCTGCGTCATCGAGGTCGGACTCGGCGGCCGGCTCGACGCCACCAATGCCCTGCGCCACCCGGTCGCCTGCGGCATCGCGCAACTCGGTATCGATCACGAGGCGTTCTTGGGGGCGAGCGAGGTCGAGATCGCCGGCGAAAAGGCGGGAATCGCCAAATCCGGCGTACCGCTCGTCACCATGGATTATCGCGCGGCGCTCGCCGCGCGAGTCGCGACGGTTGCGGCAAGCGCGGGTGCGCCGGTCCTCGCCCGGCGCGATGCATGGGACGCAGCAATCTATCAGGATCGCCTCCATTATCGCGACTCGCGCGGCAAGGTCGAGGCACCGCTGCCCCGCCTGCCGGGTGCGCATCAGGCGATGAATGCGGCGCTCGCTTTCGCGATGCTGCGACACCAGGACTCCATCGCCATTCCCGACGCCGCGCTGAAGGCCGCGACCGGCTGGGCCGAATGGCCGGCGCGCATCCAGCGTCTCGAAGCCGGGCCGCTGCGCGACCTGCTCCCGGCCGATGCCGTGCTCTGGCTCGATGGCGGCCATAATCCGGCCGCGGGCGAGACCATCGCCGCGCATTTCCGGGAAGCCGGCACGACCGGGCTCCACATCGTCCTGGGCATGCTCGCCAACAAGGATCCACAGGGCCTGCTTTCTCCCTTTGCCGGGATCGCGGCGAGCCTGCAGACCGTGACCGTCCCCGATCACGAGCATCATGCGCCCGCCGATCTCGCACGCATCGGCACGGCGCTCGGCATTCCGTCCCAGCCCGCAACCGACGTCGCGGCCGCGCTGCGCCGGATCGCCGCCGACGATGCCGGGCCGGCGCAGGTGCTGATATTGGGATCGCTCTATCTTGCGGGTGAGGTCCTTGCCGCGAACGGCCAGATTCCGACCTGAGACGCGATCGGCCTGGCATTCGATGGATCGGGCGCCGCGCGACCAGGGATTGATCCGGCTGGATTGACGCATCTTTTGTCATTCCCGCGGAGACGCACTGGTGTCCGGGATTTTATTCGGGATGCGCGATGGCGGGATTTTCTCCTCTCCATCGAAGATGGGGAGGGGGACCGCCACGGCGTGAGCCGTGGTGGTGGAGGGGAAATGCGATGCTGACGCCACGCACGGTTTTCGGCGACGTTATCCCGCAATTTCTGCTCGTTGCGGCGGGAAATGACGCATCGAAACTCCCCTCCACCACGCCGCTTCGCGTCGTGGTCCCCCTCCCCACGCTGCGCGTAGGGAGGAGAGGTTTGGCCCTCCCAGTCCAGATCATGTCTCGACGGTAAGTTCGTGGGCATCCTCTCGGGATTTATCGGACCCGCGAGAAAATTCTGACAGTAAAATCCCGGACAGCAGTGCGCGGAGGCGGGGATGACAGTGGGGAAGCGTTTTTCATCTGCGCCGAAATCCCTCCGACAGAGTCGCTATTGATATTGACTTGCAATAAGCTGGTGCCATGATGGCGCTATCAGCGAGGATAGCGCGATGTCAGATCACAATACCGACGATCTTTCCACTTCCACCCGCCCGCTCCCCAGCGGCCGGAGCGACCGGATCCTGCTGTTCGCGGTGCGGCGTATCGCGGTGCATGGCCTGGATGACGCCCATGCCGCCCATGCCATGTTCGCGCATTTCGGGCTGGGCTATCGCCGACCATTGGTGCTCATCCGGGCGATGATGGCGGAGATCGCGCGCGCGTCGTCGCTGACGGTGATGGTCGCCCCATGCTGCTGCACGCGGATGACGCGCCATGAAGCGGATCTGCTGACCGCGATCGAGGCCGGGCTGGAGGATGCGCCCCGCGCCAATGCGCTGCTCGGCGAATTGATGGGGACGCCCGATACGCTCGGCGTGCTCACCACCGCCCAGGCGGTCGCGCAATCCTTCTTCGATCTCGGCAAGCCGCTTTCGCTCTACGATTCATGATGCGCTTGCCGCCGATATGGTGGCACCCCATATCCGCGCCATGATACCCTTTTCGGTCCTCGACCTCTCCTCGATCGTCGAGGGCAGCAATGCGGGCCGCGCGCTCGCCAACTCACGCGATCTTGCGCGCCATGCCGAAGCGCTGGGCTATAAGCGCTTCTGGATGGCCGAGCATCACGGCATGGCGGGGATCGCGAGCGCCGCGACCGCGGTCGCGCTCGCCCATGTCGCCGACGGCACGTCGACGATCCGGATCGGTGCCGGCGGGATCATGCTGCCCAATCATTCGCCGCTGGTGATCGCCGAACAGTTCGGCACGCTTGCGGCACTCCATCCCGGCCGCATCGACCTGGGCCTGGGCCGCGCGCCGGGATCGGACATGCGCGTGGCTCAAGCGCTGCGCCGCAATCTCAATTCCGACGCCAACCAGTTCCCGCGCGACGTGGTCGAGTTGCAGGCCTATTTCGCCGGCGATCCGCGCATCGGCATCGAAGCGGTACCGGGCAATGGCGAGGATGTGCCCCTCTACATATTGGGATCGAGCCTGTTCGGCGCCCAGCTAGCCGCGGCGCTCGGCCTGCCCTTCGCCTTCGCATCGCATTTCGCGCCGGGCGACATGGACGAGGCGATCGCGCTCTATCGCCGCAACTTCATGCCGTCAGCGCAACTCGACGCCCCCTATGTCATGCTCGGCTTCAATATCTTCGCGGCGGACAGCGATGCCGAGGCGGAGCTGCTTGCCAGCTCGATGCAGCAGGCCTTTGTCGCGCTGCGCACCGGCAATCCGCGCAAGCTGCCCCCGCCCCTGCCCGGCTATCGCGATACCCTGCCGCCCCAGGCGCGCACCATGCTCGACCATGTCCTCCAGGCATCGGCGGTCGGATCGCCCGAAACCGTGCAACGCCAGGTCGCGGCATTTTTGAAACGGACGGGTGCGGACGAACTCATCATCACCTGCCAGATGTTCGATCATGATGCGCGCAAGCGCTCCTTCTCGATCGCTGCCGAAATACGCGAAAGCCTTGCCGTCGACACACCGGTCTGCTGAAGCACGGCCATGTCGACACATACGCGCCGCATCGGGCCATTGACCGTCTCGGCCATCGGGCTGGGCTGCATGAATCTCAGCCATGGCTATGGCCCACCGCCCGGCGACGACGAGTCGATCAGGCTGATCAACCGCGCGCTCGATCTCGGCTGCACCTTTCTCGACACCGCCGCGATCTACGGCGTCGGCGGCAATGAGCGACTGCTCAATCGCGCCGTGATGCATCGCCGGTCGGAATTCACCCTGGCCAGCAAATGCGTTCTCGATGCCGTCGACGGCAAACGCGTGCTGGACGCGCGTCCGGAGGCGATCCGCAAGACGCTGGACGATGCGCTCGCCCGGCTCGGCACCGACCATGTCGATCTTTATTACCTCCACCGGCCCGACCCGCAGGTGCCGATCGAGGAATCGGTCGGCGAATTGTCGCGCGCGGTCGAAGCCGGCAAGATCCGCACGATCGGCCTGAGCGAAATGTCCGCACCGACGATCCGGCGCGCCCATCAGGTCCACCCGATCGCCGCGGTCCAGAGCGAATATTCGCCCTGGGTGCGCAATCCCGAGATCGCGGTGCTCGACGCCTGCCGCGAACTCGGCATCGGCTTCGTCGCCTTTTCGCCGGTCGGACGCGGCATGCTGACTGGCACGGTGCGCATGGCAGCCTATGAAAAGGGCGACATGCGCAACCAACTGCCACGCTTCCTGGAGCCGCATCTCAGCCACAATCTGGTGGCGGTCACCCGGTTCGAGGCGCTTGCCGCCGAAGCGGGCATGACCCCGGCCCAACTCGCTCTCTGCTGGGTGCTTTCGCGCCACGAGACAATCGTGCCGATTCCCGGCACGCGCAGCATCGCCCATCTGGAAGAGAATCTCGCGGCGGCCGACCATGCCCCGCCTTCGGAAATCCTGTCGCAGGTCGACGCGCTCTTTCTCGGCGACGCCGTCCATGGCGGGCGTTACAGCGCCGAGATGCAGGCGATGGTGGGTACCGAAACCTTCCCCGGTGAGCTCGGCTGAGCGAAGGGGGAAGCGAGATGAGCAAGGGTGGTCCTTTCCTCGCGCGGATGAAGCATGGCTTCGCCAAGCGCTGCCCGATTTGCGGAGAGGGTCCGTTGTTCCGCGGCTATCTCAAGGTCCATGCCACATGCCCGCATTGCGGCGAGGACAATGGCCGCCACCGCGTCGACGATGCCGCGTCCTATTTCACCGTGCTGCTGGTCGGCCATCTCGTGCTCGCGCCGATCCTGCTGATCGAGCCATTGTGGCTGATGCCGCTATGGCAGTCGCTCGCGATCGTGTTGCCGGCGATGATCGGCGCCACATTGGTCGCGCTGCCGCATATCAAGGGCGCCGTGCTGGGTGCGCTTTCCGCGGTCGGCAGCAGCGGTTCGGCCTGAGCCTCGGCGCGATCTGCAAGACCAGCGAAGTCGAAACGTCCGGAGCTCAAGGCTCACGCACGGCCTTCTCCTGAAGCCCGGTCATGCCGGCTTGCGTGCGATTGCTTCCACTTCGATCAGATAACCATGGTGCAGCGGACCGGTCGGAACCACCGCGCGCGCCGGACGATGCGCGCCGAAGACCTCGGCATAGAGGGTGTTGCATTGCCCCCAATGCTCGACGCTGGAGACATAGAGCGTCACCTTGAGCACATCCTCCACGCCGGCACCTGCCGCACGCAGCACCGCAAGCAGATTGCGGAACACTTGCCGCGCCTGTGCTTCGAAATCGGCCGTGGCGAGCGCATGATCGCCGGTCTCTGAAACCGGAAGCTGCCCCGACACGAAGACCAGGTCGCCAAAGACGATTCCCGGTGAATAATGGCCGCCCGGGGGCGGAAGATCGGACGGAAAAACGGGAATGATATCGGTCATCACCAACCTCCAAAACGCAACCAGCGATCGACGATGGCAGCCTTTGCCTCGTCGGTCACGAGATAGCCACCATGCTGCCCCGCTGTCGCACAGGCATGGTTGGGCAGGATGCGAACGAGATCGCCCACCGCAAGCGCCGGCAAAGTCGCGTTACTGCCCGGGCGCAGCGCGATCGCGCCATGTTCCTGATTGGCCTCGGTCATGATCAGGTCGGGATAGGGATTGCCGTGCACGTCGCAGACCACGCCATAGCCCTGATCGACGGGCTGCGACGCGGTTCCACGATCGCGCGACATCGCGGCCCAGCCGGCATCGACGACATAGCGGCCACGCTCGGTCTGGACAGTGTTGACGCTGGCAAGCACCGACAGCGCGATGTCGTCGGTCGCGCAGACGCCGATGCCCGCCATCACCAGGTCGAAAAACACATAGACGCCCGCACGCGCCTCGGTGACGCCGGCCATATCCTCCGAATAGAGCACGCTGGGGGTCGAGCCGATGCTGACGATGTCGACCGCATGTCCAAGATCACGAAGGATTTCCGCCGCATTCACCGCCCCGTCGCGCTCGAGCACGGCATAGTCGCGGATTTCCGCATGCGATCGCGCCGAATAGCTTTCGCCGGCATGCGTCAGCACGCCCGCCAGACGGGCACCACCGGTCAGTTGCGCCGCGATCGTGCCGAGCAAGTCACGATCATGCGGTTTCACGCCCGCCCGATGTCCATCGGAATCGATTTCGATCAGCACCGGGACGGGGCTGTCGTCGACCGCGCCGCTGGCGGCCAGCGCGGCGGCCGTCCCGACGCTGTCGAGAATCACCTTCAGATCGACACCGGTGCGGCGCAGCGCGCGGACCCGCTCGAACTTGTTGGGCGTAAGGCCCACGGCATAGACGATGTCGGTATAGCCCGCCGCGGCCAGCTGCTCGGCCTCCTGCAGCGTCGAGACCGTGACCGCGCCGGACTGCGCGCCCGTCATCCGCCCGATCACTTCAAGGCATTTGGCGGTCTTCACATGCGGGCGAAGAGCGACGCCGAGCCCGGCCATCTTGGCGCGCATCCGTTCGATGTTGCGCGACATGCGGTCGGGATCGAGCAGCAACGCAGGCGTCTGCAATGTGTCGATTTGCTCCGTCATGGATCACCTTTCGTCGATGCTGGATCGCGACTGCTTCTACTATTGCGCGCGGTCGCTGCCATGTGACATCAGCTAATGGATGGGTTAAGCTGAACCTTAATGCTGTCCGCCGACGATCTCGAATTGTTCGCCACCATCGGCGCATCACCCTCGCTCGCGGCGGCCGCACGCGTGCTGGGCGTGACACCTCCCGCGGTCAGCCAGCGACTGGCGCAGATCGAACGCAGGCTCGGGCTCAGGCTCGTCGAACGCGGTGGCAAGGGGCTGCGGATCACCGCCGATGGCGAACTGCTGCTCGATCGCTCGACCGACATATTGACCCGACTGTCGTCGCTTCAGGAGGAACTGGCCG
>JASBTC010000118.1 GCA_030148625.1 Sphingobium sp. | reverse complement strand
GGTTCGACCGCATAGACCTTGAGCGCGGGCCAGTGGCGCTTCAGCTCCTCGGCACAGCCGGTGATATGGCCGCCGGTGCCGACGCCGGTGACGAGCACGTCGATCGGCGCGTCGGCGAAGTCGCGCAGGATCTCGCGCGCGGTGGTGCGGACATGGACGTCGATATTGGCCGGATTCTCGAACTGCTGCGGCATCCAGGCGCCGGGCGTCTGGTCGACCAGTTCCATCGCGCGCTCGATCGCGCCCTTCATGCCCTTTTCCTTGGGAGTCAGGTCGAACGACGCGCCATAGGCGAGCATCAGGCGGCGGCGCTCGAGCGACATGCTCTCGGGCATGACGAGGACGAGCTTATAGCCTTTGACGGCCGCGACCATGGCCAGGCCGACGCCGGTATTGCCCGAAGTCGGCTCGACGATAGTACCGCCGGGCTGCAGGTCGCCCGACGCTTCGGCCGCCTCGATCATCGCGAGCGCGATGCGATCCTTGATCGAACCGCCCGGATTGGCACGCTCCGACTTGATCCACACCTCGGCATCGCCGAACAGGCGGCCGACGCGGACGTGCGGGGTGTTTCCGATCGTGTCGAGTATCGATGCGGCCTTCATGTCGCTGTCTCCTTCAAGGGTATCGTCTCAAGAGTCTTTGGCGGGGCAAAGGTCCGCGCAGCGCGCAGTTCGGGGAACCAGCGCGCCCAGAGCCCGGCCACCAATATGGCACCGATTCCGCCCGCGACAACCGCCGCGACGGGCCCGATCAGCGCGGCGAGGAATCCCGATTCGGCCTCACCCAATTCATTCGACCCCGAAACGAACAATGTCGAGACCGCGCCGACGCGCCCGCGCATATCGTCGGGCGTATAGATCTGGATCAGCGACTGCCGCACATAGACCGACAGCATGTCCGCGGCGCCGAGCACCACGAGCATGGCGAGCGAGAGCGTCATGTCGCGCGACATGCCGAAGGCGATGGTCGCCGCGCCGAAGATCGCGACGCCGATCAGCAGCTTGGTGCCGACATCCTGGCGCAGCGGCCGCCAGGCGAACCACAAGGCGACGAAAACCGCGCCCAGCGCCGGCGCCGCGCGCAAATGGCCGAGACCTTCGGCGCCGACATGCAATATGTCGCGCGCATAGACCGGCAGCATGGCGGTGGCGCCGCCGAGCAGCACCGCGAACAGGTCGAGCGAGATCGCGCCGAGCACCAGCCGGTTGCGCCGCACATAGCGAAGCCCGTCCAGCATCTGCTGCCAGGGATTGGCGGTGCCCAGCATCGCGGTGCGCCGGATCGGCCGGATCGTCATCAGCGCGACGAACGCGATCGCGAACAGCCCGGCGCACACCGCATAGGGCAATGCATGATGCGCGGCATAGAGATAGCCGCCCATCGCCGGGCCGAACACCGATCCCGATTGCCAGGCCAGCGAACTCATCGCGATCGCGGCGGGCAGCGAAGCGACCGGGATCAGATTGGGAGCCAGCGCCTGGAGCGCGGGGCTGGCAAAGGCGCGGGCGACGCCGAGCAGCGCCGCGACGGCGAACAAAGCGGGCAGGCCGATCGCGTCGGTCCAGCTTAGCCAGCCCAAAGCGAGCGCGCAGCCAGCCTCGAGCGCGATCGATCCGCGGGCGATCCAGCGCCGGTCGATCTTGTCCGCCACCCAGCCGACGACCGGGGTCAGGATCAGCAGCGGCAGGAACTGGGCAACGCCGATCAGCCCGAGCTGGAGCGCGGCTTCCTTTGGCGTCATGCCGAGCTGGCTGCGCGACAGGTCATAAACCTGCCAGCCGATGACGATGACCATCGCCATCTGCGCCAGCGTCGACGTCAACCGCGCCACGAAATAGGCACGGAAATCGCGGAATGCGAAGGGGTGCGCTGGCTTCTCCACGCCCGCCTCCTAGAGCCTGATCGCTCCCGTTGGAAGCGCTTTGCGATTCCAACGGGAGCGTGAATCAGGCTCGAAGCCAATGTCCTGATCGGTCTCGTTGGAAGCGCTTTGCGATTCCAACGGGAGCGTGAATCAGGCTCGAAGTCAATGTCCTGATCGGTCTCGTTGGAAGCGCTTTGCGATTCCGACGGGAGCGTGAATCAGGCGCCGAACGGCATCGCGATCAGGCCGGGCGGAGACCTTCGGTCAGCCCAGTGAAACCTCGGCCACCTTGTCCTTATAATCCTGTTTCGGATCGCCCAGACCGAGCATCATCTTCGCTCCGGCGAACAGGCTGTTCTCGTCGAGCCAGATCTGGGCGCGCTCTGGATCGAGGCGGATGAGCTGAAGTTGGGGATCGTCCTTTCCGCCGGGAAACCAGGCGGCGACCCAGCGATTCCACAGCCGGTCGATCATGCCGCGATCGTCCTCGATGACGAGATCGCCGTGGATCGTCGCGAACAGATCATGTCCTTTCGATGTGAAATGCGCGATCGCGCGGTGACCCAGTTTCATTTCCTTCACCAGCATATTGTCCCGCGTGGTGAAGAACCAGATCGGACTGCGTTCCGTATCCTCGTCGGTCAGTGCCGTCATCGGCTGGGCATGACCGTCGGCGATCCCGTCGAGCCCGAGCATCATCGTGCGATCGGATCGCAACGCCTTCCAGAAACGGGTTTCGAGTTCTTGCGGGCTGGTCATGACACGCTCCTGCATGGGGGTGGAGCAGGAACGGGCCGCATTGCCGCCGGGTTCCGATGTCAGGCGAAGAAGGTCGTCAGCCAGTAGAAGAGCGAACCGATCACCGCGGCCGCCGGCAGGGTCACGACCCAGGCGACGACGATGCTCGACGCGATGTTCCAGCGCACCGCCGACAGCCGCCGCGACGCGCCGACGCCGACGATCGCGCCGGTGATGGTGTGCGTCGTCGAAACCGGGATGCCGAAATGGGTGGCGGCGAACAATGTGATCGCGCCGCCCGTTTCCGCGCAGAAACCCTGTGCCGGCGTCAGGCGCGTGATCTTCGATCCCATGGTGTGGACGATCTTCCATCCGCCGAACAGCGTGCCCATTCCCATCGCCGCCTGACACGAGATCACGACCCAGAAGGGAACGTGGAATTCGCCCTGAAGCATGCCCTGCGAATAGAGCAGCACCGCGATGATCCCCATCGTCTTCTGCGCGTCGTTGCCGCCATGGCCGAGCGAATAGAGCGAGGCTGAAACGAGCTGGAGCTTGCGGAACCAGCGGTCGGCGGAAAGCGGGGTGAAGCGCACGAACAGCCAGGATGTGATCAGCACCAGCATCAAGGCCAGGAACAGGCCGATCGCCGGCGACATCACGATCGCGGCACTGGTCTTGAACACGCCACTCCACACCACGGCGGACAGCCCGGCCTTGGCGGTGCCCGCGCCGAGCAGGCCGCCGATCAGCGCATGGCTGCTGCTCGACGGGATGCCGAGCGCCCAGGTGATCAGATTCCAGCTGATCGCGCCCATCAGCGCGCCGAAAATCACCTGCGCGTCGATGATATTGGCCTGGACGATGCCCTTGCCGACGGTTTCGGCGACATGGAGGCCGAAGAAGAGAAAGGCGATGAAGTTGAAGAACGCCGCCCAGGCGACTGCATATTGCGGGCGCAGCACGCGGGTGGAGACGATCGTCGCGATCGAATTGGCGGCGTCGTGCAGCCCGTTGAGGAAATCGAACGCCAATGCGACGCCGATAAGCGCGATCAGCAAGGGAAAGGCGATATGTGCGGCGTCCATGTGCGGTCGTCGGCTCAGGCGTGATCGATCACGAGACCCTGGATCTCGTTCGCGACATCCTCGAACCGGTCGGTGACCTTTTCCAGATGGCTATAGATTTCGCGTCCGACGATGAAGGTCATCGGATTGCCGTTCTTGCCCGCCTTGAACAGCGCCTTGAGGCCGGCTTCGTGGATCTCGTCGGCATGGCCTTCCAGCTTCACCAGCCGCTCGGTCAGGTCGTGCAGGCGCGGGGCGTTGATGTTGAGCGATCGCAGCAGCGGCATCGCCTCGGCGGTGATCCGTGCGGCCTCGACGATGATCGCGCTCATATCCTGCATCTGCGGCGCGAATTCGGTCACTTCGAACAGCTGGATCGCCTTGGCGGTCTGGTTCATCTGGTCGATCGCATCGTCCATGACGCCGATCAGGTCGGTGATCGCGCTGCGGTCGAACGGCGTGACGAAGGTGCGCCGGACGTCCTGCAGCACGTCGCGGATGATGTCGTCCGCTTCATGTTCGCGGTCGAAGATCTCCTGACAATGGCGCGCCATGTCCGGCCCGCCCTTCAGCAGCTTGGCGAGCGCGTCGGCGCCCGCGACGAGCGTCGCCGCATGATCCTCGAACTGCTCGAAGAATCGGCCTTGCTTGGGCATCAATGCCTGGAACCAGCGCAGCATGGGTATCCTTTCCGCTCCCTGTTCGCGGAGCCATAATATTGCGCGATACAATGGGCCCGGGGCCGGTGGCGGCTCCCTGAAGGCCGCGATGATCGCCTTGAGATCGAGTTCGTCCACGGCCTCGGCGGCTTCGGACACCGAAAACCAGCGTGTCTCCCGTTCGTCCCGCTCGGGCCAGGTTTTGGACTGATCGGTGACGGCCAGCGGGAACACGTCCACCGTCGCCGTCCGCGCCGATCCGTCGCGCCGATTCTTGCGATATTGGTAACGGCCGAGCGGCGCGGGACAGGCGACGCCGGCAATGCCCGCTTCCTCGAACGCTTCCACCTCGGCGGCGCGGTGCGCGGCCAGTCCCTTGATCCGATTGCCCTTGGGAATCACCCAGCGCCGCGTCTCCCGCGACGTGATCAGCAGGATGCGCATCGCGCCGGTTTCGTCGGTCGAATAGGGAAGGGCGGCGATCTGCCGGATGGTCGGGCTCCTGTTGTTGTCACGAGCCTGTAGCGTAACTGTAATTAGATTGTCACAAATGATTGTGGCCAAATCTATCTGTCGCTCCAGCGAAAGGATCTCCTGAGCGAAGTCGAAGGGCTGGAGCCTAAGCGATGTCGTCAACCTCGCTGATGCTGACGGATGGCATGGGCTCCAGCTTTCGCTGGAGAGACAGTCATAGATTTGGCCTTGTTTTTCGACCGAAAACTCAGGCGGCGGGCAGCTTCGCGCCGACCTGCAGCATCTGTCCGTCGGTGATGATCACGCGATCGCCCAGCCTGACCTGATCGAACAGCAATTTCGCGAATTCGATGGGAACGCCGATGCAGCCATGCGTTGCAGATCCCCATTTCACGTCGCTGCCATGGATGGCGACGCCGTCATTGGTCAGGCGCAGCATATAGGGCATCGGCGCATTGTAGAGATTCGAGATATGGTGCTTTTTCATCTGCGTGATCGGAAAGGTGCCGAGCGGGCTCGGCTTGTCGGTCGCGCCATAGAGGATGACGGCGACGCCGATCTCATAGCCGTCGCGGAAGACCGACAGTGTTTGTGCCGTGAGGTCGACAGTGATCAGCATCGGCCCGTCGGGAACGCCCTCGTCGTTCCACACATAAGCGCCATGTTTCAGCGGACCGTCAATCTGGAGCGCCGACTTGATCACATAGGGCGCAGGCTCGGCAGATTCGGCGGCGACGGGTCGGGGCGTGGCCTTCGGCATGGGCGCGGTTGCCGGCGCGATTTCGGCCTTGGGTGTCGCGGGCGTCGCCACGGGCTTGGGGCGCGATGCGGTGGGCAGCATCTTCGTGGGCAATCCGCTCGCCGCGACTGCGCTTCCGATCAGGCCGACGGCAAGAAAGGCCTTTACGCCCGCGCCGATCGCGCTTTTCATTGCCTTGCCCGCCACTGCCGATGCTCCCGGTTCGATTCACACTTTGTTTACCCAAAGCGCGGGCGAGAAGAAGGGGCGGATTTCCGCTGTGCCGGGACGGGACGACGGCGTGGCGAGATGTTAATTGGTAAATGACGATGATCCGGCCGGGGGCGGTGCGGGCCGGGACGCGAGGGCGAAAGAACGATGAATTTCTTCAACCTGCTGCGATCGCTCGACGAACTGCTCTACGAAGTCATGTCCTGGCTGGTCTTTTATCCGGTCACTCTGTGGCGGACGCTGCGTTATCCGCGCAGGATGATGGATTATGCGGACAGTGAGCTCGGCGATTCAGCGGAGCGGCAATATACCGATACGCTCAGTCCGCCCTTGTTCCTGCTGCTCACGCTCGTTCTCGGCCATGCGATCGAACTGGCCGTCGTCGGTGAGAACAGCATCGTGAAGAGCCATGTCGGCCTGGCCGGCCTGATCGACAGCGATACCAATCTCGTGCTGCTGCGCGTCGTGATCTTCAGCCTGTTTCCGCTGATCATGGCGACGCGGCTGGTCCGCAGGCAGCGGATCGGGCTCGAACGCGCGACACTGCGGCCGCCATTCTACAGTCAATGCTATGTCGCGGCACCCTTCGCGCTCCTGCTCGGGATCGCCACGATCGTCGTTCAGCTTCCCTGGATCTGGGCGCCGCCGCTTGGCCTGGCCATGATCCTGGTCGCCTTGCTCTGCTATGGCGGTCTCCAGATCGGCTGGTTCGCACGGCATCTGCGCGTTTCGCGCTGGCAGGGCCTGTGGAACGCATCGCTTGCCATGATCGAATGCGTGGTTGCCGCCAGCATCGGCGCGCTTCTGTTCAGTTGAACTTTCTCAGCCGAGCGTCACGAAACTGTCCATCACGCGCTTGCGTCCGGCCTGCTCGAAATCGATCTCCAGCTTGTTGCCCTCGATCTCGGCAACGGTGCCGTAGCCGAATTTCTGGTGGAAGACGCGCATGCCCAGGCTGATGTCGCTGCGGCCCTTATTGCCCAGGCTGACCGCGCTGGTCCGTGCCTCCATCACGCGTTGCGGCGCGGTCGAGAAGCTGCCGGTGGCGGCGGCGCGCTGCCAGCCGGGGCCGCGGCC
>JASBTC010000117.1 GCA_030148625.1 Sphingobium sp. | reverse complement strand
GCCCCTGACCGCCGCCCGCGCCATTTGGCGGCATAGGGCAAGGCGAACAGATACAGGCCGGTCGCCAGGAGCAGGAAGAGCGGGGGCAGCGGCGAGAGCGTGACCCAGAGCGGCGGCTGTCCCTGCGTCATCATGGCGAAGTTGAGGATGACGGTCAGCGTAAAGACGATGGACAGCCAGCGGTGGATCCGCCGGATCCAGTTGTTCCAGTTCATTCGGGCCTCCTCTCAAAAAAGGACTGCGGCGCTCGACGTCAGTCGATGCGTGCCAGAAGCTGTTCGAGCGCGTTCAGGAAGCGCGGCCAGCCGCCCTTGGCGCCGTGATAATAAAGCGGCTGATCGGGGCGGAAGCCGGTCTGTTCCATGCGCAGCCGGGTGCCCGTGTCGATGGGGGTGAGCGTCCAGGTGACGATGCTTTTCAGATCGTGATCGCCCCATGTGTAGGACAATGTCCTGTGCGGCTCGAGCGTCAGCAGCTCGCAATCGACCGAGCCCCAGTCCGCGCGGAAATCGAAACGATGGCCCAGCACCGGTTCGAAGCTGGTCTTCATCAGCCATTCCTCGATCAGATGGGGCAAAGTGAGTGCGCGCCAGATCTTCTCCGGCGGATGGCCAAGCTCCCGCTCGACGACGATCGAGCGCGTTTCGGTCGATGTTCCGGTCATTGATCCATTCTCTGCAGCAGGTCTTCAAGGCCGTCGAAGCGGCTTTCCCAGAATCCGGTCATCCGGCTGGTCCAGTCGATCAACGGGGTCAGGGCGCCGAGCTGGGCGCTGTAATGCGTCTGGCGGCCCTGATGGCGGTCGAGCACCAGCCCGGCCTGTTTGAGCACGCCGAGATGCTTGGAGACCGCGGGTTGCGACACCCCGGCCCGCGCGGTCAGCGCGCCGACCGTCTGTTCGCCGTCGCGGCACAGCCGTTCGAAAATGGCCCGGCGGGTCGGATCGCCGAGCGTCTTGAACAGCATATCGTGGGCCTGAAGCATAGGAACGCATAACTCGCTGGCTATCGATTCGATCAATAACCAGCGAGTTATAGGTGAGTCAATCGGCCGAAACGTGCGGTAGCGCGATCGCCATGATCCCAACCATGGTCATATTGACGTATATCCTTGGATATATGTCTGAAATTCAATTACTTAACCATGGAACCTTAATCTTATCGCAAGGATTGAAGCCGATCATGATGGGAGAGTGACATGGTCGAGATACGTGAAGTCGAAGTCGAGCGGCGTGGCGGTGGTGTTGTCGTGTTGCTGGCATTTATTGCCGTCGCGATCATCGCGGCCGCCGCCTATTTTCTCGTCTTCAACGAGAAGCGGGAAACGAATGCGGTGACCGGTGCCGCGAAGGAAGTCAGCCAAGCCGCGGAATCGGTCGCGGATTCGGCGAAGGAAAAATAGCCTGTTGCTGCAGGCCACGCGCTGAGCCCGGGAAACCGCCGGCGCGACTGTGGGGCTTACGGAGACGTAAGGAGCTTGCGGCATTGAGGGGCGGCCAATCCAGGTCGCCCCTCTTTTGTCTTCGCTATGCCGCGCCGCATCAATAGCGGTCGTGCAGCCGCACCCAGCTCATCGTACCACCGGTTTCGTTGCGGCCCTTCGGGGTCAGGTCGAGCCAGTTGAACGCGCCCATCAGCAGTTCCGTGCCGCGATGATAGGTGGAGTAGCTGTGGAAGATGTCGCCATCCTCGCCCTTCACGAAGATGCTGACGCCGAACATGTCCGGACTGTTGTGGATCACGGTGCCGTAATTGTAGATCGCGCGGCCGGCGGCGCGATCCTCCGCCGTGAACGACACGCCGAAATCGAAGTTGAAATCGCTGTCGGCGGAGGACAACCAGGCAAAGCGCCAGCCCATCCGTTTCCGGACATCCTCGATGCGCTGAAGCGGCGCGTGCGAGATCGCGGCGAAGGCGAGATCGGCATGTTCGAAATGCTGGCGCGCCGCATCGACATGATCGACGGTGAACGAACAGCCCGGGCAGATATGATCGGATCCCGGCGTCAGCATGAAATGATAGATTGCGAGCTGGCTGCGTTCACCGAACAGGTCGGCGAGCGTGGTTTCGCCTGCCGGCCCTTCGAAGACATAGGGCTTGTCGATCCTGACCCATGGCATTTGCCGGCGTTCGGCGCGCAGCGCGTCGAGATCATGGGTGATGGCACGCTCACGGGCGAGAAGCGCCTTGCGCGCGGTGAGCCAGTCTTCGCGCGAAACGATGGGGTGGGACATGGTCGGTCTCCTTCAATGGGTCGGTTGGGGTTGGGGAGCCGGGCCGCGACGGGATGCGCGCTTCAGCCAGGGCGGGAGGTGGAAAAGGCTCATCAGCAGATACATCCAGGCCATGGCATCGACCGGCAGAACGCCCGACGTTGAGGAACAGATCGGTATCCGCGGCGCATCGGCCGCCGCGACCCATGCCATGAGTGCGAATGTCGGCGCGGCGGCGAGGCCGAGCCAGTGCGCGGAGCGCGTCATATGCGGTCTCTCCATCATGTGCCGTTTCCGGCGGTTGCAGAACCGATCGGGGGTGTAGGGCGGGCGGCGCGACGGGTGGGAGTGACAAGTGTGTCGCGATTTCGCCGGGCGTTCGGGGACGGGAATTCCGATGACAGCGCCAGGGCGAGCGTGCACATCATCGCGATCGGGGCAGGGGGCGCATGGTATGACGGTATCGCGGCAATGACCGGGTTCGGGCTGATGGCGGCCGCCGCCGTCATGGTTCCGGCGATATTGGTGGCAGTGGTGCCGCGCCGGTGGATGGGCCGGGCCATGTTCGGCTGGGTGGTTTCCCCGGTCATTGCCTATATCGGCGTGCTCGGCTGGGAAGCGATGACGCGGACCGGCGTCGAGCATGGTTTCGCCAATGCGCTGCTCGGCTTTTCGCTGATCAGCGCGATCTTCGTGCTTCCCTGGGCGATCGCCTGTGCGATGGGCTTTGCGATCGGGCTTGGGCTGAGGCGACTGTTTCGCGGAGCAGCGACGCCGGCAGCCGCGCCGGCACCCGAACCGGTTGCCGTGGCGCCGCCGATCGTCTTCGCCGTCCCCGCCGTCAAGGTATCGTCCGACGCGACTGCGTGGCGCGAAGCGCATATCGGTTTTTCGGACGATGGCCTGGCGATCGGCGGGCTCGATGTGTGGACGCATGAATGGCGGAGGGTCGACACGCCGCCGCTCAGCCTGTGCCATCCGGCCCATCCGCAGCAGATGCACCAATTCACGGTGTACGAGATCGAGGAGGGGGCTTCGGTCGCGCGCTTCGCGGTGAGCGAACTCTCCAATGGCGTCTGGGGGTTTTACGTGCCGAAAGGCGATCCGGTCGAAACGCGCGGATCGTCGGCCGATCGGTCGCCCGACCCGAACCATCGCCATATCTCGCCCGACGGCACGATCCGGATCGACATCGCCGCGGTGGAATGGGGCAATTCGCATTGGGTGAACACGCCGCGCGTCATCGATATCGCCAGCGGCCGGGTGATACTCGATCTGTGGGGCACCGATTGGGACGCCGGCATATCCTGGCCGGGCAATCGCCGTGTCGCGCTCGATTTCCGGCGCTATCATTTCAGCGGCGATCTGACGATCGAACTCGATCTGGCGCAGGATCGCTACGCCATCACGCGCGAGCCCGGCGGGATTGCGCCGCTTCCCTCCGGCCCGCTGGCCGAGGCGGCGGATGCCATGGAGGCATCGGGACGGCGAACCGCCGCCTTCGCCGCGCAGGGCAATGCGGGCCGGCCGGTGTGGGATGCGGATACCAAGCCGGGACCGTGGGCGGCGTGGCGGACCGCGCTGCTGATCCTGTTGGTCGCGGCCGTCCTGATCGCCATTGCGGCGGCCATCGCGATCCGTTCGGAGCCCGAGCCCCGGCCGGGCCTGATCCGCGAGATACCCAGGCCGCGGCTTTCGGCGCCGGAGCGGGGGGAGCCGGGTGGCCGGCAGACTTCGCATTATTCCGGCGAAGGCGCATTGCCGTCCGGGATTTCATTTGGAGCGCGAGCCGGCACCCGCCAGCCAGAGGCTGGTGGTGGAGGGGAAATGGGATGCAGTCGCCGTGCGTGACTTTCGAGCAGGATTCTCGCGGGATTCCCGGCAGCTGCGCGAAGCATGATCCATCGCATTTCCCCTCCACCACGCGACTCTGTCGCGCGGTTCCCCTCCCCACGCTGAAGCGCAGGGAGGAGAGGCTTCACCGCGAAAACGCCCAGATCCTGTCTCGACAGCAAGATGACCGATGGCATCGAGCGGTGTCGAAATGCGGCTTATTTTTTCCCAAGGCCGCGCGCGCGATTGCCACTATGGGATGCCGCGTCTTATGGAGCGTGCCATGAAAAAAGCATGGCTCCTCGCACCGCTCGCGCTGCTGCTTCTCGGCAATGGCGCACCCTCCACCGATTACAGCGCGCGCGTCGCGGCGATCCTGAAAAAGACGCCGCTGATCGACGGCCATAATGACTGGCCCGAGACGATGCGCGAACGCGAGGGCGATGCGCGCTGGACGCTCGACCTGCGCGAGGGCTGGGACAAGAAGCCCGTCCCCTACAACACCGATATCGCGATGCTGCGCAAGGGCATGGTCGGCGGCCAGTTCTGGTCGGTCTACGTCTCGGCCAACCTGCCCGGGCTGGAACAGGTTCAGGAAACGCTGCAGCAGATCGACCTCGTCAAGAATATCGTCGCGCGTTACCCCAACGACTTCGCACTGGCGCGCACCGCAGCCGACGTCCGCCGCATCCATGCATCCGGCCGGATCGCGTCGATGCTGGGCGTCGAGGGCGGCGGCCAGATCAACGGCGATCTTTCGATCCTGCGCACCTATGCGGAACTGGGCGCCGGTTATCTGACGCTCACCCATTCGCGGACGATCGAATGGGCGGATTCCGCGACCGACAATCCCAAGCATGGCGGGCTGACGCCGTTCGGCGAAGCGGTGGTGCACGAGCTCAACCGCCTGGGCATGCTGGTCGACCTGAGCCATGTCAGCGAAGAGACGATGCAGGATGCGCTGCGCATTTCGAAGGCGCCCGTCATCTATTCGCATTCGGGCGCCCGCGCGCTCGACGATCATCCGCGCAACGTATCCGACGAGACGCTGAAGCTGGTCGCGCAGAATGGCGGCGTGGTGATGGTGAATTATGCGCCCGCCTATGTGACCGACGCCTATCGCCGCTGGGACGCCGATCGCGGCGCCGAGCGTGCGCGGCTGAACATGCCGCCGTTCGGCGGCCTGTTCATCGGCCAGCCCGAAAAGGCCAAGGCCGCGATGGACGAATGGGATCGCAAGAACCCGCGCCCCAAGGTGACGCTGAGCGACGTCGCCGACCATATCGACCATATCGCCAAGGTGGCGGGCGTCGACCATGTCGGCCTGGGTTCGGATTTCGACGGCACCGGCAACGAGCTGCCCGAAGGGTTGCAGAACGCGACCACCTATCCCGCGCTGATGGCCGAATTGCTGCGTCGCGGCTGGAAGGACGCGGACGTCGCCAAGGTGGCGGGCGGCAATGTGCTGCGCGCGATGGAAGGCGCCGAGAAGACGGCGGCGGCGATGAAGGGCGAATTGCCGGGTACGATGCAGCTGAAGTGAGCTGGGCCAATCGGCGGCTGCCCGGTCGCGAGAACCGGGCAGGGCGCTGGCGGGCCGAATGACGGTTCGCGCGGAGACGCGGGGGGTATCTTCCCCTTCGCGTCTTCGCGCTTTCGCGTGAACCCGATGAGTTCAGCGTCGCCGGCGAATCCGCACGGCGCACGCGAAGGCTGTTTCGAGCGAAGTCGAGAAGACGCGAAAGCGCGAAGGAGAAGCTGGGCTTCTCAGCTTTCGCGAAAATCCCGGGCGGCAACGGGCTTCGGCGCCTTGTATCTCCAAAATGGATGAAATTTGGGCGGAACCGATCCGCGTCTGGCCGGTTGAACTCGCCGATAACCCTGCCCGGCGCCCCCACGGCCGGGCATATCTTGCCCCGGCGCCCCACCGCCGGGGCAAATTTTTATGTGTCAGGCGGGCGTCATCGCAATTGTTTGCTGCGCGCCCGGGTGACGTCGACCCAGCATTGAGCGACCACCACCGCCGCCATCGATCCGCCGCGATAGCGATCGCCCTTCGCAAGGCAGTTGCGGTCGCGGTTCCGCAGCCACAGCCGTTGTTCGTCGAGCAGGTTTTGCCGCGCGGCGGGTTTGAGCTTCGCGCGGCGCGCCTTGTAGCGCGCGCTCATCTGCGCATCGGCGACGCGCAGGTCGTGCGCGGCGCAATGCTGCATGTCGACCGTGGAATCGCACTGACGCGGCGGCGGATCGCGGAACGCCGGATTGGCCATGAAGGCGCCGGCGCTTTGCGCGGAGGCGGGGGGTGCGAACAGGGCGGCGAAGATTGCGCAGGCGAGGGGCAGGGTGGTGCGGATCATCGATGGGCCTCCTGGTTTCGTAACCGTCCGGTCCGGTGTTCGATCCATGGGGTTGGGATACTCCACTTCGCGCTTTCGCGCCTTCGCGTGAACCCGATAATCTTCGGATAGCCGCGGAATCCGCATGGTGCACGCGAAGCCGGCTGGTGAAGGCCAGGAGTTGCCGGGCGAACCTACCGACAGGGCCGATATTGATCTCGATTATTGCGAATCGATTCCGCGACACTTATTTTTGGCGCGCTTCAAAGCCGGGGGGCACGGTTGTGGAGGCAGTCATGACATTCGAATCCGATCAAGCCTATCTGGAACGACGGGCGCGGCAGGAGCGCGATCTGGCTGAAAAGGCGGCCGATCCCTGCGCCTATAAGACGCATACGGAACTGGCGCGGCAATATGAGCTGAGGCTGTCGCGCCTGCTGGCGGGGGCGAAGAAAGAAACGCCACCATCCGCACAGCCGGGCGTCAACGAGACCGCGTAGTTACGGGCATCCCATGATGGCGCGTAGGGCAGCGCACGAAATTCGGAGCGCGCAACGCATGACCATGTTCGAGGGCTATCCGAATTGAGTGCACTGTCGCCGCAGTTACTATTTCTGCGTCTCGATCTTCAACTTCGTGAACAGAAACTCTCCGGTCGAACACACGATCCGGACGACCGGATCCTTGGCGATGAGCGGTATTTTCTGTTCCCGCCCCCCAATGCGCGTGACGACGACGCTGCCGTCATAGGTCAGGGAAAATGGGGCGCTCGCTGACGTGTCCGTCAGTTCGAACGGATCATGGGATACTGCCTTGCCGCCATTGCGTTCGTCCCAGCTCAGGAATTGCAATATGGCGGTTTTATCCTTGCCCTTCACCCCCAGCGCTTTCGCGGGCATGGCCGAGAGTAGAAAACCGGCAAGGTCATCCGGCGCCGCGCCCGGTCGATCCGCCGGAGCGGCTATCGCCAGTCGCGTCATTGGAACATATTTTTCGAAAGAAGCGGCCGCCTGGAGCTTGACCAGTCCCGTTACGGAGAAAGGGACGGCCGATGCGGGAAGCATCAGTTCCGAATAATGATTGGCGGCAGTGTCGCAGTCATAAGTGATGCCATCCTGTGCGGCCTTTGCAGTCACGGGCGCCATTGCCGCAAGTGTCGCGATCATTCCGACATAATGAAAAACGCGCATCACTCTTCCCCCTGAGTTTCAATCGAATGAAGCATTGGCCCGGTTGTGGTTCTTCATGATGATGGAGCGCGGTCGATGCAACCACGGGCTGGGACCATGATCACGCAAGATTGATCCAATATGGAGTGTGAAACGGCGTTCGACGAAGCCAGTCATGGTCTCGGCTATTTGAATAGAGCCCGATGGCGGAGCGGATATATGGTTTCGGCATCCGTTGCCCCGCATCGAACGATGTGCGAGCCTGCGCCCTTCATCGCAGGGGTAAAGACGATCAGGGCATTTCTACTGGCAACCATGTTTTGCCTGGGGGCGCTCGGTGCGGGCGGGGCAATGGCCGCGGAGCGCTGGGAAACGCTTCCGGACCTGCCCGCGATGCCGGTGTCGGCCATGTCCGGATCGGTCGATATCAACGGCGCACGGATCCATTACGCAACCTATGGCAAGGGGCCGCCCGTCATCCTGCTGCACGGCGGGATGGGCAATGGCGAGCATTGGGCCAACCAGATCGGGCCGCTGGCGAAAAGCCGGCGCATCGTCGTGATCGACAGCCGAGGCCACGGGCGCAGTTCGCGTGACGCCCGTCCCTTCACTTATGAATTGATGGCGGATGATGTGCTTGCGGTGATGGATGCATTGCATATCCGCAGCGCAGCGATCGTGGGCTGGAGCGATGGCGCGATCATCGGGCTTGTCATGGCGATGAAGACGCCCGCCCGCGTCGAACGCGTGTTCGCTTTCGGCGCGAACATGGATACGAGCGGCGTCAATCTGGAAACCGGATCGTCCGCGACGATGGCCGCCTATGGCGCGCGTGCCGCCGCGGAGTATGCGCGACTGTCGCCGACACCCGCGGCCTATGAGGATTTTCAGGCGGCGATGGGGCGGATGTGGGCGACGCAGCCCAACTACAAGCCTGCCGATCTCGCGCGCATCCATGTTCCTGTCGCGATCGTCGACGCCGAGCATGACGAAGCGATCAGGACCGAACATTCGGCCTATCTGGCGCGCACCATCCCCGGCGCGAAACGGATCACCCTGCGCGGCCTGAGCCATTTCGCGGTGATGCAGGATCCCCAGGCATTCAATGCGGTGATGATGGCGTTTCTGGACGGGCGTTGAAGTGTCGCGCGAGCAGACCGTGCCGGACCGACCACATCATTTGCCGCGCCTTTCATTGGGGCTTGTGACATCCATGAGCCCCGATCCTGCGAAATCCGCCATCGGATCGGGCAAATTTCGCTCAGGGATGGGGGGCGGCTGCCGAACAATGATTCCGGTGACGTGGCGTAACAAGCTGTTCTACGCTCCGTCCGGCGGATCGACCGGCTTCGGATCGCGCGGCGACCGGTCGACGGGCGGCGATCCGGGATGATGCCTTGCCGATGCCCCGGACGGTGTTGCCGAATAAGATAGGGTTGGCGCGCATTCGGTGGTAATACGGAATCGTTGCGCGTCTTTGGGCAAGCGTATCGAGATACAGCGTCCCAGAATTTGCTACCGGGTATGGCTTTCGCTCCGCGAGTCTCCGGCTTCCGAAGGCTTCGGCCGTGGAATTTTTTACGCCCCTATCTCACGAAGCGGCCGCCAGCAGCCTTGGCATGGCGCTGGTCTTTTCTTCGGCCACACCCCTTTTGCTCCTCGATCCCGATCTCGTCATCAAAGCCGCGAGCGGCTCGTTCTGCAGCGCCTTCGGCCTCGACTGCGACAAGGTGGTGGGCATGGAACTGGGCGCACTGGGATCAGGCGAGTGGAGTGCACGCCAGCTCCGCTCGCTGCTTCGCGCAACCTTTGCCGGAGATGCGGCGATCCAGGCGTATGAACTCGATCTCGTCCGCAAGGGCCAGCCGAACCGCACATTGATCGTCAACGCCCATAAGCTCGATTATCTGGGATCGGACGAGGCCCGGATCGCCCTGTCCGTCTCGGATGTGACGGACATACGTCGCGCGGAGAAGCTGAAGGACGACGTCGTTCACGAAAAACAGGTGCTGTTGCAGGAATTGCAGCACCGTGTGGCGAACAGCCTTCAGATCATCGCGAGCGTGCTCATGCAGAGCGCGCGCAAGGTACAGTCGGACGAGGCGCGCAGCCATCTCCACGACGCGCATCACCGGGTGATGTCGATCGCGACGCTGCAGCGCCAGCTTGCGGCAGCCAGGGCCGGCGATGTGATGTTGCGGCCCTATCTGACCGATCTTTGCGACAGCATCGGCGCGTCGATGATCTACAATCATGACGTGCTGACCCTCGACGCGATCATCGACGACAGCATGACCACATCGGAGGTATCGGTCAGCCTGGGCCTGATCGTGACCGAACTGGTCATCAACGCGCTCAAGCACGCGTTCCCCGAGCGTGAAAGATCCGGAAAGATCAAGGTCGAATATTGGTCGCGGCCGACCGGATGGCGGCTGACGGTCGAAGACAATGGCGTCGGCATGCCCGGCGATCACGCCACGCGAAAACCGGGCCTCGGCACCGGAATCGTCGATGCATTGTCCAAACAGCTGAACGCCACGGTGACCATCACCGACATGGCCCCGGGGACGAGAGTGGCGGTCATTCACACCAACGATCCGTCACCGGCGCCTTAAACCCGTTATTTCGTTCGACCGGAACAGATCTTGTTGAAAAGCGACCCCTATATGTTCGATCCGGCCGCGCCGCTCCTGCTATATGTCGAAGACGAGTTGCTGATCCAGGGCGTCATGATCGCCAGTCTCGAGGATGCGGGCTTCAAACTGGCGGTTGCCGACAGCGGTGCGCAGGCGTTGCAGCTGCTGGCTGAACATGGGGCCAAACTGCGCGGCCTCATCACCGACGTGAATCTGGGGCCGGGACCGGATGGCTGGGACGTCGCCAGAGCGGCACGCGAGTCGATCGGCGGTCTGCCCGTGGTTTATGTCAGCGCCGCCAGCCAGCATGAGTGGGTATCGCAAGGCGTGCCCGTCAGCATGATGATCGCCAAGCCGTTTGCCGCCGCGCAATTGGTGATTGCCATATCCTCGCTATTGTCGTCGCGGATCGACCCGGCCGAACCGGCATGACTGCGGTCGCGCCTGGCAAGATGCGAAGGCGCGGCGGCCGCTGAGGGCGCATGGGCGATATTCAGTCGTTCGCCGCGTCCGAGGTGCCGGGCTCCAGCCCGCGACGCGCATATTCGGCCTCGACAAGATCGAGCCAGGGCGGATCCCCGGCAAAGCGCGCTCCGCCTTCGAACGCATAGATCCACTCGTCATATAATTCGGCGTTCGACATGCCCGGCAGGCGCGGCTCTATCCACGCCCGCATGTCCTCGATGCGGGTGCCGTGGATCGCTGCGGCAGCGTCTTCGGGCTTTTCCATGATGGTTCAACAGGTGAGATGGTGACTCGGTTGCATGGTTGCAGCCATCGGGCGCGACGCGCCACGATGCGTCGCCCGCTCGGCCGGACGGTGGAGCAGGCGGGTGTGCCGTCCTTGCCGGTGCCGCCGACCCGTGGTTCGATGGTGCCGCCGCGGGGGATT
>JASBTC010000108.1 GCA_030148625.1 Sphingobium sp. | reverse complement strand
GCGCGCCAACGCCGCGCAGGCCGATGCCGCGGCGGACAATTACACGCTGGCCGATGCGCGCTATCGCGGCGGGATCGAACCCTTCCTCAACAGCCTCGACGCGCAGCGCTCGCTCTATTCGGCGCAGCGTACGCTGGTTGCGACCCGGCTGGTCCAGGCGAGCAATCTCGTCACTCTCTACCGGACGCTGGGCGGCGACGCGACGATCGAGGCTCAGCCGGATCCGCCTGGGCAGAATGGGCGTTGATCCGACCGGCCGGGCGAACCGGCCTTACGCGTTGACCTTTGCGGTCGCGGCATTGCGCGTGCGCACCTCCTTCATGCCGATATAATAGATCATGGCCGCCAGTGCGGCGCCGACGAACCATGCATAGGGGTAAAGCATGGTCAGGAAGCCCGGCATGCCGCCAAAGACCTGTGGGAAGGCAATGGCAAGAAAGCCGGGCAGGGTCGGCACCATCGCGATCAGCAGCGCGACCAGGGCCACGGGATTCCATCCGTTGCGATAGCCGTAGATGCCGTTCGCGTCGAACAGATCGTCCACGACCAGCTTCGTTCGGCGGATCAGCCAGTAATCGGTGATCATGATGCCGGCGATGGGACCCAGCAGCGCAGAATAGCCGACCAGCCAGGTGAAGATATAGCCGCCGCTGCTTTCGATGAGTTTCCAGGGCAGGATCATGGCGGCGATCACGGCGGTGATCAGTGCGCCCCTGCGATAGCTGATGCGGCGCGGCGAGAGGGCGGCGAAATCATAAGCGGGGCCGACCAGATTTGCCGCGATGTTGCACGAAATCGTGTCGACCGAGATGATGAGCAGGCCGATCAATACGCCGAGATTCGGCATGTTGCTCGCCAGTTCGACCGGATCCCAGATCGCCCGGCCGAATGCGATGCGGGTTGCCGCAGTCGCCAGGACCGCGATGAAGGCGAGCAGCGCCATCGGGACCGGCAGGCCGATCGACTGACCCAGGATCTGGTCCTTCTGGCTCCGTGCGAACCGCGTGAAATCGGGGATGTTGAGCGCCAGCGTGGCCCAGAAGCCGACCATGGCGGTCAGGCTCGGCCAGAAGATGGTGGAAAAGGCGGGGACGTCCGCTTGCGACGGCGCCTCTATCAGGGAGGTAAGCCCGCCGCTATGCCGCATCGCCCATATCAGCAGGGCGATACAGATCGCGATCTTGATCGGCGCGGTCCAGGTTTCCAGCTTGCGGACCATCTCGATGCCTTTCGACACGAACGCCATCTGGATGAGCCAGAAGGCGGCAAAGGCCAGCAGATGGGGAAGCGAGATGCCCAGGATCGGCAATGGCGGCCCATAGTCGCGCCAGCCGGTGAGCACCGTGACCAGCGCCAGCAAGGTGGTGCCGCCGACCCAGGTCTGGATTCCGTACCAGCCGCACGCGACGAGCGCCCGGGCAATGGCGGGCACGCGGGCGCCGGTCGTGCCGAACGCGCTGCGCACCAATACGGCATAGGGAATGCCATAGCGCGCACCGGCGTGGCCGATGAGCAGCATCGGCACCAGCACAATCATGTTGCCCAACAGGATGGTGACGATCGCCTGTAGCGGCGTCATGCCCTGATCGATGAGCCCCGCGGCCAGCATATAGGCTGGAATCGATACGACCATGCCGATCCACAGGGCCGCGAAATGATACCAGCGCCAGGTGCGCTGGGACACGCCCGTGGGCGCGAGATCGGCATTGTTGAGATCGCTCGTTCCAGTGGCCGTCATGGGGTTCGGGACTCCGCTTGAGCCGATAGGGCTGTTGCCGATGAACCGGCCTGGCCGGTGTGTGGACGAGACGCTCTACTGGATTGGATGGCCGGCCTTGACGATGCCTTGATCCTTCGCACGGACTTTGGGGCCGTAAGTCCTAAAAGTTCAAGAAGGGGATGATGCGGTCCAGCGCTCGATGCCCGTTATGAAGCCGCCATGATCCGGAAGTGGCGCAGAACCGGGTCGATAGGCCGTGCGCTCCGGCGGGTATTTGCGGAAGCCGGGTCCGTCAGGGAATGGCTGGCGCGCCCGGCAGGAGTCGAACCTGCGGCCTCAAGATTAGAAGTCTCGTGCTCTATCCAGCTGAGCTACGGGCGCGCGCCGGACATCCGCTTAGTGTCTGATCGTCCGCGGGGGAAGCGCTTTGCGATCCGAAACGGTTGATGTCCGGCATGGATTGCGCAGGCGCGAAAGCTCGATCATCATGGCGGCATGAGCATGCGGGGCATCGGGGTGGGCATTGGCGCGCCAAAGGCGGTTTCGGCCGATTCGCTGACGGGCGGGCATTTCCGCTGGTTCGATTTCGTCATGGCGGCGTTCGTCACCGTGCTGCTGCTGTCCAACCTGATCGGCGCGGCGAAGCTGTCCACTGTCGGGGGCTTCACCTTCGGCGCGGGCATATTGTTCTTCCCGCTCGGCTATGTGATCGGCGACGTGCTGACCGAGGTCTATGGCTATGCGCGCGCGCGCCGCTGCGTCTGGGCCGGGTTCGGCGCGATGCTGTTCATGGCGGTGATGAGCTGGGTGGTGGTCGCGATGCCGCCCGCCGATGGCTGGACGGGGCAGGCCGCTTACGAATCGGTGTTCGGCAGCACCTGGCGCATCGTCTTCGCCTCGCTTTTCGCGTTCTGGGCGGGCGAGTTTGCCAACAGATTCGTGCTTTCCAAGATGAAGATCCTGACCAAGGGCAAGCATCTGTGGAGCCGCACCATCGGTTCGACCGTGGTGGGGCAGGGCGTCGACAGCCTGATCTTCTATCCGCTCGCCTTTCTCGGCGTCTGGACCACCGGACAGGTGCTGACCGTGATGGTCACCAACTGGGCCCTGAAAGTCGCCTGGGAAGCCGTGCTGACGCCCGTCACCTATGCCGTCGTCGGCTGGCTGAAACGCCAGGAGGGTGTCGATGTCTATGATGAAGGCACCAATTTCACGCCGTTCAGCGCAAGGGTTTGAGATGAGTCCGCTACAGTCGGCGAAGCTGTGGCTGGTCCAGCATGTCCATCTCGCGAAGGATGCGCTCCATATCTATATCGCGCTCCTGCTGTTCCTCGGCTCGGCGCTGCTGTTCAAATGGCCGCTGCGCAGCTGGAAACCCTGGACGGTCGTGCTCGCGGCGGCGCTGATCGGTGAGGGCTGGGATCTGCGCGACAGCCTGACCTATGGCACGTCGATCGATCTGACCGCGAATTTCAAGGATATCTGGAACACCTTGTTCTGGCCGACGGCGTTGCTGATCCTCGCGCGGACGACGCGGATCTTCGAACGCGGCGCCAGGGAGGATATGCGATGATCCTGTCCGTCCTGCTAATGCTGGCGGGTGATGCGCCGACGCTGCGCCAGCGGCTCGATGCCATGCCGCGCCCGGTGGCCGCATTTGTCGAGCGCCGCGCCGATTGCAATCACTGGACGGGCGAGGAGCCTTATGACGCGGAGCGGCGCGCGGAGATCGAACGCGCGATCCGCAGTCTGCGCTGCGCACGGATCGAGGAAGATGAAGCGCGGATGCGCAAGCGCTATCGCAACGATGCGGCGGTGATCGCGATCCTCGACGAGACTGCGGACCTGCCGGGAATCGATTAGGCCGGATCCATCAGGACCGAACGCTCGCCCCGTCATTCCGGCTTTCGCCCACTAGTGTCCGGGATTTTCCGGGGGGCGGCAGGCGCAGAGCTGGGAGTTGCGAGGAAAGAGCGGCGAAGCTCGATGTCGAGACATGGCTTGGCGTGGGTCGATACCAAGCCGGATTCATACCGCTGTCGCCACCAGATCCGTTCGGGCTGAGCCTGTCGAAGCCCTGCTTTTCCTCGGGCTCGAAGTGGAAGGACAGGGCTTCGACAGGCTCAGCTCGAACGGTTGGGGGCTGGTGGGGTATCTCGACGCCACGCGTGCCGGACATTTCCCACTCAATCGTTCGCTTCCCAAAAATACCTGACAACTATGAGCGGAAGCCGGAATGACGGGAGGTCGAGGCGATCCAGCTGGATCAAACTCCAGGGCCGTCAAGCAACGGGCGGAAGCTGCGCCTCGTGCTGCGGGATCGCGGGGTCGAAACAGGCCCAGCCGGGGGCCGCGCTCGTCCAGATCGTCGCCTGTGGGCTGATCAGGCCCGGGTCGTCGAGCGCACCGGCGCGGATGAAGGTCAGGTGCGGGCGCGCTTCCGCATTGCTGAACAGCGGCGTGCCGCATTCAGGGCAGAAGCCGCGCTGCATCCGGTTGCCGCTGTCCGCGACGCTGGCATGCCAGCGGACCTCGCCCTCGACCGACAGCGCGTCGGCCGGAAAGGCGACGTTGACGGTCGCGGAGCCTGCGCCGAGATATTGGCACAGCCGGCACCAGCAGGTGCGTGCCGCCAGCGGTTCGGCGTCCACCGTGAAGCGCACCGCGCCGCACAGGCAGCCGCCGGTCACGCTCATGCGACGGCTTCCAGCAAGCCTTCGAACAGGCGCCGGCCATCGGTGCGGCCATGCGCCGCTTCGACCAAACGCTCGGGGTGCGGCATCATGCCCAGCACATTGCCCTGCGCGTTGAGGATGCCCGCGATATTCCGGGCCGATCCGTTGACGGTTTCGGCATAGCGGAATGCGACGCGGCCCTCGCCTTCGAGGCGGTCGAGCGTTTCGTCATCGGCGAAGAAATTGCCGTCATGATGTGCGACGGGAAGCAGGATTTCCTCGCCGGCATCGTAGCGGCTGGTGAAAGCGCTCTGGGCATTTTCCACCGTCAGCCGGACGTCGCGGCAGACGAAATTGAGGCCGCCATTGCGCATCAGCGCACCGGGCAGCAGTCCCGCCTCGGTCAGCACCTGGAAACCGTTGCACACGCCGAGCACCGGCATGCCGCGCCCGGCTGCCTCGACCACGGCGCGCATGATCGGGCTGCGCGCCGACATCGCGCCCGCACGCAGATAGTCGCCATAGGAAAAACCGCCGGGCAGCGCGACCAGCTCGACACCGTCGGGCAGGGCATCGGCGCCGTGCCACACCATCTCGGCCTTGCGTCCGGTCACCTGCTCCAGCGCGACGGCCAGATCCCGGTCGCAATTGGACCCGGGGAAGACGATGACCGCGCTCTTCATCCCTGCACCCGTTCGATGCGGTAATTCTCGATCACCGTGTTGGCGAGCAGCTTGCGGCACATCTCGTCGATGTGCGCGTCGGAGACGTCCTCGTCGAGGTCGAGCTCGATCAGCTTGCCGGCGCGCACGTCGTTCACGCCGTCGAAACCGAGCCCTTCCAGTGCATGGTGGATCGCCTTGCCCTGGGGATCGAGAACGCCGCCCTTGAGGGTGACGAAAATGCGCGTCTTCATGGCTGTCCTCGGGCCGCTGTTGAATGCCGCCCCTATGACGCCGCGGGCTCGAAGGTTCAACCCGATTCCCGCCTTATCGCGCCGGAGACGTGTCCGCCGGCATTACGCGAATGCGCAGCATGGCGTCGGGCTCCAGATAGCGCCGCGCCATTGCCTGAAGGTCGGCGGCGGTAATCGCCTGATAGATCGCCCTGTTCGTCCGGAACCGGTCGAGATAGCGCGGAGCGGATTGCGCCTGGTCGACGATCGCCAGCCAGTTCGCGTTTTCGCGCCGGCTGCGCTCGATCCGTTCCAGGATCGGCTGGCGCGCGCGCAACAGCAGGTCGGCGTCGACCGGCGTGTCGCGCAATGTCCTGGCGATTTCGGCGATCGCCGCCTCGACCGCGGGCGCGTCCTTGGGATCGATGCTGCTCGAGATCGAGAATTGACCGAAACCGGGATAGACGTCGGACATGTTCGACGATGCGCCGGGCGAATAGGTGGCGCCCAGCCTTTCGCGCAATTGCTCGGTCAGCATCAACCGCATCACCCCGGCGAGCAGGTTCAGCCGCGCGACCTGCGGATAATCGGCGTCGTCGGTCGTCGGCCAGTAAGCGAGCGTCATCGCCTGATCGGCCTTGCCTTCGTGATGGAGCGTCACGGGCGCGCGGTCGCTCGGAAAGGCGACGCGCCGGGCTTCGGCGAAGGATGGCGGGGTGGCGTCACGCATCGGCAGCGCGCCCAATGTGCGTGCGACCAGGTCGATCGCATCCTGTTCGGCAATGTCGCCGACAATGCCGATCTCGATCGCACCGGTGCGGAACGCCCGCGCTGTGGCGGCGCGCAGCTCGGCCGTGTTCCGGCGCAGCAGCGTATCGAGCGGCGGCACGCCGAAGCGCGGATCGCCGCCGGCGACGATCCGGCCGACATCGCGGCCGACGATCGCGCCGGGCGAGGCGTCGAGCGTGTCGTAGAAGGTCGGCGCCATGCGTTGCCATTGCGCATCGGCCTCGCCGCGAAATCCCGGTGCGGTCATGAAGGCCGCGAACAGCTGCATCTGCAGTGGCAGGTCGCGCGGGTTGGTCGTGACGGTTCCACCGAAATGATCGTCGGATGCGGCCAGGCCCAATGTCACCGTCCGTCCCGCCAGCATCGACTGGAGCGCGTCGAAGCTGTGCTTTTCCAGTCCGCCGGCCGAAAAGACGCTGTTCATGAACATCGCCAGCCCCGGCTGGTCGGCGGGCAGTTCGAGCATGCCGCCGCCGACGCGCAGCGACACGCGCACCCGATCTTTCTCAAATGCGGTGGTCTTGATCGACAGGCGGACATTATTGGCGAAGCGTATGGCGCGGATGCCGAGATCGGCGACGCGCGTGTCCGTCGCGATCGTGCCGGCGGGGCCAAAATCGGTATAGCCGAAGTTGTCGAGTCCGATATCCGGAAGCGCCTTCACCGCGATGGAACGGCTTGCGGCCAGCGCCGACAGGATCGTCGCTTCGGGATCGGTCAGCGCCAGCTTGCCCGACACATGGACGAGCGGATTGGCGCCCGCCCATTGCGAGCGGAATGCGGCCTCGACCGCATCGAGCGTCAGCGTCGGCACGAAGCGCTCGAACAGATCGAGCCGATAGCCGGGTGTCGTCACCACGCTGTCCTGCTCGATCGCCGAGGCGATCGCGGTCGCCAGCGCGTCGCTGCGCCGGGTATCGGCCTGGCGCGCGGCATTTTCGAAGCCGGTCCTGAGATTGGCGAGCTGCTCGGCAAGCTCGGCCCGCGTGAAGCCATGCTCGAGCGCGCGGCGCAATTCCTGGTCGGCGACACCCAGCGCGCTGCGCCAGTCGTCGCCCTTGGCGCCGATCGTGATCGCGCTTTGCTCGGCGGTCGAGACTATCTCTCCGCTGCTCGCGCCGCCGCCCAGGATCGTGGCATCGGCCTCGCGCGCCAGCCGCGCGATGCGCCGGCTGACAATGGCGTTGGCGAGGGTGCGGAGAATGTCGTCGCGCCGCTTGGCGATGTCATCGGGCCGATCGTCGCGCGGCTTGATCACGAACAGCGACACGCTGGTCGGCACGTCGGGATCGCGGAAATAGGCGGCGGCGCTCGGCCGGGCCGGGTCGATATGCGCGGCGACGGGATCGCCGGGGGTTTCGCCGGCGCCGCGCCAGTTGGAGAAACGCGCGCGGATCTTTGCCTCGACCGTGCGGATGTCGATATCGCCGGTTATGACGATCGCGGCGCGGCCGGGGGTGTAATAGCGTGTGTAGAGATCGCGGATGCGGTCTGCGGGCGCATTGCCGATCACGTGCGGATCGCCGATCGGCAGGGCGCGCGACACGGGCGTTCCGGGCAACGCGAAATCGATGAAATGCTCCAGCCGCCGCAGCGCGAACTGGTCGCGCGCACGGCGCTCGGACAGGATCACGCCGCGTTCGCGATCGACGGCATCGGGCGCGATGGTCAGTTCGCCCGCGATCTCGCGCATCAGCATCAGCCCCGTATCCAGCGTCGCATTGCCGACACTGGGCAGGTCGAGCGAATAGACGGTCTGGGTGAAGGAGGTGGAGGCGTTGGTGTCCGGGCCGAAGGCTAGGCCATGGCGCTCCAGGATCTTGATCATCTCGCCTTCGGGAACGCGTTTCGATCCGTTGAACGCCATATGTTCCAGGAAATGCGCCAGTCCGCGCTGGTCGTCCGCCTCTGCGGTCGATCCGATATCGAAGCGCAGCCGGATCGATGCGGCGCGCAGGGGGGTGGTGTTGCGGCGAATGGCATAGAGCATGCCGTTGCGCAGCACGCCGTAACGGATATCCGGATCGGGGGTCAGATCGCCGCGATGAAGACCCCAGGCGCGTGCGGCGCGATCGGACGGAGGCGCGACCGCACCCGCGCCGGGCGGACGCTGGGCGGGAAACTGGCAGGCGGCAAGCAGCAACAGGCCCGACAGGGCGAGCATCGGGGCGGATCGCGTCATCGGGATGCGATCAAGCACGGTGCGGGGCAAGCGGCAAGCGGAGTCGGGAGGTATATGGCGGGGGCAATGCGGGTCGCTGGAGCATTGCCCCCACCAGGCCCGAAGGGCCCGGCGCGGCAATAGCCGGTGCATGCGAATCGGAATTGGACGTTTCGGACGGGCGTGGCCGATTAGAGCGATTTGCAGTTCGATGGAATCATCGAGCGACTCGAAAATCGCGGTAAAACAGGCATCTAGAGCAGGTGATCCGCTTCCGTCGGATCACCTGCTCTAGTGATGGCCCCGCCTGTCCGAACCCGGCTTATTTGCCGCGCTTCTTGCGGTGGCTTTCCAGGTCGAGCACGGGATTGTCGCCGCCCTCGGGCAGCAGGCCCAGCCGGCGCGCGACTTCCTGATAGGCTTCCACCTCGCCGCCCAGGTCGCGGCGGAACCGGTCCTTGTCGAGCTTTTCGTTGGTGGTCATGTCCCACAACCGGCAGCCATCGGGGCTGATCTCGTCGGCCAGGATGATCCGGGCATAGTCATTGTCCCAGATGCGACCGAATTCGAGCTTGAAGTCCACCAGCCGGATGCCGATTCCGGCGAACAGCCCGCTCATGAAGTCGTTCACGCGAATCGCCATGTCGGCGATGTCGTGCATCTCTTCCTGGCTGGCCCAGCCGAAACAGGCGATATGCTCGTCGGAGATCATCGGATCGCCGAGCGCATCGTCCTTGTAACAATATTCGATGATCGTGCGGGGAAGCTGGGTTCCCTCCTCGATGCCGAGCCGCTTGGAAAGCGTGCCCGCCGCGACGTTGCGCACCACCACTTCGATCGGCACGATCTCGACCTGACGGATCAGCTGCTCGCGCATGTTGAGACGGCGAATGAAGTGGTGCGGAATGCCGATATTGCCGAGCAGCGTGAAGATATGCTCGGAAATCCGGTTGTTCAGCACGCCCTTGCCGTTGATCGTGCCCTTTTTCTGGGCATTGAACGCGGTGGCGTCGTCTTTGAAATACTGGATCAGCGTGCCCGGTTCGGGCCCCTCATACAGAATCTTGGCCTTGCCTTCGTAGATCTGGCGACGGCGGGTCATCGGCACGAACCCCTGGAAACAAGCTGCCCCGGCCGCGCGCCGCTAGGCGATGCGCAGGCCGGGGCTGGAAGGGGGCGCCTATAGCTCAACGACACCGGGGGTGCAATTGGGCGTTCAGCCGGTCGTGGGCGGTGTTGCGGTTTCGGTCGTTTCGGGGCGCCATTTGCGCAGGATCGGACGCAACAGCCGCCAGAGTCCCCAGGCCAGAGCGGCCAGCAGCAACAGCGGCAGCAATGCGCCAAGTATGACGATGAATACGGCGACGGCGCCGACAAATGTCTCGCCCGCGGTGCGGAACGCCTCGCGCAGCGGGGAGCGGGCATCGAAGCCGGGTACGACCTCTCCCGATCCGTAATTGAAGACCATCGGCGTGTTGGCGAGCGATTCCTGATTCTCCTCGCGCGTGACATTGGTCGATTCGATCTGGCGCGCGACGTCCTCCAGCCGGCCGCGAATCTCCGCGCGCTCGGCTTCGGTGAGTTTGGGCTGCTTCAGCCGTTCTTCCAGCCGTGTCCGCTCGTCGCGAAGCCGCCCCTGGGCGCGGCCGGCGGCGCTGATCGCCGAGCCCGCGTCGACGCCGCTGATCTCGCTGCGGACCAGCATGCCCTCCGCGGCCTTGACCAGTCCGATCCCGTCCTTGCCGAATTGCCGCGCCAGCGAAGGCTCGAGCTTGAAGGCGAGCATCGCGGCGATGTCGCGATCGTTGATCAACTGGTACGACATGCCGGTGATCCGGCAGCGGTCGATGCCCAGCTTCTCGCAGGCCTGGGCGTGCTTCTCTTGGATTTCGCCGATCTTCGCGGCGTCCATGCGGAAATCGTAACGATAGTTGAAGGCGACTCCGGGCGCGGCGGTAGGCGCGATGCCGGGTGGGCTGGCTCGCCCCGCTGCGGGCGCTTCGCTCGTGTCTTGGACCGACAACGCCTGCATTTCGACCGCATTTTCCGACGGGGCCGGTTTGCTGCAGCCGGCAAGCGCCAGCGTCGATACGAGCGATATCAGGGCCAGTCCGGAAAGCTTGCGCATGCACCTTCTCCTCTCCAATGATGATATATTAGCTCATTGGTTGAGATTGCGGTCAATCGTGCAAATATGTCGATGAACTGTGGCTGATAGGTCACGCGCGCAAATCGGGTGATGCGCGGCCGCGAAGTGGTTAAGGGAGCGGTGAAGGGGAGGCGGTGTGCCTGATATCCAACGCATCATCGATGCGATCGCCGACGAGATCGCTGGCGCGCCGGATCGCGGTCGTGTGGCGGATTATATTCCGGCGCTCGCCAAGGTCGATCCGAAGCGCTTCGGCATTGCGGTGGCGACGGCGGATGGGCGCCTCTTCATGGCGGGCGAGGCCGATGCCGCATTTTCGATCCAGAGCATTTCCAAGGTGTTCACGCTGACGATGGCGCTCGGCAAGGTCGGGGAGGCGCTGTGGAAGCGGGTGGGGCGGGAGCCGTCGGGGTCCGCGTTCAACTCGATCGTCCAGCTCGAACAGGAGCATGGCATTCCGCGCAACCCGTTCATAAACGCGGGCGCGCTGGTGGTGAGCGATGTGGTGCTCGGCCGCGGCGATCCGCGCGCGACGATCGGCGAGATCCTGCGCTTCGTCCGCTACCTCGCCGATGACGATCACATAGAGATCGACATGGAGGTCGCGGGATCGGAGGCGGAGACCGGGTTCCGCAACATCGCGCTGGCCAATTATATGAAGGCGTTCGGCAATATGGAGCGGCGCGTCGAGGATGCGCTCAATGTCTATTTCAATCAGTGCGCATTGGCGATGAGCTGCCGGCAGCTCGCCATGGCCGGACGGTTCCTGGCGCATGACGGGGTGCATCCCGGCACTGGGCGGCTGGTGGTCCCCGCGCTCCGCGCACGGCGGATCAATGCGCTGATGCTCACTTGCGGCCATTATGACGGATCGGGCGAATTCGCCTTTCGCGTCGGCATTCCGGGTAAATCGGGGGTCGGCGGCGGCATTCTCGCCATCGTGCCGGGGGAGGCGTCGATCGCGGTCTGGTCGCCAGGACTCAACGACCGCGGCAATTCTCAGCTCGGTTCGTTGGCCCTGGAACGACTGTCGGACGCCACCGGCTGGTCCGTCTTCACCGCGCGGGGCGGATAGTCTTGCGAACCGGCTTGGCACGCACCTGCCACGGTGCGGCGAACTGAATCTCGTTCAGCTTGGTCAGCGCGACCATGGTCGCATCGATCGCCCTGCCGATCGTGGCAGTGAAGGACTGGTGGTGGTCCGCCCACATCCGGGCATCATAAGCATCGCGCATGGGATGTTCCTTTCATGAATTCCGGAGGCTTCCGGCTGACACCCAAATGGCGAATTGACGGGCGTCGCGCCAACAAAAGGCTGGACCGAGATCATAAGGCTGCCTTATGAATAGGCGATGCGTCGCTTGCCGCCTCTCGCTGCCGTCCGGGTGTTCGAAGCCGCCGCGCGTCACGGCAATTTCACGCGCGCCGCGGACGAACTGGGCATGACCCAGGCGGCGGTCAGCTATCAGATGAAATTGCTCGAAGAGCGGCTGGGCGTCGCGCTGTTCCACCGCGTCCGGCGACAGGTGACGCTGACCGAGGCAGGGCGCCGCATCGCGCCCCTGGTGTCGCGCGCATTCGACACGCTCGACAGCGCCTTTGCGACCGTCCGTTCGGAGGACGAGTCGATGCTGACGATCTCGACCTCACAGACCTTTGCCAACACGTGGTTCGCCTGGCGGCTGGGCGGATTCCAGGTCCAGCATCCCGACATGGCGGTGCGGCTGCTGGCCAATGACGCGCTCACCGATTTCACCGACGATGTCGACGTCGCGGTGCGCGTCGGGCTTGGCTCCTGGCCGGGGCTGGCGACGGACTTGCTGCTGCGCATCGATTTCACGCCGATGTGCAGCCCCGAATTCCTGGCGCGCCATGGCGGCAGGATCGAACCCGCCGACCTGCTCGACCTTCCGCTGATCAGTCCGCAGGATCCCTGGTGGGCTTATTGGCTGCGCGAGGCGGGCGTCGACGTGCCCGATGGCACGATCAAGCCGGGCGTGCGCCTCGATTCACAGGCCAATGAAGGCAATGCCGCGATGGCGGGGCAAGGCGTCGCGATGCTGACGCCCTTCTTCTGGCGCAACGATCTGGCCGAAGGGCGGCTGGTGCGATTGTCCGACCAGCTTTCCTCGCGCGGCTATGGCTATTGGCTGGTCTGCCCCGAACAGCGCCGCAACGTCCCCAAGATCAAGCGCTTCCGCGAATGGCTGCTGGCGGAGATCGCGAAGGATCAGGCGGGGCGGGAGGTGTAGGGACTAATCCAACCCGTCATCCTCGCGAAAGCGGGGATCCAGCTTTTCCGTGAAGTATCCGAAGAGAGAAGAAGAAGCGGGATCCCCGCTTTCGCGAGGATGACATAGTGAGGGCACCGTCGCCGCGCGCTAAGGTCTCGCTTTCGCCGGTATGATGTCAAACAGCCTCAATAGGGCCGCTCACCCATCACATTGCCGCTCGCGGCATAGCGGCAGACCAGATAATCGTCCTCGTTGTTGCTGACGATCGCGCAACCGACGGCGCCGGTGTCGCGCCAGACGATCTGGGTATAATGGCCGACATCCTCGAGATCGCCCGTGCGGCTGTTGTCGGGGAAGGTGCCGTAGACGAAATCCTTCTTTTCCTGCGCCCAGTGGCCGACCATCGTTTCCGGGCTGAACGCACCGCGCGTGCCCATCCACAGATTCTCGCCCTGGGCATTGGGATCGTCCGACTCTTCCTCGAAATGCTCGAACTCGCCGCTCGCCGCGAGATATTGCGCCCATTCGCGCGCATCGACCGCAAGCTTCGCATCCCAATGCATCGCCGGCAGACCGAGCATCGCGCGCTCGCGATTATGCGCGGCCAGGATCAGCGTATCGCGATCCGCCGCCACCGCGCCGATCAGTGCCGGGGCCAGCCCCAGCAACAGTGCGGTCTTCGCCAGCCATGTCCGCTTCGTCATATCCCGGCCCCATGCGCGCGATCCCCCAGGACGCGCGCGGGAGTCAGTATAAGGGGACGGGATATTGGCTATTGGTGACCGGGGGCGGTGAACGGGGCGTTAGGGGTGTTTGTGATTCAGCCTTTTGGCACGAAGGGCTCCGGCACCCGGCCGCTGCCCTGGCGCGAGAACATCCAGCCGGGATATTCCTCGGGAAGCGCGCTCACCGTGTCGAGGCGCGTCATGTCCTCCGCGGTCAGGGCCAGTGTGGGCGCGCGCAGATTGTCGTCGAGCTGATCGATCCGCTTCGCGCCGATAATGACGCTGGTGACGAAGGGTTTTGCGAGGATCCATGCCAGTGCGACTTGCGGAACGGTGGCATCATGGGCGGCCGCCACCTCGCGCATCACCGCGATCGCCCGGTCGGCGCGGTCGCGATCGACCGGCGGGAAGTCGAAACTGGCGCGGCGGCCTTCGCCTTCGCTGCCGCCGGGGCCGTATTTGCCCGACAAGAGTCCGCCGGCGAGCGGCGACCAGACCATCAGCCCCATTTTCTCGGATTCGAGGAAAGGCACGATCTCGCGCTCCAGGTCGCGGCCGGCGATCGAATAATAGGCCTGCGCGCTTTCGAACCGGGCGAAGCCGCGGCGTTCTGAGATGCCGAGCGCTTTCATCATCTTCCAGGCCGCCCAGTTGGACACGCCGACATAGCGGACGAGGCCGCGGCTCACGAGATCGTCGAGCGCGCGTAATGTCTCCTCGATGCCGGCGACGCTGTCATTGCCGTGGATCTGGTAGAGATCGATATGATCGGTCTGCAGCCGCTCCAGGCTTTGTTCCACCGCATCCATGATGTGCCCGCGCGACGCGCCGGCGTCGTTGGGGCCAGGCCCCATGCGCCCGAATGCCTTTGTCGCGACGACGACGTCGCTGCGCCTGACGCCGAGGTTGCGCAGCGACTGGCCGAGCAGCCGTTCGGATTCGCCGCCCGAATAGACATTGGCGGTGTCGATGAAATTGACGCCGGCGGCCAGCGCGCGTTCGACGATGCGATCGACGCCCTCCTGGTCGAGTCCGGCGATCTGACCCCACAGACTCTCCTGGCTCGACGCACCGAAGGTCATGGCGCCGAGGCAGATTTCCGAAACGAACAGGCCGGTATTGCCGAACTGATTGTAGCGCATGGCAGGTCTCCAGAGCCGGAGGAAGGACGGTGCGGAGATAGGAGGTGCCGGTGCGCACTCCAAGCCGCGCGCGCAGATTTATCCGGGCCGGCGCACGCTCGGAAACGCGATCAGAAAGGTGTCTTGAGCCGGATCATCGCGCGCTTGCTCTGGACGGCGCTTGCCCCGCTGCCGATCGTCGCGCTCTCCACGTCGATCGCGACTTTGCTGTTGCCGAACGCCCCCATCTCGGCGCGCACCGGTTCGGCCGCGTAAGCGGCGTCCGGAAGCGCAGGCAGCCGATGGCGCTGCTCGCCGCTGCGGCGGGCGCAGACGACGATCTCAAGGCCATCCTCCGATCGGCAATGCCGCGATCCGGTGACGTCGAGCGGTTCTTCATGTTCGGGGAGCTTGCGCAGGTCGAAATCGGCGGGGATGCCAGGGTCGGTCAGCGCAGCGGCGGCCTGGAGGCTGAACAGGATAAAGGCTGCCACGCGGATCTCCCGACCGTCGAGCATGCAGCCTCACATGCGAATGTGGCGCAGAAAGGGCGGGCCGGCGAAAGCCTCGCGGTGGCGATCGTACAGGGCTGCAGAAACCTCTGCTCCTACTGGCCCATCCCTTCCCCGGTCGCGATGGGGCGATCCTCCCGGCTGTGCCACAATCGGAGGACGAAGATCGTCATATCGGCGATCTCGTAGCGGAGCTCATAATTGCCAACGATGACGCGGCGGACTTCACGCGGTTCATACCCTTCCAGCTTCTCCCCGATCCTGGGAAAGGCGATCAGGCGATCCGGTGCCCGCGCCAATTGCTGGACGATCCGGGTGGCTGTTTCGGGCGCCACGGGGGCCAGAAAGGCGTGGAGGCGGACCAGGTCGTCCGAGGCGGCGCCGGTCCAGCGGATTTTCATATGGCTGGCGGCGGCAGCGGCTCGTCGGTCGTCAGGCTGTCCGCCCAGGCGAGAATATTGCTATGATCGATCACGCGCCCGCCATCGACATCGGCCAATGCCTGGAGGGTCATTCGGTGACGCTCCTCCTCCTGATCGACCCAGGCAGAGAGAGCCTGCTTGACCACCCAGCCACGCGATCGATCGAGCCGTGCTGCCATTGCATCCACCTTCTCCGCCAGGTTGAGCGGAACATGCGCGGTCACGACTTTGGTCGGTGCATTCATCTCAATCATCCGTAATCGATATGATTGAAATATAATCGCTCAGGCCTCGCCGCGCAATCGACCAGTCCATGGTTGCGACGTTGTACCCCTCGCCACGTCGAATCTGCGCTGCTATCGCCTGTCTATGGCCACCGAATTTTCCGACCCCCTCGACCACATCATCGACGCGCCCTTCGATACCGCGCTCAGCGAACGCTATCTGGTCTATGCGCTGTCCACCATCACCGCACGGTCGCTGCCCGATGTGCGCGACGGGCTGAAGCCAGTGCATCGACGGCTGCTCTGGGCGATGCGGCTGCTCAAGCTCGATCCGAGCCAGGGCTACAAGAAATGCGCGCGGGTCGTCGGCGACG
>JASBTC010000100.1 GCA_030148625.1 Sphingobium sp. | reverse complement strand
CACGGCGTGAACGTCAACGCGGTGGTGCTCGGTAATCCGCCGCATCCCAGCCGCACGCCCGAACGCCAGGCCTATCTCGACCGGCTCTCGCATTTCGACCGCGTCGGCCGGCTCGACGAGTTCGGCAAGGCCATCGCCTTTCTGCTGTCGGACGACGCTTCGTACATTTCCGGCGCAGCCGTGCCCATCGACGGAGGGCTGATCGCACCACGATTGAACGAATGATCCGGGGCCACGCGCGGCCCAGCCAACAAGAACAATGCGCGACAACGGAGAGGGAAACATCGATGAGGAAGCTGCATTATCTGCTTTGCGGCGTTGCCGCCGCATGTGTGTTCGCAAACCCGGCCTTCGCCCAGGGACAGGCGGGCCAGCCCGCGCAGGACGCCGGGGCGACGAGCGACCAGGGAATCGCCGATATCGTCGTGACCGCCCGGCGTCGCGAAGAAGCGCTTCAGGACATTCCGATCGCCGTTCAGGCCTTTTCGGGCGACGCGCTCGAAAGTCAGCGGATCAGCAATGCCGTCGACCTCTCCAAGATCGTGCCCGCGCTGACGTCTGCGCAGAGCAGCCGCGACGAGGAGAATTACGTCATTCGCGGCCAGTCCGGATCCGGCGCGTCGATCTCCGGCCAGCAGGTGACGGTGCCCGCCTATTTCGCGCAGGTGCCGCTGCCGATCGGCGATGGCGGCGGGCCCGGCTATTATTACGACCTGCAGAACGTCCAGGTACTGAAGGGGCCGCAGGGCACCTTGTTCGGCCGCAACTCGACGGGCGGCGCCGTGCTGTTCGAACCGCGCCGGCCGAGCGAGGATTTCAACGGCTATCTCGCGGTCGAATACGGCAATTACGAGAATCGCGGGATCGAGGGCGCGATCAACATTCCGATCACGAGCACGCTCAGCGTCCGGTTCGCGGCCAAGGCGCTGAAACGCGACGGCTTTACCTACAATGCCACGACCCGCAAATACCAGGACGACCGCAGCTTCTTCAGCGGTCGGACATCGATATTGTGGGAGCCGGTGGACGGCTTCTCGAACATCCTGGTCGCGGATATCTTCCGGTCGACCACCAATGGCAGTTCGAACATCCTGGCGGCGGTCAATCCGGCCGCGCTGATCCCGACGCTGTTCGGCGGCACGGTACAGGCCGCGCTCGCGCAGCAAAAGGCGGCGGGGCCGCGCGTCACCTATAGCAATGTCGACGGTATCGATCGCAAACGATCCTTCGGCATCTCGAACATCACGACGGTCGAGATCGCCGATGGGCTGACCTTCAAGAACATCTTCGGTTATCGCCGGTTCAAGCAGCTCAACCGCTTCGACTATGACGGATCGGCGCTGACCATCCTGCATTTCGACACCTGCGCCAATGCCGCGTCCTGCAACGCGCGCGATGCCGATCAGCCCTGGGGCCTCAACATCCGTCAGGTCTCCGACGAGCTGCAATTCCAGGGGCAGGCCTTCGACGATCGCCTGAAATATATCGTCGGCTTCTTCGCCGCCGACCTCGATACGCCCGCCGCCAATTATTCGCACCAGTCCTCGGTCTTCGGATCGGTGACCGATGCGAACCAGTATATCGACGATACGTCGCGCGCGGTATTCGGCAATGTGAGCTACGCGTTCGGCGGCGGGCTCGAAGGGCTCACCGCATCGGCCGGCTATCGCTGGACCAAGGACAGCCGCGCGCTCACTCTGTATCAGGTAACGAGTGGCCGTTGCGTGACCGGCCAGACCGGCACGGTCGTCGCGAACCCGGCCCAGGCCGATCCGTGTCGCGCCGCGTTCGAGGCCAAGGCGAGCAGCGATGCCTATACCATCGGCCTGGACTACAAGATCTCCCAGGACACGATGATCTATGTCGCGCATCGGCAGAGCTATCGCGCCGGCGGCACCAATCCGCTCGCCGCGCCGGTGCTCGTCGCCAATCCGCCGATCCCCAACGCGATCTCGCTCTTCTCCTATCAGCCCGAGACGATCCGCGACGTCGAGGTCGGTCTCAAGTCGGATTTCCGGCTCGGCGACTGGCGCGTCCGCACCAATCTGGCCGCCTATCATCAATGGCTCGACGACGCGCAGCTGAACCAGACCTTCGGTGTCGGCACGGCGAATGTCAGCGCGCTGGTCAACGCGGCGTCGGCGAAGATCAAGGGCATGGAGGCCGAAGTGACGATCGCACCGACCAGCGCGTTCAACGTGATGGTCGCCTATGCCTATACCAAGGCGAAATACGGCGCGTTCCTCGACTATTCGCGCCGCGATCCGGTGACCAACGCGCCGACCGAGCAGGGCGGCCGCATCTTCCCGTTCACGCCGAAGCACAAGCTGAACATCAACGCGCGCTACACGCTGCCGCTGCCCGACTCGATCGGCGAGGTCGAGCTGTCGGCCAATTGGGCGCATAAGAGCTCGGTGATCCTGGGGCTGGTGCCGTTCATCACCCTGCCCAGCGGCGCGAACGTCTATGACGGCGAAAGCCGCCAGTCGCCGACCGACACGATCGACCTGCACTTCGACTGGAGCAAGGTGGCGGGCAGCCGGTTCGACCTGGCATTCTACGTCACCAACCTGACCAATACCCAGTACAAGATCGGCGGTGCGTCGCTGATCAATTCCAGCCTCGGTATCAACCAGCGCATCTACAACGAGCCGCGCATGTACGGCGCCTCGCTGCGCTATTCTTTCTGAAGGAACCATGGGGAATGGCTGAAATCAAACGTCTGGCGGCCAATCCCCGGATGAGTGGCGCCGTCGTGCACGGCGGCGTCGCCTATCTTTCGGGCCAGGTGGCGATCGACCATCGCGGTGGTGCCGTGGCGGATCAGGTGCGCGAGGTGCTCGAACGCATCGATGCGCTGCTGATCGAGGCGGGAAGCGATCGATCGCGCCTGCTGACTGCGACGGTGTATCTGCCCGACATGGCGGTGCTGCCCGAACTCAATACGGCCTGGGACCCATGGATCGTCCCCGGCTGCGCACCGACCCGCACGACGTTGCAGGTCGGGCTGGCCTCGCCGCTCTACGCGCTGGAGATCGCGGTGACTGCGGCGGTGGATTGAGGACAAGGCGTAATGCCTTCTGCTCCCTCGCCCCCTTCAGGGGGAGAGGGTTGGGGAGAGGGGGCAGTCGGGGCAGAATCGAGTGCCGGCAGCAAGACTCCTCCCGACGTCCCCCTCTCCCGATCTCGCTACGCTCGATCACCCTCTCCCCCTAAAGGGGGCGAGGGTTTTAAAGTTCAGACCACCGCCATCTCCCGCGCCAGCACCCCCAGCCTCTCCACACCCGTCCGCGCCGGATCGGCGCCGATCATCGAGAAGCTCAGGCGGAAGGTGTTGCGCTTGACCGCGACGTTGCTCGCGCCGGCCGGATAGAAGGCCGCGCCGGAGATGATCGACACCGAATGTTCGGCCAGTGCGCGCTGCGCGAACAAGGTCGCGTCCATGCCGTCGGGCAATTCGACCCAGACATAGAGACCCCCTTCGGGCATCGTCCAGCGCACACCCTCGGGCATGTTCTCGGCAAGTGCCCTCAGCATCGAATCCCGCCGTTCGCGATAGACTGTGCAGGCCACATCGATTGCGTCGTCGAGATGGGTTTTCACCACCTCGAGCAGCAGCATCTGGTTGAGCGCGCTGGTCGCGAGATCGCTCGCCTGCTTGATCAGCACCAGCTTGCGGATCGCGTCCGCCGGTCCCGCGATCCAGCCTACCCGCAAGGATGGCGCGATGGTCTTGGAGAAGGTGCCGGTCTGGAGGACGGGAATATTCTCGATATCGCCATGGCGCCGGATGGCGAGCGACAGCAGCGACGGTATCGTCTCGCCGTCATAGCGGAGTTGTTCGTAGCAGCCGTCCTCGACCAGCGCCATGCCCGTCGCGTCCGCCAGATCGAGTAGCGCGTTGCGCTCGTCGAGCGTCATGGTGGTGCCGGTCGGATTGCGGAAATCGGGGCCGACATAGCAGAATTTGGCGCCCGAAAGTTTCTCCGCCCGCCAGTCCTCGGCATCTTCCGGCAGGCCGAGATAGCGCGGCTGATAGGCGTCGAATGCACGCAGCGCGCCGATGAAGCTGGGAATCTCGACCATCGCGGTGTCGCCCGGCGACAGCAGCAGCTTGGCGATGAAATCCAGGCCTTGCTGCGATCCGTTGGTGATCAGGATGTTGTCGACGCCGCATGGCGATCCGGTGCGCGTCAGATAGTCCGCGATCCACGCGCGCAGCGGCCCATGGCCTTCGCTCGGCGCATATTGCAGGGCGGTGCGTGCCAGCGCCCGATCGGCCCAGATCGCCTGCGACCCCGCCGAAAGCGCATCATAAGGGAAGATCTCCGGATCGGGCAGGCCGCCGCCGAGATGGATGATCTCGCGCGCCGCGAGCAGCTTCATGCGCTCGCGTATGTCCGACGCGACGACGCCGTCCATGCGCGATGCGTACAGGCTGTTCCAATCGGTCATGGCGTCGTCTTTCTGATCTGGCTGCGGGGAAGCGAATAGGCGACGACATAATCGCCGCGTGGGGTTCTGAGCGATCCGTGCCCGCCGGCGACGATCGCGACCATCTGGCGGCCGTCGCGCGCCGAATAGCTGATCGGCGTGGCCTGGCCGCCGGCGGGCAATGGCGAACGCCAGAGTTCGGTACCGGTGGCGGTTTCGATCGCGCGAAGATAGCCGTCGGTCGCCGCACCGATGAAGGTGACCCCGCCGGCGGTGGTCACGGCCCCGCCGAGATTGAAGATGCCCATCGGCAAAGCGAGGCCGAACGGCGCAAGGCCTTTGGTGGTGCCGAAGGGACGGCGCCATGCCAGTTTGCGGCTTTTCAGGTCGATCGCGGCGATCTCGCCCCAGGGCGGCGCGGCGCAGGGGAAGCCGATCGGCGACAGGAAGGGCATCAGCCGCAGTCCGAACGGGGTGTCCTGCATGGCCATGGGCGGCATCGGTTGGCCCTTGGCCGAGCGCATCGGCCGCTTCGAGTCCGGATCGAAGGGTGCTGCGCCCTGCGCATCGGCCTCGGCGCGCGGGACGAGCTGTCCGGTGAACGGCATGGACGAGCTGTTGACGATCATCAGCCCGCGCGACCGGTCGATCGCGACGCCACCCCAGTTGATCGCGCCGAAGGTGCCGGGCGCCATCAGCCAGGGTTCGACCGATGGCGGCGTATAGGCGCCCGCATAATGGAGCTCGCGAAAGCGCAGCCGGCACAGCAGCATGTCGATCGGCGTCGCGCCCCAGAGCGCGCGTTCCTCGACGCGCGGTGGCGCGAAGCTGGGCATGCCGACCGAATAGGGCTGGGTGGGGGCGCTCCGTTCGCCGGCTACGGTGGAGCGGGGCACGGCGCGTTCCTCGACCGGGGCGATCGGGCGTCCGTCGCGACGATCGAGCAGGAAGACTTCGCCGGTCTTGCCGGTAGCCACCAGCGCGGGCACCGCGTCATCGCCATTGCCCAGGTCGACCAGCGCTGGCTGGGCCGGCATGTCGTAATCCCACAGGTCGTGATGGACGGTCTGGAACGACCAGCGCACCGCGCCGCTCGCCGCGTCGAGCGCGACGATCGAGGTGCCGTAGCGCTCGGCCGCGGGCGTCCTGAGGCCACCGAAGAAATCGGGTGAGCTGTTGCCCGTGGGCACATAGACCAGCCCGAGCGCGGGATCGGCGCTGAACGCGGTCCAGGCATTGGGATTGCCTGCGGAAAACAGCTCGCCCGGTTTTCCCGGCGGCTTGCCCGGCGGTGCACCGGCGTCCCACACCCAGCGCAGCGCGCCGCTGCGCACGTCATAGGCGCGGATCACGCTGTGCGGCGCATCGACGCGCTGGTTGTCGATGACGTAGCCGCCGAGCACTGCGAGATCGCCGATGATGGTCGGCGCGGAGGTCACGTAATAATAGCCGTCGAAGCGCGTCTGCACGCCCGGACGCAGATCGACCGCGCCTGCATCGCCGAAGCCGGCACAGGGCGTCCCGTCGCGCGCATCGACCGCGATCAGCCGCGCATCGAGCGTCGCTTCCAGGATGCGCGAGGCGCACTGCCCCGCATCCCCCGAACGATGATGCGCGACGCCGCGGCACACCACCGAAAACGCCTTGGAGGCGACGACCTTCGGATCGTGTCGCCAACGCTGCTTCCCGGTCGTCGCATCGAGCGCGACGATGATGTTGCGCGGATCGCAGAGGTAGAGCGTGTCGTCGATCGCGAGCGGCGTCGCGGTGAAGCGGCTGTTGGTGCCGAGATCGTCGAGCCCGCCGACGCGATAGGTCCAGGCATGTTCGAGCCGCGCCGCATTGGCCGGCGTGATCTGCCCGAGCGGGCTGAAATGATCGCCTTTCCAGTCGCCGCCATAATTGGCCCAGATGCCGTCGGCCACACCCGCGACCTCGGTCGCATCACCCTTTGCCGACGGGGCCGGATCGCGGACGGCCAGCCAGGCGCCGCCCAGAATGACGAGCTGGACGAGTGCGAAGCCGAACAGGGCGCGGCTGCCGATCCGGCCCTTCTCGAAGCGCGCCGGCCTGAGCAAAGGTGCGAGCAATGTCAGTACGACCAATAGCAGGGCAGGGGCGAGTAGGCGGGCCATCAGCCCCCAGCGGTCGAGGCCCACTTCCCAGAGCGCCCAGATCAGTGTCGCGATCGTCGTCGCGAGATAGAGCCAATAGCCCCAACGTCGCCGCAACAGGATCGCGATGCCGGCAATCAGCAGCGCTGGTCCCGCCATCGCATAATAGGGGGAGCCGCCGAGCGCGGCGAGGCGAACGCCCCACCAGCCCAGCGCCGCGCCGATACCCGCAAGCAGCAATCCCGCAAGCGCGCACGGCAAAAGCGCGACGATCCGCCGCATCAGCCCCTCCTATCCTTATAATCTTTACTCTAATAGGACGTGGA
>JASBTC010000096.1 GCA_030148625.1 Sphingobium sp. | reverse complement strand
GGCCAGTGCGGCATCCTGACCGCGAGCTTCCCGCAGGGGAAGATCACGATCGAGCGATCGACCTTTTCCGGCCTGGGCAAGGACCCGACCGGCAATGGCGCGCACGCACTGTATATCGGCGATTATGGCAGCCTGCGTATCGTCCAGTCGCGATTCGAGCGCGGCACGGGCGGACATTATGTGAAGGTGCGCGCGCCGCGGATCGAGATCCTCGATTCCAGCTTCGACGACAGCCAGGGCCGCAACACCAACTATTCGATCGACATCTCGAACGGCGCGACTGGGCGGATCGCAGGCAATTCGTTCGAGCAGGGGCCGAACAAGGACAATTACGCGACGATGATCGCGGTGGCGCCCGAAGGGGCCAAGCACAGCTCGGCCGGCCTTGTGATCGAGGGCAACAAGGCCTGGCTTTCCCCTGCGTTCAAGGAGCGCACGACGTTCGTCGGCAACTGGTCGCGCGATGCGGTGGTGGTGCGGGGCAACGAGCTGGCGGACCGGATCGCGCCCGTCGCGCAGCGTTAGAAGCCGTCAGCCGATCGCAGGTGCGGTAGCCGCACCCGCGATGCATCGACGGAGATTATCGCACCTTGCCGCGGCGAACGAGGTTGACGATCGCAAGCAAGACGATCGCTCCGAGCAGCGACACGAGGAACGAGGAAATCGTCAGCGGCGCAGAGTTGATCGAGCCGCCGCTTAGCAGCAGGCCTCCGATGAATGCCCCGACGATGCCGACGACGATATTGAGAAGGATGCCCTGTTGCGCATCGGTACGCATGATGATGCTGGCCAGCCAGCCAATGACGCCGCCGACGATGAGCCACACGATCAAACCCATCTTGTTCTCCTGTATCCGATTTGCAGATGACTGCCTTGCCGGTGCAAGGCTGCTCTTATCAGCGCTTGCCGCGCAACGTGTTGAGAATGGCGAGTCCGACAACGCCTGCGAGCGCCGCCGACGCGAACGGACGCTCGCGCGCAAACTGGCGGGCCTTGTCGAGAAGTGGAGCACCGTTGGTCGCGAGTGCGTCACGCGCCGCGCCAACCACTTTCTGCGTCTTGCCATTCAACTGATCGATCAGCCCTTCACCCTGAAGAGCCCGGTCGCCCGTCACGTTACCGGCGGTTTCCTTGATCTTGCCAACAATGTCGCGGCCTTCGCCCTGAAGAGTGTCCTGATTCATTTGCCTAGCTCCAAATTGCCTGGCGACAACGAGCCAATCCGGAAAAGGATCATTGCCGTATCTGCCTGGCGGCAAATCATGCCCGCTCGGTGAAGAATGCCGCGTTGCAGGCGGTTGCGACCGAGCGCTTCCGGGCGTTCAGCCTTTGCAGGCACGGCGGCTGCCGGACCGCACCCCTTCCGGAACCCCTATCGCGCCCGCATGTTTTGATAGGTCGAAAGGGAGGGCCCATGGCCGAACTCGATGAACCTACCCAGCTGCTGATCCAGTCGAACAAGGCTGATGTCATGACCGTCAAGACCCGTGACGGTGACAAGCTCGGATCGGTCTATGCCTTCATGATCAACAAGCGCACGGGCGGGACGGCGTATGCGATCCTCTCGATCGGCGGCTTCCTCGGCCTGGGCAAGGCTTATTACCCGATCCCCTTTCAGCTGCTGCAGTTCGAGCCGACTTCGGACACCTATGTCGTGACAATCGACCGACGCGTTCTTGAGGGCGGTCCGAGCTGGGCCGCCAATCCCCCGATTTTCGACCAGGCATATGCCGATCGGGTGGCGAGCTACTATCAGGTTTCCAGACAGGATCTGTCGCTCGGCGGCGCGGTTGCCGGGGCGTCCGACGCCTAGCGCCGCTGCGACCCGGCCAGATCGCGCATCCGGATTGTTCGGCGCCGATCGACCCGTACCGGAAACCGGGTCCGCTAGTCGCCGTTGGCGTCGACCATGAAGACCATCGCCTTGCCCCGCGAGGCCGGATCCCACCCCGCCTGCAGCGCCGCGCGCACCCCCCTTGCGGCAATCGTGTCGTTGATGTGGGAGCGCCCCTTGGGCAATCCTTTGAGGAGCCGCTTGGGTGTCGGAAATTCCAGCACCGCCTCGCGCGGCATATCGTGCTGTCGCAGCGAGACCGTCATGCCTTTCCAGCCATCGCCATCGGACAGCTGGGGTTCGCTCAGGAATTCCCAATCATATTTGAATCCGTCGATTTCGACGGTTCCGCCAAGGGCGCGCGGGTGATGCATGGCGTGTCCCTAGCATGGCGATGGTCGCACTTCACCCGTCTCACTGATGGCGGAGCATCTTTTCGAACCCCTCATTCGCCTTGGTCATCCTGGCGAGCTTGCGGAGATAGGTGCGGACGTGCCGTTCGAACCGGTCATCGTCATAAATGCCCGTCGCCGGATAGTCGTCCTGGCCGATGAGTTCCTTCAGCCGGCTCGCGAATGCCGCCTGATCGTTCGAGCACTCCGCCCCCTTCAGCGCGCGGCAGGCCCATTCCTCCGCGGCGGCCTTGTCATAGTCGTCGCGCGCCTCATAGCCGCGCCTGTCCGCGGCGGCCTGATCCAGCCGGGATACCTCGAACCGGCGCTCAAGCCATTTGCGGACCTGCTCGCCATCCCATGGTTTCGGCGGTGTCGTCATCGCTCACCCAATCTCCCGAAGTGACAATTGCCGATGTGTCGGGCCGTTCACATCGCTATAGGCCGGCGATCATCCAGACAGCCGGATCGACCCATGGCCCGCAAGAATTCGAGATACGACCCCTATGACCATTTGCCGCGCGAAGACGAGGCGCCGGCTGCGCCCGTGCTCTGCTGGCTGTGCGGTCGCCCGACCGGCACGACCATCGTCTGGCACCATCCCGTGCCGAAGAGCCGCGGCGGCCGCGATGTCGTGCCGATGCACTCGATCTGCCAGCAGACGCTGGTCGCCAATTTCACCAATTCCGAGCTGCAGCGTCACGGGATGGACGTGACGGGGCTGCTGGACAATCCGAATGTGCGCAAATTCGTGGATTGGGTGGCAAACAAGGATCCCGACTTCACCGCGACGATCACGAAGAAGCAGCGCTGATCGAGCGGCTTCGCCCGTTCTACAGCCCCATTCCACCCGCGACGTTGAGTTCGACCTGGCTGTCGAAGCCGGCGATCAGCGGGCGGCCTTTGGCGATCGCGGCCTGCACGGCTGGGAGCTGGAGCGAGGCCTTGTGGCTCTCGGCCTTGTCCCACACTTCGGTGATCCAGATCGCGTCGGGCTCCTTCACGTCCTCGGCGACGATATAGGCCTTGCAGCCCGGCATCGCATCGGTGCCTTCGAGCAGGATCGCGATGAGTTCGGCGCGCTTGCCGGGTTGCGCACGCATCTTGCCGAGCAGTCCGTACATGCCGTTCCTCTCCGTTGCCTGCGAATGGGGCGCAAGCAACGCGATGGCCAGTCCCCCGGCGATCGCGTGCCTGCGCCCGATGTTCACGTCACCATTCCTTACTTGGCGAGGTTCCGCAGCACGTACTGCAGGATGCCGCCGTTGAGGAAATATTCCAGCTCGTTGACGGTATCGATGCGGCAACGGGTGAGGAAGGTCTCGCTCGAACCGACGGCGCGGGTCAGCTTGACCTCGACATCCTGGCGCGGGCGGAGACCCGCCACGCCGGTGATGGTGAAGGTCTCTGACCCATCCAGCTTGAGCGTCTGGCGGGTGACGCCCTCGGCGAACTGGAGCGGG
>JASBTC010000094.1 GCA_030148625.1 Sphingobium sp. | reverse complement strand
GCGCGCCCAATCGCATCACTCCTCGCCCTTCGCCTTCCAGAGGAGCGGAGTCAGGTCGGACACATCGACATCCTTTTTCTCGTCGGGGATGACACCCAGCATCGGGCCGGTGCGCGCGATCACTTTCGACACCACCGGCGCCGCGGTCCAGGCCGCCGTGGTGAGGCCGAACGTCTCCGCCGTGCCCTTGGGCGCGTCGAGCATGGCGATCACCACATAGCGCGGCTTGTCCATCGGGAAGGCAGCGGCAAAGGTCGAGACATTGACGCGCTTGGAATAGCCGCCGACACCCGGCTTCTCCGCGGTGCCGGTCTTGCCGCCGACGCGGAAGCCGACGGCGTCGCCCTTGCGACCGGTGCCGTCCATCACGACCAGACGCAGCAGCTGCCGCATACGCGCGCTGGTCGACGCGGTGAAGACGCGGCGGCCCTTGGGGACATGGTCCTTGTCGAGCTTCATCACCGTCGCGGGCCGGAGGATGCCGCCATTGACGAGCGCGGCATAAGCACTGGCCAGATGCAGCGGCGTCACCGCGATGCCATGGCCATATGCGGTGGTCAGCGTGGTCGCGCGGCCCCAGTTGCGCGGATAGAGCGGGAAGCCCTTTTCGCGCAGATCGATCGCGGGCGCCGCCGCAAAACCGAGCTTGTGGAACAGATCCTCCATCCGCGCCTGGCCCATTTCGTCGGCGATGCGTGCGGTGACGATGTTGGAACTGTGGATCAGCGTTTCGGGCACGTTGAGCCAGCGGCCCGAGGGGTGATCGTCCTTGATCCGGAACCGGCCGATCGCGACGGGCGCGGTGGCGTCGTAGCGCTTGGCCATCGAGGTGACGACGCCACCATCGATCGCCTGGGCGATGGTCAGCGGCTTGAAGGTGGAGCCGAGCTCATAGACGCTCTGCGTCACATTGTTGCGGCGCGCCTCATCGGGCGAATTGCCGAACTTGTTGGGATTGAACACCGGCAGCGACGCCAGCGCGATCACCTCACCGGTATCGACGTCGAGCACCAGGCCGGTCGCGCCGAGCGCACTGTGCCGCGTCATCGCGGCATAAAGCTCGCTTTCCATCGCGGCCTGGACGCGGCTGTCGATTGACAGCATCACCGGGGTGCTGCGCGTGGCCGGATCGGTGAGGGTCTTGTCGAGCACCTTTTCCATGCCGATCACGCCATGGCCGTCGAAATCGGTATAGCCGAGCACATGCGCGGCAAGCGTGGTCTGCGGATAAAGCCGCTCGGGTTCGCGCGCGAATGCCATCGCCGGTTCACCCAGCGCGTTCACCGCCGAGACCAGTTCGGGCAGCGCGCGACGACGCAGATAGGTGAAGCTCTTGCCCGACCGCAGGATCGCCAGATATTCGGCTTCGGATTTCTCGGGCATCAACCGGGCAAGCTGGGGCGCGAGATCCTCGGGATCGCCAAGCAGGCGGTCGGGATGGACGCCGACCGACCAGGCATCGATGGTGCGCGCCAGCGGCACACCAAAGCGATCGACGATGTCGCCGCGGGCGGGGATGAAGGTCGAACCGACATAGCCGCGGCGCGGCGGATCGCCGAACGCGCCGAGCCAGAGCAACCGCCCACCGATCAGCGTGCCGATGCCCAGGAACATCAGCATCAGCATCATCAGGCGCAGATGCGCGGTCGCCAGCCACTGATGCCGGGTGCCGGTGTCGCGAACGCGGTGCGGACGGGCGATCAGCGTGGTCATCGCTGCCTGCCGCTTTCCGCCCTGGCGCGGCTGGCCAGTTCGCCGATCAGCCCGTCGTCGAGCAGCTTCGCCTCGATCAGATCGATCGGCTTCTTCGCTTCCTTGCGCTTCGGTTCGGGCTTGGCGGCGGCAACGAGCACGGGCTGCGGCTTGCGCGCCTCTTCCGCCAGCACGCGACGTTCGACAGTCGCGGCAGGCCGTTCGACCGCATCGCTCGCGACCGGCGCGGCGGTCGGCACGGTCGCCGCGGCGGGCGTGCTGGTCATCGCCATCAACACCGCGCTCGGCGCGTAACGCGGCCCGGGGACGATGCCGGAGCGGTCGAGCGTCGCCAGCGCGCGCTCGTTGCCGACGAACTGATCGGCGTCGGGCGTGGTCAGCGCCAGCACTTCGCCGTTCCAACGCTCGAGCTGGCGCAGGCTGGCGCGTGTCCCCAGCTCGGTCTGGAGCTGGCGGATATCCTTGCGTGCCGAAAGGATCTGGCGGTCCACCCGCTCCAGATCGGTCCGCTCGGACGCGACCTGCGAAGTGATCATATACAGGCCCATCACCGCGCAGGTGCCCGCGGCCAGCCGCTGGAAGGACTGAAAACGCTTTGCGATCATGCCGCGCGCTCCTGTGCAGGTGCCGCAGTACGGCGTGCGACGCGCAACGTCGCCGAACGAGCGCGCGGATTGCGCGCCAGCTCGGTTTCGCCGGGGCGTATCGCCTTGCCGACGGCCTCGAAACTGGGTGCCGGACCCTTGGCGGATGCGCCCGGCAGATGGCGCGATCCCTGCGGCGCGGCGCCGCTACGATCACGCAGGAAACGCTTGACGATACGATCCTCCAGGCTGTGGAACGTCACCACCGCCAGCCGCCCACCGGGCTTTAGCGCACGCTCTGCAGCCGCCAGCCCATCCTCGAGCTCGCCAAGCTCGCGGTTGAGATGGATGCGGATCGCCTGGAAGGTCCGCGTCGCCGGATCCTTCTTGTCGTGCGGCTTGTATCCGGTGGCGCGGCGGACGATCTGCGCCAGCTCGGCGGTGCGCGCGATCGGGCGTGCGGCGACGATGGCGCGGGCGATCCGCCGGGATTTCGGCTCTTCGCCGAAGGTATAGATGACGTCCGCAATCTCCGCTTCGTCGGCGGTGTTGAGGAAATCGGCAGCACTTTCGCCCGACTGCTCCATGCGCATGTCAAGCGGCCCGTCGGCCTGGAACGAGAAACCGCGCTCGGCACGGTCGAACTGCATCGACGACACGCCGATATCGAGCGCGACGCCATCGACGGCCGACACGCCGCGCTCGGCCAGCGCCTCGACCATGCGCGAGAAGCGTTCCGGCACCAGGATCAGCGCGCCGCCGCTTTCGTCGACCAGCGCGGCACCTTCGCAGATCGCATCGGGATCGCGGTCGAAAGCGAAGACCTGCGCACCCCCGGCAAGCATCGCACGGGTATAGCCGCCTGCACCGAACGTGCCGTCGACATGCACCTCACCCGGCGCGATCGCCAAGGCGGCGATCACTTCGTCGAGCAGCACCGGGACGTGCGGACCGGCATTGTCGGGCATTGCCGCGTGGAGAGCGGGTGCGGTCATTTCGCCCCCCGCTGTTCGAGGAAGAATTCCAGCGCGATCTTCGCTTCCTCGGGCACGAGATCCGAGTCCATGGCGAGGGTCGGATTCCAGATCTCGATATAGTCGCCGACGCCGTAGAAATAGGCGAGGTCCTCGAGCTTGCCGAGGCGGCGGACAAGCGGCGAGATGATGAAGCGACCCGACGTGTCGAAGGGCACGGTCTCGATCGTGGCGAAGGCCTGGCGCGCCAGATATTCGCGCGTGACCGTCGGATCCTTGCGCTCAGCATAGTCGCGCTCGAGCGTTTCGGGGATGCGCTTGATATAGGGTTTGTCGAAACAGGTCAGGCAGGGCGCATTGCGGCTGCGAACCAGGCCGATCTCGGGTGCGCCGCCGCTGTTTTCGAGGATCAATCCGCGGAGCTGGGCAGGAATCGCGACTCGCCCTTTGGCGTCGATCGCGCTCAGCCCCCCTCCGACATAGATCTCCCTGTTCGTCACCGTCGGCTCGCCCTTGCACCCAGGCCAGCCTTCCCCGTTCGGAAAAACGGCATCGCCGCTTCCGCGCATCATCGCTGCTTGGGGAGACCCCGCCTGTGTGCATTAGGTATCAGGGGCAGTGCGGGGAATAAAGGGGTTTTCTGGGGATTTCTAGGGACAGAAGTAACATATTGATTTTGCTACTTATTTTATGGATCCAAAATCACACTTCACACGCAATATTTGAATCGTTCCTATTATGTTCGTAGTTTCCGTTGAAGAATCGACCGAATCCGCAAGTGAAACGCCCCAAATTCAAGACGAACGGCATGACGAGAACTATGGAGTCGGAACGTGTCCCGTGAAATCCCCAGCCGGACCCCAACCCTTATCAAGGCCCCGGATCAGGGGCCCTTGCGCTTCGACGGATCGGCCGGCGCGGCATTATTGTCGGATGCGGTGCTGGGCGCGACGCCGAGTTCGGCCAGCGGCTCCTTGGGCAGTTCCTCGTCGGCGAGCTTGTTGCCGACGAGTTCGGGCAGCCCGTTCGGCACCTCGACATCGGCCTGATCCTGGACAGGCCTCTCATCGCTGGCGGAGCGCGTCAACGCCCCTGCGCCCATCACCACCAGGAAAACCGCCGCCAGGCCGGTAACGCCGATGCGCACCCGCTGGAGCCGTTCCTGACGATCGGTGTCATGCGATCCTGCCGTCACGCCATCGACGATAGTCGAGCGGAATCGCTTTGTCGAATATCGGATCAGTTGGTCCTGAGCGAAGCCGGGACGACGAGTCCCTTCGATTCAAGCCATTCGGCATTGTAGAGCGTCGACAGATAGCGGAATCCGGTGTCGCACAGGATCGTCACGATCGTCTTGCCCGGGCCCATCTGCCGCGCCAGCGCGATCGCACCGGCCACATTGATGCCCGAGGACAGGCCGAGGCACAGCCCCTCCTCCTCGAGCAGGCGATGCACCTGCACCAGGCCCGCCGCGTCGGAGATGCGGAACTGCGCATCGACCGGTGCGCCCTCCAGATTGGCGGTGATGCGGCCCTGCCCGATCCCTTCGGCGACCGAGCTGCCCTCGGCCTTGAGCTCGCCACAGGCATAATAGCTGTAGAGCGCCGCGCCGTCCGGATCGCTCAGCGCGATCACGATGTCGTCGCGCTTCGCCTTCAATCCCATGCCGACCCCGGCAAAGGTGCCGCCCGTCCCGACAGCACAGGTGAAACCGTCCACCTTGCCCTCGGTCTGCGCCCAGATCTCTTCCGCCGTGCCCAGGATGTGGGCCTTGCGGTTGGCGATATTGTCGAACTGGTTGGCCCAGAGCGCATTTTCGGTCTCTTCGGCGATCCGGCGCGAGGTGTGAACGAAGTGCCCCGGATTCGAATAGGGCGCGGCGGGCACGAGCACCAGTTCGGCACCGAGTGCGCGCAGCGTGTCCATCTTCTCGCGGCTCTGCGTCTCGGGCATGACGATGATCGTCTT
>JASBTC010000092.1 GCA_030148625.1 Sphingobium sp. | reverse complement strand
TCAGCGCCTTGGCAATTATCCGCCGCCCAAGGGCGCGCCGAGCATTCCCGGCCTCGAGATCGCCGGCCGCGTGGTCGCCGTGGGCGACGCGACCGGTGCCGACATGATCGGCCAGCCGGTCTGCGCGCTTGTCGCGGGCGGCGGCTATGCCGAATATGCGCTGGCGCCGGTTGGGCAATGCCTGCCGGTGCCGCCCGCGATCACGATGATCGAGGCGGCGGCGATTCCGGAAACGCTGTTCACCGTCTGGACCAATTTGTTCGAGCGCGCCTATGCGGTCGAGGGAGACAGGGTGCTGGTTCATGGCGGCACCAGCGGAATCGGCACGATGGCGATTTCGCTCGGCAAGCTGTTCGGGCTCAACATGATCGTCACTTGCGGCTCGGATGAGAAATGCGAGGCGGCCAGGGCGCTTGGCGCGGATATCGCCATCAACTACAGGACCGAGGATTTCGTCACCAGGGTTCGCGACGCGACCGGCGGGCGTGGCTGTAATGCCGTCCTCGACATGGTCGGCGGCGACTATCTCCCGCGCAACCTGCAATGCCTTGCCGAAGATGGCCGTCACGTGTCCATCGCCACGCTCGGCGGCGCATCGGCGCAAGTGCCGATCATGCAGGTGATGCTCAAGCGGCTGACGCTCACCGGCTCGACGCTGCGCGCGCGTTCGGTCGAGTTCAAATCGCTGGTCGCCGACGAGCTGTCGCGCAGCGTCTGGCCGCACGTCGCCGAAGGCCGGCTGAAACCGGTGATCGACATGACCTTTCCGCTCGTCGAAGCGGCCAAGGCGCATGAACGGATGGAAGCCGGCGATCATGTTGGTAAGATTGTGCTTTTGACAGGGGGGTAACATGCGGTTCGGGGGGATGTTGCTGGCGGTCGCGGCCGTGCTGACGGTTGTGGCGCCGGCGGAGGCGCGGCGATCGGCCATGTCGAACACACCGGAGATCGCGCTGGTCGCCGATCTGCCCAATGATTCGCGTTTCGAGGCCTATGGCCCCAATGGCGATACGGTGACGCTCGATCTCGGCTGGTCCTATCGTGAGTTCAGCGCATTGTGGATGCCCTTTGCCGCATGGAAGGAAGCTGGCTTCGTCTTCTATGCGCGCGGGGCGGACGGGCAAACCAATCTGGCCCCGGCAACGCGTCGCGAGCTGGCGGCGATCAAGCAGCTCACCGGCATCGATTACGAGGCCGATTATGCCTTTCCCTATTGGCGCTATTATTGGGGCTGGATCCCGCTCGCGCTGGCGTTCGGCTTGATCGGCTGGCGCTGGCGTCAGGAGCAGAAGCGCAAGGATGCCGAAGGGATCATGTGACCATGACCGAGAAGCTGATCCTCCATGAATATGCCCAGTCGGGCAATTGCTACAAGATCAGGCTGACCGCCGCGCATCTCCGCCTGCGGCTCGAACGGGTCGAATATGACATCATGAAGGGCGAGACGCGGACGCCCGAATTCCTGACCAATATCAATCCGGTCGGCCGCATCCCGGTGCTCCAGGTCGGCCGCCGGTTCCTCGCGGAAAGCAATGCCGCCTGTTTCTATCTGGCCGACGGTTCGCCGCTGATCCCCGAGGATCGTTTTGCCCGCGCCGACATGCTGCGCTGGATGTTCTTCGAGCAATATCATCACGAACCCAATGTCGCGACGGTGCGTTTCTGGGTGATGTTCGTCGGTGGCGATGCGCTCAGTGAAGTCCAGCGCGCGCAGTTGCCGGCCAAGCGGCTGGCGGGCGAGGCCGCCCTGCAGCAGATGGACGATCATCTGGCGCTCAGCAACTGGTTCGTCGGCGAAACGCCGACGCTCGCCGACATCTGCCTCTATGCCTATAGCCATGTCGCCGAGGAAGGCGGGTTCGATCTGTCGCTCTATCCCCATGTTCGCGCATGGCTGGATCGGATGGCGGCGCTGCCCGGCCATGTTGTCATGGAAGCGTAATCGCTTCGGCGTTCAAACTGTAACAGAAAATCGCGATTGCTCCCGGACAAGGTCAACGTCCGGGGGAAGAGTTCATGGACGCGGTCACACGCCTTGTCGCCGATGGTGAAATATTCGATTTCCATCGGTCCGAACCGACGATCCCGGAACCTTGCCAGAGCCGGAAACGGCAATGCTATCGTACGATCTGGATCTCGGACATCCATTTGGGAACACGCGGCTGCAACGCCGATATGCTGATCGATTTTCTCGACAGCACCGACAGCGAGACTTTGTATCTGGTCGGCGACATCATCGACGGCTGGCGATTGAAGAAGCGTTTCTACTGGCCGGCGGCGCATAACGACATTGTCTGGCGGATCCTGAAGCGCGCCAAGCGCGGCACGCGGATCATCTATATTCCCGGCAATCATGACGAGGTGCTGCGCCCTTATGCCGGGCTGAATTTCGGCGGCGTCGAGATCCGCCGCAACGCGATCCACGAAACCGCAGACGGCCGCCGGCTGCTGGTGCTGCACGGCGACGAGTTCGACACGATCATGCTCGCGCATCGCTGGCTCGCCCATGTCGGCGACTTTGCCTATGAATTGATGATGAAGCTCAACTATGTGGTCAACCGCGCGCGCACCGCGCTCGGGCTGCCCTATTGGTCACTTTCGAAAATGGCCAAGCACAAGGTGAAGAACGCCGTCGAGTTCATCTCCAAATTCGAGGAGATCGTCGCGCACGAAGCGGGGCAGCGCGGCGTCGACGGTGTCGTCTGCGGACACATCCATACCGCGGAGATCCGCGATATTGCTGGCGTCGCTTATTATAATGACGGCGACTGGGTGGAAGGCTGCACCGCGCTGGTCGAAGATTTCGACGGGCGGATGGAGGTGCTGCACTGGGCCGACGAGATCGCGACGCGCAACAGGCGCGACGTCGCGCGGATCGCGGCATGAGGATCGCGATCGTCACCGATGCCTGGGAGCCGCAGGTCAATGGCGTCGTCCGTACGCTGAAGGCGGTGCGCGAGGAGCTGGAGGGGCAGGGGCATATTCTCTGCGTGATCTCCCCCGACCTTTTCTATTCGCTGCCATGTCCGACCTATCCCGAGATTCGGCTGGCGATGGCGCGCACCGTGACGGTGGGATCGATGATCGCCGATTTCGCCCCCGACGCGATCCATCTGGCAACAGAGGGGCCATTATGCGTCGCCGCGCGGCGCTGGTGCCTGAGGCGGAACATCCCCTTCACCACGGCCTATCATACCCAGTTTCCCGACTATGCCGCCAAGCGCACGGGCATGCCCGCCGAATGGTTCTGGCGCTACATCCAATGGTTCCATGCGCCGTCGAGCGCGGTGCTGGTATCGACGGCCTCGGTCCGCGCCACGCTCCGCGCGCATGGTCTCGAGCGACTGAGCCATTGGGGGCGCGGCGTGGATCTGTCGTGCTTCCGGCCGGATGCACGGCATCCCGACCTGTTCGCGGATCTGCCGCGCCCGATCCAGCTCTATGTCGGCCGTGTCGCGGTCGAGAAGAATATCGAGGCTTTTCTCGACAGCGGCGTATCGGGCACCAAGGTGGTGGTTGGCGATGGGCCGGCGCGTGCCGCGCTCGAAGCCGCGCATCCGGAGACGGTGTTCCTGGGGGCATTGTCCGGCGCCGCGCTTGCGGGCGCCTATGCCGGCGCCGATGTCTTCGTCTTTCCCAGCCGGACCGACACGTTCGGCCTGGTGATGATCGAGGCGCTGGCGTGCGGAACACCGGTTGCGGCCTATCCGGTGACCGGTCCGATCGATGTGATCGACGAGAGCATCGGCGCGATGGACGACGATCTGGACGTTGCGATCCGTCGGGCGCTGACGCGCGATCGGGCGCATTGCGCGGCCTATGGCGCGCGCTTCACCTGGTCGGCGAGCGCGGCCGAATTCCGCGATGCGTTGGTTCCGATCGTCGAAGAGAGGTTGGCGGCGGCCGCCTGATCATAATCTTGCCCGCTTCCAGCGCTATCGGGGGGGGATGGATGCCGCCCATTCGATCATCGCCTTCACGGCCGCCGCCGCCCTGCTGACCGTCACGCCGGGTATCGACACGGTCATGGTGCTGCGGAGCGTGGCGGGCGGCAATGCGCGTCAGGGCGTGCATGCGGCGATCGGCATCGGCCTGGGTTGCCTGGCCTGGGGCGCCGCGGCGGCGTTGGGTCTGGGGGCGGTTCTGGCCGCATCGGAACTGGCCTTCGCCATACTCAAATTCACCGGCGCGGCCTATCTGGCCTGGCTGGGCGTGAAGCTCATTGTGCGGCCGCGCGACCGCCTGGCCATCGAGAATGCGGTGGACGGGGATGCGCGGCAGGCGCTGCGGCGCGGGCTTCTGACCAATCTGCTCAATCCCAAGGTCGGCATCTTCTACATCACCTTCCTGCCGCAATTCGTGCCGGCCGGGGCGGATATGGTGGCGTTCTCGTTTCTGCTCGCCTGTATCCACGTCCTGCTCGGGTGGCTCTGGTTCGGCGTGCTGATCGCGGCCGCGGTCCCGTTCGGGAGATTCCTGTCGCGCGGGACGGTCGTGCGCGCGCTCGACCGTATGACCGGCGGCATCTTCATTGCCTTCGGGCTCAGGCTCGCGCTGGCGCGGCAGCCCTGATTCCGGACGTTGCGCGCGCCATGGCGATGAAACTTGCCCTTGGCGGGTTTCGGCACTAGATCGGATCCATGTTTCCGGCCGCTCCCGATGGGGCGGCCCTTATTTTATCTGGAGAGTTTCGCCGTGGCTCAGCCGCTCATGCCCCATGCGACCGCATCCTGGCTGGTCGACAACACTTCGCTCAGCTTCGAGCAGATCGCCGAATTCTGCGGACTGCATATCCTCGAGATCCAGGCGATCGCCGACGACACTGCCGCCACCAAGCTGACCGGCCGCGACCCCGTTCGCGCGCACGAGCTTACGATGGAGGAGATCGAGAAGGGGCAGGCCGACCCCGACTATCGCCTTCAGATGACCAAGGGGC
>JASBTC010000091.1 GCA_030148625.1 Sphingobium sp. | reverse complement strand
TTCCTGGCGGGATCGTTCCAGTTCGATTTCCGCGCGTTCGGATGGGGGCTGCTCGCGGTCGGGCTCTATGCTGGCGCGGCGGCGATCTGGTCCGGCTGGCGGCGCTGGCAGGGCCGGTTCGGCACCTGAAGCGGATCTCTGGCCCTCACCCCCCGCGGTCATCCTCCGCCGGCGGCCGCGCATCCCCCGCCCGTTCGATGTCCGCCGCGTCTGCGCCGATATAGCCCGTCCGCGCCAGCGCCGTGCCGCGCCACAGCACGAAGCCGATCCAGCCCAGCCCGAGCACCAGCCCCGGCGGCCACCACCAGCTCGCGATCAGGCCAGCGGCCCATAGCGGCGCGACAATGAACAGCCGGAACATCCCGTCCCCGGCCAGTCCCGTGTCCGTCCATCGGCAAAGGATCCTGTACAGGCTCACTGCGCAACCTCCATTGGGTCCATCCTGCCGGATCGCGTCGTCGCCGCCAATGGCGCCCGCGATTGCGCGTGCGGGCGCGATCGGGCAGGCTGGCGGTGCCAGTTTCGGGCGAAGGGATCGGCGATGGAACCGGATGGGGTGCTGAAAACGCTGGGCGAGGGGCTGCGACCGCTTCGCGGAACGCCTCGCGGCCAACCTCAATCCCGACGGGGAGGAGGAAGAGGCGTAGACGAGGGCGGGGCCTGGATTCCGATGACAGTGCACTTAATGCCGCTGAAGGGAGGCGTCGTGCCTGAAGGGATTTAGTGCACTGTCATCGGAATCCCCGGTCGTCCCCTTTTCCTCCATCGACAGCAAGGCGGGGGCCCCCGAAAAAACTTTTGCAATCGCTCCCAAGGATATCCGGAGTCGGCGCGTCCCAGTGACATGCGGATCATGACGCCGCTGTCATCAGGGAGAATTTCATGCCCCGCTTTCACCATCGGCATCTTGTCGGATTGACCGGCTTCGCACTGCTTTGCCCAACTCTGCTGCTGGCGCAGGACAAGGCCCCATCGGCAGCCGAGGCCGAGGACGCCAGCGCGCAAGGCGACGTCGCAGTCACCATCTACAATAACGACCTCGCCCTGATCCAGGATGTGCGCACCCTGAACATAGCGGCGGGCCGCAACCGGATCGAATTTCCGGACGTGTCCAGCCGCATCCGCCCCGAAACGCTGAGCTTCGCCGCTGCTGGTGCCGCGATCAGCGAACAGAATTTCGATTTCGACCTGCTCAGCCCCGGCAGCCTGATGCAAAAGGCCATCGGCCAGACGATCACCCTCGTCCGCACCAATCCTTCCAACGGCGTGGAAACCCGCGAACGGGCGACCGTGCTTTCGACAGCCGGCGGGGTGGTCGTCCGGGTCGGCGATCATATCGAAGTGCTGCGCGACGACGGCTTGCCGGTTCGTGCCATCTTCGATCGTGTGCCCCCAAATCTGCGCGCGCGACCGACCCTGTCGGTCACGGTGCAGAGCGATCGGGCCGGACCGCGGCCCGCCTCGATCCGCTATCTTACCCCGGGATTGGGATGGACCGCCGATTACGTCGCGCTTTACGACGAGGCCAAGGGCGCGATCGACTTGCAGGGCTGGGTCACGCTCACCAACCAGACCGGCACCAGTTTCGCGAATGCCCGCACCGTGCTGGTGGCGGGCAGCCCGATGGTCACCGGCAACAATAACTACGGCAATTCATACAATCAGTATAACCGCCCGCCCGGACAGTCCGGGATGGTGAAGGCCGGAACGGAAAAGACCAATCGCGATCAATTGGGGGATTATTATCTCTATCCGATCGCCGGGCGCACCACGATCGCCAATGCCCAGACCAAGCAGGTCGGTTTCCTCGATGTCGCGGGCGTGTCGGCGCGCAAGGTCTATGGCCGCACCATCGGCTGGCTGCAGAACGATACCGCACCGGTCAATATATCGAGCCAGATCGCCTTTTCGACGTCGCGCGCGGGCGGGCTGGGCGATGCTCTCCCCGCCGGGACCGTCCGTTTCTATCAGCGCGATAGCAAGGGTACGCCGCAATTTATCGGCGAGAGCCCGATCGGGCATACGCCAACGGGAAGCGACATGCTGCTGATGACCGGTGCCGCATTCGACATTTTTGCCCAGGCCAATGTAGTGAAGCGCGAGACGATCACCGGCGCAGAGTGGGAGACCACGGCACGCTATCGCGTGCTTCGTGACGGCGTGATGGTCACCCAGATCGACGTGGATCGGCCCAAGACCTTCTACCGCACGACACTGCGTTACAAATTGACCAACGCCAAATCCCAGCCGGCGACGGTCAGCCTGGTCCAGGGGGGATTGGACCGGGGCTGGTGGAGCCTGGACTATCGCGTCGTCAGCGAAACGGTAGCCGGCGAACAGGTCAGTTCCGACCAGCGCAAATGGGACGTCCCGGTGCCGGCCAATGGCGCCACCGAACTGACCGTCGTCCTCGAGAGCCGGTACTGATCCGATGGCCCGGCTGATCCTGCTCGTCCTGCTGCTGTTGCCGGCACCCGTGCTCGCGCGTGAAACCGTCTCGGCATCGTCGCCCCAAGACCTGTCGGTCACCGTCTATCGCGATCCCGATCGTGCGGAGAGGCCCTTGCCGACCGCGCTGTCTTCCGCTTCGCTCAACGGCTTCGCCATGATCAGCGAGACGCGCACCGTCATCCTGCCCGCTGGACCATCGACGATCCGTTTCGAGGGCGTGGCGGAAGGCATGGTCGCGGTCACCGCGATCGTCACCGGCTTGCCCGGCGGCGTGATCGAGAAGAATCGCAATGGCGAATTGCTCTCTCCGGCCGCGCTGATCGACGGCAGTTTGGGCAATCGGGTCGCGATCAGCCGCACCAATCCTGCAACCGGTCTGGCGACAAGCGAGAATGCCATCGTCCGCACCCGCGCGGATGGCGGGCTTGTCCTTCAGACCAGCGAAGGGTTTGAAGCCGTGCGCTGCGCCGGCCTGCCGGAAAAACTGCTGTTCGACCGCGTGCCCGCCGGATTGTCGGCCGAGCCGGTCTTCTCGATCGACACCAACAGTCCGAAGGGCGGCAGCTATCGCATCATGCTGACCTATCTGGCGACGGGATTCGACTGGCAGGCCAATTATCTGGCGACGCTGGAGAAAGGTGCTGGCTCCACCAAGCGGAAGCTCCGCCTGATCGCGTGGCTCACAATCGCCAATGACAATGGCCAGAGTTTCCCCGGCGCCACGGTGTTGGCGGTGGCCGGAACGATCAATGTCGAACGCGATTTTCGTTCCCTGTCGGATCCGGTCGAGGCAAAGCCGCTCCGGCTGACCTGCTATCCGCTGGGAAGCACGGCGCGCGCGACAATGGCGCCGCCGGTGCAATATCTTGCTCCACGCGCGCAAGCGGATGAGTATGGAGAGATTATCGTCACAGCCAGCCGGGTGTCCGGCGCGGCGGCGCTCGCTTCCGCGACGATCGCCATGAAGGCCCGCGAAGAGGCATTGGGAGATGTTAAGCTCTACCGCGTCCCCGAACCTGTCACGGTGGCGGCGCAATCGCTGAAGCAGGTGGCCTTTCTCGATCGGTCCAGGGTCGACGGGACATTTTTCCACCGCGGCGCATGCTGGCCGGGAAGAGCCGAAAGGAGCGAAGGCCAGTTCTCGCCGGTGGCCCTGTGGCTGCGAACGCGCAATGACGCGGCGCATGGGCTGGGCGTGGCATTGCCGTCCGGAAAAGTGGCGGTTTTCGAACCGACTTCGGCTGGCGAGATGGTGCTCGGCGAACAGTCGATCCGCGACTATGCCTCAGGCCAGATCGTGGAACTCGCGCTTGCGAACTCCCGCACCGTCTATCTGACCTGCGGACGCGAAGCCGAGGATAGGGGCGTGGGAGATGGTCAATGGCACACACGCCATGCGCTGGTGAGCAACGCGAATAATCATGCGATCACGCTCGAAATCGGCCTTGGCGATAGCGCCGTGTGGGCGGTGCGCAAGCCGTCGGGCCGGCATATGATCTCGGACGGTCGGCATATCATGACCATCAATGTGCCGGCGAACAGCCGCCGCTCGCTGCATTGGGATATCCGCAATACCGAATAGCGAGGAGAGACTGGATATGGCCGATATGCCAGGAAAGGGCTGCTCGGACTCCGTTGCGCAAAAATCCCCAATTGCTCAATTTGCCGAGCCCGTCGTCATCAGCAGTTGCGCTATCACTGATATCGCCGCAGCTTCTCGAACCCCTCATTCGCCTTCGTCATCTTCGCCAGAGTCCTGAGCTGACCGCGAACATGCCGCTCGAACCGCGCATCGTCATGGATGCCTGTGGCCCGATAGTCGTCCTGGCCGATCAATTCCTTGAGGCGCGTGACGAAGGCGGCCTGCTCGTTCGTGCAATCCGGGGCTTTCAGTGCGCGGCAGACCCATTTCTCGGCCGCCGCCTTGTCATACTCGTCCCGTGCCTCATAGCCGCGCCTGTCCGCCGCCGCCTGATCCAGTTTCGAAGCCTCGAACCGGTGCTCCAGCCATTTCCGGACCTGCTCCCCATCCCACGCCTTTGACGGATTGCTCATCACTTTCTCCCACACCCAGTGCGCCATTGGCCGCGCTTTGGACCTGGCGCACGATCCCAGACAGGGCGGGCTCGCGCGGGCACCTATGAACGATATCGATCCTAAAAAGCCAACGCCAATGGTGGTTCCTCGGTTGCCTCGCGCCGGCATGATGTCCTTTGTCCATGATTGATCGCAGAGGTGAACGAGCCGCGATCGATCATAAGGTTGCACCAAGGGAAGGCGCCGTATCGGGAGGCGCGGAGGTTGCCCGGCTCGGTTCGCATAGTCGATTTTCGACCGAAAATGATCCGCAGGAGCGGCGCAAGGACCGATTTGATCGAAAGCACGGAGCAGCATCGCTGCGGCCGTTCAGGAATATGGCAGACCGCGAGCCGGGCAACCCGGCAAGGCGAAGGAGCGGTTAACAGTTCAGGCGTATGCCGGGGGTAGAGCATGCTGTGATCCGCCGGAAGCGGATCGCATGCCCTAGGTTTTTGTTTTGCCGCGATTTTCGAGTCGTTCGATTCCATCGAACTGCAAATCGCCCTAGGCCTTGGAGTTTGCTTGCCGATGTCGATTCTTACGATCGTTCGTCGCCTCATCGGTCGCCCGCCTGCACCCAGCCGCGGCGTGGACGAGGAGATTTTCCGCTCGATGGTTGAGCAGAGCGGAGACGTGATCTGCCATGTGGTCGATCGTCTCTTCACCTATGTTTCGCCGTCGGCGTGCGAGGTATTCGGGTGGGACCGAAGCGCAATGATCGGCACGGATGGGACGAACCTGATCCACGAACCCGACCTGCCGGTCCTTCAGGATGTGTTCGCTCGCAACGCCGCCGGGGAACTGGGTCTGATCCGCCATCAGGTTCGCGTGATTTGCGGCGACGGGTCGCTGAAATGGGCGGAGACGAGCGCGCATTCTGAGCTTGGTGAGGGGGGAGGGATCCACACGATCCTGGTCATCCGCGACATATCGGATCGCAAGCGCCTGGAGCAGGAATTGGAGGAACTCGCCCGCAAAGATGGGCTGACCGGACTCGCGAACCGACGCGCCTTCGATGAGATGCTCGAACGGGCGTGGCGCCGGACGCTGCGCGAAGGCGGCGAGATGGCATTGCTGCTCCTCGACATCGATCACTTCAAGCGGTTCAATGATTCCTACGGCCATCAATCCGGTGACGACTGCCTGCGCGCCGTGGCCGCGGTCGTGGACAAATTGGGACGGCGCCCGGATGACCTGGCGTGTCGTTACGGCGGCGAGGAATTCGCCGTCATCCTGGGCGGCCTTGGTCCGAATGGCGCGACCGCCATCGCCGAGGAAATCCGATCCGCGGTGGCCGGGCTGGGCGTCCCGCACGAGGCCAGTCCAAGCGGGTTCGTGACCGTCAGCATAGGCGTCGCCGCAGCCGTGGCCCGGCTCGGCGGCTCCATCCGCATGCCCGAAAGCCTTCTCCAGGCGGCTGATCACGCGCTTTACAAGGCCAAGACCGGCGGAAGAAACCGCGTCGAACTCTCGGTCCTGATCGCACCGTCCGAACGAATATAGTTTTCGGACATAGGGGGCAGCTGCTTTGCGCTCCAACCTCAGCCGGTCATGACGGTTGTCAATGTTCCCGATAGCAGCCGTTCATAGTATCGCGCGGCCTGCTCCGGACCATGCGTGCGGAGCGTCACGGACAAGCGGTAAGC
>JASBTC010000088.1 GCA_030148625.1 Sphingobium sp. | reverse complement strand
GCGCGCCCATGCCCGCCCCGATGCGAAAGCCGCCGCCATGCAGGCAGATCAGCACCCGATCGTCCCGGCGGCCGGGCATGTCGCCGTCCGGTTCGACGATATCGACCTTGACCCCGCCCATGTCCGCCGTCGCGATCCGCGTCGGATAGAGCGCTTTCGCCGCCTGGAGCCGTGGCGCATAGAAAAGCCGGTCTATGACCGCCCTTTGCTCGGCGATGGGCAGCCCCGGATCGAGCGGCGGCGGATTGAAGACCGCGCGAATCCATTGCGCCTTCGCCGCCGCGCTCAGGCAGTCGGGCAGCGGTATCGACATCGGCCGAACCCGGATCGTCCCGTCTTCATCGATCATGTCGGCCGCCCTCCCGATCGTCATCTCAATGGACCACGCGCAAGGTGAGGCCGTATGTCCTGGGCTCGCCGAAGATCAGCGCGCCGCTGTTGGAATAGACCGTATAATCCTTGTTCGTGATATTGTTGGCCCAGAGCGCGATGCTGGTCCTGACGCCGCCAATGTCGAGATCCGACAGGCTCAGTCGGGCGTTCAGCAATCCCCGCCTGTCGTTCAGGAACGCGATCGCCCCGGTCGTCGAGCTGACCTGCGCGCTGGAATAGGCATAGTTGAGCAGGGCCGACACTGTGCCGACCGACGCCAGCGGGACGCTATATTCTCCGCCGGCATTGTAGCTCCATCTGGGCGCGTTGAGGAAAATGACGTTCCCCTTGGTATGGAGATAGGCGATGTTGCCCTGCAGGCGGAGCCCCGCGACCGGGCGGATCTCGACTTCGCTCTCGAAGCCGTCGAAATCGGCGCTGCCGCCGTTCACGGTCGATGCGCAGCCAAAGGGGCAGTTCGGCGTCTGCACGATATCCGATATCTGGATATCGCTGTAATCATTGTGGAATGCGTTGATATTGAACAGCAGGCGCTTGTTCAGCAGCGTCGATTTCAGGCCGGCTTCATAGCTGACGATATGCTCCGGGTCGAAGGCGCGCAGGTCTTCGTCGAACAATGAGAAGCCGCCGGTGCGATAGCCGCGCGACACCTTCAGATAGCTGTGGATATCGTCGCTCCAGCGATAATCGAGCGTCAGCGACGGATCGAAGCTGCTCGAATGCGTCGCGTCGCGGCTGAACGCGGTCACGCCGCCGGCCGCCCGGCGCTCGTCATAGGATGCGCGCGCGCCGATAGTGACGTCCAGCCGCCCGTCCAGCAAGGGCGGCGTCCAGGTGACGTTGGCATACAGGCCCGCCGCGACGTTGCGTGCCCGGCCGGGATCGAGGAAGAAGAAGGGCGTGGGCGAACCCGTCGCGATGCCGAACCGCGTCTTGCCGCTTTCCCTGAAGAAGAGCGCGCCCACCGTGTACCGCACCGACGCTTCCGGCGCGTCGCCGGTCAGCAGGAATTCCTGGCTGAACTGCGTCTGGTGGATGGCGGTATAGCCGACGATCGGCAGCGAGAAGAACGCCCCCGCCGTATCGGTGACGGAATCGGTATCGATCTTGCGAAAGGCGGTGATCGATTTGAGCGAGACGTTGCGCCCCGCGCGCCAATCGACGGTGAGCGCATGTCCGCTGGCCGTGAAATCGTCCTGCATCGCCGTCGAGATGGGCGGCGATATCCGCTGCCGGGGAAAACCGGCCTGGAAGAAATTCGCGGTGCCGTCCTGCGTTCCGCGATCGAACACATAATCCACCGTCATGTCCGGATCGGGCGTCCAGCGCAGCGCAGCCCTGAATCCTTCGCGGTCGCGCCGGCCGAAGTTCCGGCCCGTGCCGGGATTTCTCACCCAGCCGTCGAAGCTGGAGCGCAGATAGCTCAGCTTCAGCGAGAATGCCGCGAATTTGGGCAGGTTGACGTTGATCAGCCCGCGCGCATGGCCAAAATTGCCAAAGTCGAAGCTGCCGGTCACGCCGAATGTGCCGGTCGGCTTCGCGGACACGAACTTGACCGCGCCGCCGATGGTGTTGCGGCCGTACAGCGTGCCCTGCGGTCCGCGCAGCACCTCGATCCGCTCGACATCGGCCATGTCCATGACGATGCCCGCGGATCGCGCTACATAGACGTCGTCGATATAGAGGCCGACGGCGGGATCGTTGCTGACCGAGATCGTGTTGAGCGATCCGACGCCGCGAATGCGCAGGTCCACCACGCTGCTGGAATAGTTGAAGGGTTGCAGCTGGAGCGCCGGCACTTCCCTGACGAGATCGGTTATGTCGGTGAACCCGATGCGTTCCAGCGCGGCGGCGCCCAGCACGTTCATCGGAATGGGCACGTCCTGCGCCTTTTCCGCGCGCTTCTGCGCCGTGACGATGATCTCCTCCACCTCGGGCGTATCGCCGTCGGACGGGGCGGAAGCGGCGCGGCCGGCTGCGGGCATCGTGCCGATCAATGCGGCACAGGCTAGGAATAGGCTCGATCTCATTTCCGCTCTCCCTTATCATTTTCTGCGGCCCGGCCTGACCGGACACCTTGCCCCGAGCCTATGCGGGCGGGGCCCCCGCCAGAATCCCCATTTATGGATGAAAGGGCGCGGCACCCTGCGACTTCAAAATAACGACCGGCCTCCCCGTTTGAGGATGTCAGGGGGCGTCGGGTCGCGACAATCATCGTCGCGGTTTCAGGAGAGGGCCGAGATAGATGACACACCCAAGCCGATTGGCGGACATCATGGAGATACACGGCGTCTTCGCCGCACGGCTTCGCGCCCTGGATCTCAAGGACTGGGATTTATACGCCGCCTGCCATACCGACGATGTCCGGGGGCAGACCTATGGGGATCATCCGTCCTCGGCCCAGGGCGACGGGACGGCCCCGGTCTATGATTATGTCGGCATTCCCCAGATGATCGCCCGCATCCGCGATTTCATCGAAGGGCCGGTGCCGCTCACCACCTGCCATCACGGCCATATGCCTGAAATCGCCTTCCTGTCGGACACCGAGGCGAGCGGCATCTGGGCCATGGAGGACCGGCTATGGTGGACCGACGGCGCACGCCAGGAAACCATGCACGGCTACGGCCATTATCATGAGACCTACCGGAAAGTGGAAGGCCGCTGGCTGATCTCCTATCGCAAGCTGACGCGGCTGTATCTGGAGCGTTCGCCGGGCTTTTACGAACGGCCGCGCCCATGATGCTTCGGGACAAGGTCGCCTATATCACGGGCGGCTCGGCGGGCATCGGAGAGGCGGCGTGCCGCGGCTTCGCGGCGCAGGGCGCCGCGGTGGTCATCGCCGATGTCGATGCCGCGGGCGGCGCGGCATTGGCCGATGATCTGCGCGGCGCGGGCCATCGCTGCCTGTTCGTGGAAACTGATGTGCGGAGCGACGACAGCGTCGCACGCTCGATCGCCGAATCCGCCGCGCATTTCGGCCGGATCGATATTCTCTACAACAATGCCGGCGGATCCTCGGCCGGCGACGGCCCGGTATCGGAAACCCCGCTGGAGGTTTTCCGGTCGGCCTATGAAGTGAATGTGCTCGGCACCTGGCTGGTCTGCCGGCATGGCATCGGCGCTCTCCGCCGCGGCGGCGGCGGCGCCATCGTCAATACCAGCTCGACCGCGGCGCTGGCGGGCCATCCCGGCTATGACGCCTATACCGCGGCCAAGGGGGCGGTCGCCGCGCTGACGCGCTCGATGGCGGTGTCGCTGGCCGCCGACAATATCCGGGTCAACGCGATCGCGCCCGGCGCCACCGGCACCCGGCGCGTCGCCCGATATGCCGCCGACGGCAAGATCCGGTCGAGCTGGATGGATCGCCACCTGCTCGGGCTCATCGATCCGGCCGATATCGCGTCGGCGGCGCTTTTCCTGGCGTCGGACGCGGCGCGCGGCATGACCGGGCAGATGATCGTCGTCGACGGCGGCGCGACGATCTCCGCCGTTTCGCGCGGCCAGTGCGGATGAAGCCGATGGTTCAGGTCGCAGGGCAGATATCGATGGGGCATCGCGTAAAGGGCAAGGTCGCGCTGGTGACCGGCGCCGGATCGGGCATGGGGGCGGCCTCGGCGAAACTGCTCGCCAGCGAGGGCGCGGCGGTTATCGCGACCGACATCTGCGCCGAAGCCGGGGAGGATGTCGCGGCGGCGATCCGCCGCGCGGGCGGCACGGCCATCTTCGCGCGGCATGACATTGCGGAGGAGGAAAGCTGGGTCGCGGTTCTCGATCGGGCGCTGTCCGCGTTCGACGGGCTGGACATATTGATCAACAATGCGGGGATCGGGGAGCCGTTCGGCACCGTCGAGGCGCTGAGCCTCGATCAATGGCGCGCGATGATGCGCGTCAACCTCGACGGGACCTTTCTGGGCATCAAGCACGGCATCGGCGCCATTCGCCACAATGGGCGCGGGGGCTCGATCGTCAATTTCTCGTCGATCCTGGGAATGGTCGGCAGCGCCAACACCGCCGCCTATGTCGCCAGCAAGGGGGGCGTGCACCTGCTCACGAAATCCGCCGCGCTCTATTGCGCCGCCCGGCGCAACGGCATCCGCGTCAATTCCATCCATCCCGGCTGGATCCGGACGCCGATGTCGCAGGGCGCGATCGACAACGGCAAGAGCGTGACGGCCGGCGCGAACCGGGCGATCGAGGCGACGCCGCTCGGCCGGTTCGGCGAACCCGAGGAAGTGGCCTATGGCGTGCTCTTCCTGGCGTCGGACGAAGCCAGCTTCGTCACCGGCACCGAACTCGTGATCGATGGCGGCTATCTCGCGCAATAGCCACAGCGGGACTCCGGCGCGGCGATGCGGACGATGATCGTGCGGCGTGATCGGTTGACATCCGGTTGGCCACGGATCAGTCCTGCGACGATCGGGTGCGGGCCGGTCCGGCATTGCCGGTCTGACGCGGACGATCGCGCGCGACGGGCCAGGCCGATGACGAACCACGACAGTGCAGGCGCGCCGGCGGCGGAAGTCCGGGAATGGGGATGCTCCCGATCCTACGAGGATCTCGTCGCGCTCATCTATCAGGGGCCGCTCGACGAACAGCCCTGGAAAGCCTTTCTCCAGCGCCTGCGCGGCCATCTGGGCAGCGACGTCGCCGCCATGACCCTGCGCCACTTCTCCGGCGATCTGCCGCAACTGGTGATCTGGGAAAGCGACGGACAGGGCGACGACGCCGAAGCGGTGCGCGGATCGCGCCTCAGGCTTTGCGACCTGGACCCCCTGGGCAAGGCGCTGACGCGTTCGGGCGACGTGCGGATCCTCGATGAGGTCATCGCCCGCGACGAACTGGTGAAGACCAGTTTCTACACCGAGCTCATGCAGCCGTTCGGCATCGAATATCAGCTGGGCATATTGGTGTCCGAACCGGGCGGATGGAAATGCGGCATGGGCCTGATGAACGGCCCCTCGAACCGCAATTTCGATGCGGCGGACAAGGCCTGTCTCCAGCGGCTCATCCCCCATCTCGAACGGGCGCTGAAGACATATGCCAAGCTCGAACAGGCGCGCTCGCGCGAGATGGTCCTGGCCGACACGCTGGAACGGATGTCGATCGGAACGGTGATCCTCGACGGAACCGGCGCGATCATGGAGGCCAGCAGGATGGTGGAGGATATTCCCCAGCTCCTCGTCACCCGCGGGCGGCTCGCACTCTCGTCGAGCCCGGCCAACGCCCAGTTCCAGAAACTCGTCAAGGAGGCGCTCGCCCACCGCAACCGCAATGCCGCCACCAGCTTCATCGACGCGCTGCGCGTGGAGGGAGGGGACAGCGATCTGGGCCTGCTGGTGCGCAGCGTCGAATGCTCCGAACAGACGCGCGGCGACGTCTATCCGGCCGTCATCATCTATGTGTCCGAAGCGGCGACGCGGCGGCTGGCCTCGGATCAGCTGGTGGCGCGCATCTTCGGCCTCAGCCCGACAGAGGCGCGGCTCGCCATGCACCTGGCCAACGGCATGAGCCTGGCGGAGGCGGCCGCGGCCCTGGGCCTGGCCGAAAGCTCGGTCAGGACCTACACCAAATATGTGTTCGCGAAGCTGGGCGTCAGCCGACAGGCCGATCTGGTCCGGCTGGTCCTGAACAGCGTGGCGCTGCTTGCCTGACGGCCCGGTGGATCGGGTGCCGGGATGGGGCTTGCGGTCGGATCGTGAATTCACGGACCGGGTGACGCTGGCACGCCCTTGGCTGGCGGAAAGCGGACGTTAACGCAGCACAGCTAAATCGACGGGATGATACTTCGAACTATTCCGATCATCCTTGGTATCATGCTGGCGGGCGCTGGCCTCACTCACTCTTCGCCAGCGATACCGCAGACTTGGGATCGGGGCGTCGATGGGCCGACTTTGACACCCTCAGCCGTCTACAAATGTCTTCTAACCGGCGGACGGATAAAGCGGGTCGGCGATCTCCGGATGGAAGTGTGTCTCCGGCAATTCAAGGATGCAGGGAAATCTTGCACAGCGAAGGCTGATTGCGAGGGCCTCTGCATCGTAAGCAAGCTTCTGGAGGATTCACGGTTTATGGCAAACGGCCTGCGCGCGGAAGGCAAGTGTCCGGCCGACAACCTGTATCAATATGAGGGATGCGGCTTTTTCGTTGAAAATGGCCTCACACAGGTTGGATCGTGCGCCTGACGATGAATCCCGCAAACTGGCGTTTCCCGCCATACCGGTTTTAAGGGCCCGGTTTGGCCTATCTGCTCCGCCGCGCGTCTGATCGTGGCGGATAGCAGCCTGTTTGAACAAACGGCTAGAGCAGGTGATCCGCTTCCGTCGGATCACCTGCTCTAGAAAAGCGTCCGCGTCGATCGGGGGGCGAACGCGGCGAGCGGCTGTCCCGCCGCGACGCGGTGGACAAGGTCGGCATTGGCCAGCAGCGCGCGGCCGACGCCGACCAGGTCGACATCGCCCCGCGCGATCCATTCGGCGGCGCGCGCGATCGTATCGCCACCCGATGCGTCCGGGCGCCAAGGCCCGTCCGCGGGGCCGGGGGGCAGGCCCGCGCCGCCGACCATCATCGCGGTCCGGCCCGTCAGTTTCTTGGCCCAGCCCGCCAGGTTCAGGTCGGATCCCGGAAAGGCCGCGTCCCAGAAGCGCCGCGTGCTCGCGTCGAATATGTCGACGCCGGCATCGGCGATCGGGCCGAGCAGCGCCTCGAGTTCGTCCGCCCCTTGCGCGAGGCGGGCGCGATAATCCTGCGACTTGTGCTGGGAAAAGCGGAACAGGATCGGAAAGCCGCTGCCGACGGCGCGGCGGATCGCGCGCACCGTCTCCACCGCGAAACGGCTTCGTCTCGTGAGGTCGCCGCCCCACCGGTCTTCGCGCCTGTTCGTGTCCGCCCACAGGAAACTGTCGATCAGATATCCGTGCGCCCCATGGATCGCGATGCCGTCGAAGCCGATCCGCTTCGCCTGGCGCGCGCTGCGTGCATAGGCGTCGATGACGTCGGCGATGTCCTCCTCGGTCATGGCGCGCTCGGCGCGCTGCGCAAGATCGACATAGCCTGGATCCAGCGAATGCACGCCGACCGGCCCCCAATGACCCGACGGACGCAATTGTTGCGGGGGGGACGCACCGATCAACGATCCGAACAGGGGCCCCTGATGCCATAGTTGCGGAAAGACGAGACTGCCGGCGGTGTGCACTGCCTTCACGACGCGGGTCCAGCCGGCATCGGCGGCCTCGCTGCCCAGTCTCGGTATGTCGGGATGGTCGATCGCGGCCGGGTGATCGATCCCGGTCCCCTCGGTCAGGATGATCCCGACGCCGCCTTCCGCCCGCCTGCGATAATAGGCGGCCACATCCTCGCCCGGCACGCCGCCGGGCGAAAAGCTGCGCGTCATCGGCGACATGACGAAGCGATTGGGCACTCTCAGCCCGCTCACTTCCAGCGCGCCGAACAAGGACTGGATCGCGGTCATGCGGGCCTCGTGGCGGGAATGATCGCCCGGATCGCAGGGGCCGCCGCTTCACGGCAAGGCCGCTCCGGAACGGTGACGATGCGTCGCACGCCGAAATGGATATGGATCATGGCCGTTCACTGCGGCCAACCCGCAGCCCCGGCCACTCCCAGATGGGGATGGCATTTGATGGTTCGGAAGATGAGCGAACAGCTCTGTACGCGCTCGGAATTGGCCGGAAACGGGGAAGTGTCTGCGGGCGGAGGCAGTTCCCGAATTAGAGCCGGCCGCTTGCCGCCGCTTGCACTTTCCCTCCGCCATGAAGAGGTCGCTTGAGGCACCTTATGTTCGTGAGCCGCCTCACTTCCCGGGCCTGGCGACGGCCGACTTGGCTTGCTTGATTTCAGGGCGTCCATCGGTCGCGCCCGCCTGGGCAAGCAGCCGGGTGTAATATTCGTCGCCTTTCCCTCTATTGCCCGAGAGTCGGGCCGCGCGTGCGGCGCCGTAAATGCCCCTGAATCGATTGGGGTCATTCGTCAGCGACCGTTCGAAGGCGGCGAGCGCCTCTTTGGGCTGCTTCAGGTCGAGCAGCAATTCGCCCAGCATCTCGCGCACGGGGATCACGCGGCCGGGCATCATGATATGCTCCTCGGTCCTGTCCTCCCGGTCGGCCGTCTCGCGCATCAGTCTCAGCGCCTCGGCATTGCGCCCCTCGGCACGCGCCTTCCAGGCAGCGATCGCGCCCATCTGGATATCCGCCTGCTCGACCCAATACTCCTTCTTCTGATCGACCATCGCCGCCTTTAGCCCGGCGATCCGCGCGATCTCGGCCTGTGCTGCGCCGGCATCGCCGCGCCGCGCCGCGCCGAGGCCGCGTGCATAGGCGTTGACCGCTTCGCCTTCCGGAAACCGGCTCCAGTCGAACTGTCCGCTCGCGGGATGCAGCGTCAGCCGGGCTGCCATCGTCCAATCGCCGCGTTCCAGCGCATAGCGCGCCGGGATCGCCGCGCCGGCATAGGCGATCTGGCGTGCGTCCTCGTCCGGTCTGGCGGCGGCGTCGACGATCTTCACCCATTTCCAGGCATCGGCGTCACGCGCGAGCTGGAGCGAGGCGTAAACCAGATAGTCCATTGCGTGATAGGCATCGCGATCGGTCTTCGACGCGGCATATGAGCGCGCATTCGTGTCGATCGAATCCTGCCATTGCCCGACCCGCGAGAAGATGTGCGACGGCATATGCAGCGCATGGGGTGAATCCGGGGCGATCGCGGCATAGCGCCGCGCCGCGTTCAGCCCATGTTCGGCGATCGGTGGAAAGTCATAGGCATGGATGATGAAGTGCGCGACGCCCGGATGGTTCGGCTGCTCGACGAAGATCCTGTCGAGGATCCGCGCGCTCTTCAATTGCTGGGTATAGCTCTGGTCGTTCCGATCGGCCGTGACCTGAAGCCAGAAGGCGTAAAGAATCGCGGCTTCGTTGTCCTCGGGATAGTCCCGGTGGATCGTCTCCAGCGCCGACTCATACGCCTTGGCGCGGCGGGCGAACGGCACGGTCTCATGGTCCTTGAACAGGCTTTCCACCGCCGAGATATAGGCGCGCTCGCGCGGCGTCTTGCCGCCGCCCAGCCGATGGGCCGCCTGCACTGCCGCCCAGCCCTGTTTCTCCAGCTTGGGCGTGGGCGGCGATCCCAGCGCATTGTCGATGCTCGCTACCGCTTTCGCCCAATAGGCCATGGCGCATGTCGGATCGGCGACAAGCACTTCGTCGACCGCGACGTCGATCTTCTCCCAGTAAAAGGAATAGAGCAGGGCCGCGACGGTGTTGAATTTCGCCTGGGCGTCGGGCGTGCAGGATATCGGGAAGTTCACCTGTCCCAACGCGGCTTGGTGATCGTGATGCTCCTGGGCGGCGGCGCGCGCTCCGGCCAGGTCGGCGCCGAACAACGCAAGCATCGCGGCGAACGATAGAAACCTGGCTGCCATCGCGATCCCCCAATCTCCGAAGGCCCGTCGAGCGAAAGGTTCATGCAATCGATACGGGAGTGCAAGCCTTTTTGCCGGCATCGCGCGCGGTTCGTTCGGGGCCGCTGCCGCTCATCGCCTGGATCGACCGATCGCAGGCCGTTGGCGATTTTTCGGTCGGGGCCGCGACGGCACCAAATCGCGCGCCGGGGGTTCTGCCTGTCGACCGCATGTCGCGGCATGCGCCGCGTCGTGAACCGGCAAGCTGGAGGACGGAATGGGATCTGGAAAATGGCTTGTGGCCGTCGCGGCCGTCATGGTGCCGCTGTCCGCGACGCTGGTTTCCGCGCCACCCGCAAAGGCGCAGTATCTGGACAGCTATCTGAGCTCCCAGCGCGACAATAACCGTATCCGCCATCAGCAGAGGATCAGGCAGGATCGCCTTGCCCAGCAATCGCGTGCGCAGGGGAAATCGTCCTGGCAACGCCATGTGGCTGCATGCAAGCGGGCCTATCGGCGTTACGATCCGAAGACCGATCGCTACGTCGCCGGGCGTGGCGTGACCCGAAAATGCCGGTTGTAGATCGCGCTTTTCCGGTTTCTGGCCGGGTCTGCGCGCCGCGATCACCGTTGGGCGTGTCCGCGACACGGCGGATCGGATCGGGACTCCTGCATCGACTCTCCTGCATCTAAGCCCGTTGCACGGGGCGATCGATGATGCAGGAGTGTGGAGTATGAACGCCCTTTCGGCCCGGAATGATTATTCGTCAGGCGTTCGGGACGCGGTGTCCGTCGATGCCCCGGACGCGACGGATCATGCCCTGGGCCTTCAGCTCTGCCGTGCCGGCATCCTCTCCATGACCCGGCTGCAGCTTGCGCTGGAGCGCGGGGATCGGCGCCGCGCGATGGAGGCGATCGATCGGCTTCATACCTTCGACAGCGAGGTCGAGCAGCTCGTCGACCGGCTTTCGGGCCCGGCCACCGACGCGCGGATGAAAGCGATCGCCAGGCATCTCAGCGAAGAGAAAATGGAGCTCGCCTTCGAAAAGCTTGCGCTGGCAAGCGGGGTCAGCGGTCCGGGGCTGGTCTCGCGGACGCCGTTCCCGGCGGATCTGCCGCAAGATGCGGAAAGGGCCGACCATGCCGGGACCTTCTTCGCCGCGCCGCGCGGGGGAGCGGGCGGCGCCATACGCACCTACGCCCTGTGCGCGGCGGCGCTGATCGCCGCGATCGGCGGGGTCACCGCGATACTGGTCGTTATGCTTTGATGCCGGGTGCAGCCGCCTGACTGGAAATCGCGCTAAAAACAAACAGCTGGATCAGGCTGCGTGATTCCGGAATCACGCAGCCT